>DASPKS010000228.1:0-26893 GCA_035628035.1 Rubricoccaceae bacterium
TGTTCCCCCGTGCGCACCGACACCGTGTTGAGGGCGAGCACAGCAGGGGTATCGGTCCCGTTGGTTACGCGAACCGCCACGGGGTAGATGCCGCGCCGCTCCGCCCTCCGGGCATAGCGCCCGCTGCCTGCCTCGCTCATCACGTTGTAGCGATATGTGAAGGTGAGCCCGTTCGACTCCTGCCCGCCCGCATAGATGACCTCCGAGGCTTCGATGGCGCGGTAGGGCGTCGCGCATCCTGGCAGAATCGGGGCAGTGAACACAAGCAGAACGAGGGCCCGGACGTTCAGCAGGTGGAGAGTGAGGGGCAGACGCATTCCTTTTCCTTTCGGCGTAGGGTGAGGCACCGAAGATAGGAGCCTGCCCGATCCGTTCAACCCCGTCGGCAAAAGCTTCGAGCGGTCGTCCCTCTAGCGGAGCAGGAAGTCCACCACGATGAGCGCGAGGAAGGCGGGGACGTAGACCACCGACGCGAGGAAGAGCCGCCGCGCGCGCTCGTCGGTGGGCTCGGCGTGGAACGAGAACGCCGGCAGCGTGAACGCCGTCCCGAGGGCGGCCATCCCGACGAAGTAGAGCCAGCCGGCCTGGCCGAGCGCCGTCGGCAGCAGGCCCACGACGAGAAGCAGGAGGGAGGCTACCAGCACGTGGCGCGCGGTCGCCCGCCCGTCGGGCTCGACGACGGGGAGCATCCGGAAGCCGCCCCGCGCGTAGTCGGCTCGGTACGTCCAGGCGAGCGCGTAGAAGTGGGGGAGCTGCCAGAGGAAGAGGATCCCGAACACTACCGAGCCGATGGCGCCGATGGCCCCCGTCGCGGCCGTCACCCCACCCAGCGCAGGGAGCGCGCCGGGCACGGAGCCCACGAGGGTGTTCAACCACGTCCGCCGCTTGAGGGGGGTGTAGACGAGCACGTAGGCGCCGACGGTCGCGGCGGCCAGCGCCGTCGTGAGGGCGTTCGTCGTGAGCGCGAGGACGACGAGACCGGCGGCCGTGAGCGCGATCCCATAGAGGAAGGCGAAAGGCGCCCGTACCCGGTTCGCCGCGACGGGCCGGTGCTGCGTCCGCTCCATTTGGGCGTCCCAGCGGCCCTCGGCGGCGTGATTGATCGCGCCCGCGCCGCCGGAGGCGAGCGCCGTGCCGAGGAGGAGGCCCACCAGCGTAGGCCAGTCCACGGCCCCTTCGACGCCGAGGAGGTAGCCCGCCGCCGCGGCGAAGACCACGTGCCCGGCGATGCCCGGCTTCAGCAGCACCCGGAGGTCGGCGAGTCGCGCGCGCACGGAGGGCGAGGGCGCGAGGTCGGCGGCGGGCGAAGCAAGAAGCGGGCGCATCGGGGGGAGGCCGGAGCAGGGCGTAATCAACGCCGATCCCGGGGGGCGTTCCGTCAATAAACCGCGAGAACGCCGCGCAGTCAGCGGGTGATAGCTTGCGCGCCTCCACAGGCTCGCCCCATGCCCCTCATCGCCTCCATTTCCGGCATCCGCGGCGTTTTCGGCGACGGCCTCGACCCCGAGGTGCTCGTCCGCTACACGGCCGCCTTCGGCGCCTGGTGCCGGACGAAGAAAGAGCGCCCCACCGTCGTCGTAGGGCGCGACGGGCGCACGACGGGCGAGGTGTGCGCGCGCCTCGTCACGGCCACGCTCCAGGCGGCTGGCTGCGACGTCGTGCACCTCGGGCTGGCGACGACGCCGACGGTGGCGATGGCGGTGCTGAAGCACGAGGCCGCGGGCGCTGTCATCCTCTCGGCCTCGCACAATCCCGCCGAGTGGAACGCGCTCAAGCTCCTCAGCGCGTCGAGCGAGTTCCTCGATGCGGGCGAGATGGAGGAGGTGTACGCGCTCGCCGAGCGGGGCGTTGCCGCGCACACCGTCGGCCACGAGCGCATCGGCGAACTGCGAGAGGACGACGCGCTCACCTATCACATCGAGCGCATCCTGGCCCTCCCGTATATCGACCCCGAAGCGATCCGCGCGCGGGGCTTCCGCGTGGTCGTGGATGGGATCAACTCGGTCGGCGCGTTCGCCCTGCCGAAGCTGCTCTTCGCGCTCGGCGTCGAGACGGTGGACGTGCTCAACGAAGGCGTCACGGGGCGCTTCGCGCACAACCCCGAGCCGCTCCCCCAGCACCTCGGCGGGCTCATGGACTATGTGCGCGACACCGGCGCCGACCTCGGCTTCGCCGTCGACCCCGACGCCGACCGCCTCGCGCTGGTGGAGGACGGCGGCGGGTGGTTTGGCGAGGAGTTGACGCAGGTGGTGGCGGCCGATTTCTTGCTCTCGAAGAAGCCCGGCCCCGTAGCGACCAACCTCTCTTCCAGCCGCGCGCTCGACGACGTGGCGGCGCGGTACGGGCAGGAGGTCCACCGCAGCGCCGTTGGGGAAATCCACGTCGTCCGGCTCATGCAGCGGGTCGGCGCCGTCATTGGCGGGGAGGGGAACGGGGGCGTCATCCTGCCCGACCTCCACTATGGCCGAGACGCGCTCGTCGGCGCGGCGTTCGTCCTCCAGCACCTCGCCGAGACGGGGCAGCCGCTCGCGCAGGTCCGGGCGGGCTACCCGGTCTATCACCTCGCCAAGCACAAGCTGCCGCTCGCCGACGGGTTCGACGCGCAGGGGGCGCTGGCCGACCTCGCCGCGCGCTACGAAGGACAGGCGGGCGCGCGCGTCTCGACGGAGGACGGGGTGAAGGTGGACCTCCCCGAGGGGTGGGTGCACCTCCGGCGCTCCAACACCGAGCCCATCGTGCGCGTCTACGCCGAGGCGCCCACGCCCGAGGCCGCCTACGCGCTCGCGGAGCGCTTCAAGGCCGAGATCGTGGGACGGTGAGGCGTCCCCGCTGAGTCGAGGGGCGCGGCCGCGCTATGCGCCGGGGGGCGGGTTCGGCGGCGGGGGGTTCGGGTTCGGCCCCGGGTTCGGCCCCGGCGGCTTGGCCGCCTCCACGATGCGCTGCCAGAAGTACCCGTTGAGGAACGCCGCGTAGATCCCGAAGAAGCCCGGTTCCGACTCCCGCGTCAAGGCCCAGATGGGATAGAATACCACGATGGAGAAGAGGAGCGGGAGGAGGAGATCGGAGGCCGTCACGTCCAGCAGCGGCTTGCCAGCCTTGTAGTTCGAGGTCATCACCTGCACGAACATGCCGGCGACCATCGAGAGCGCCAACCCCGCGAGGTACGTCGCGTCGGCCGAGTTACGAACGATCTCGTCCCAGTAGCTCACGACGACGAAGGCACCGTACGCCAGCACGAGGAGAGCGAACCCGCCTAGGATCCCCTTCCCGGAGGCGCCGTCACTGAACGTGGTGAAGCCTGCTGGCGAACCTCCCTTCAGGGAACGGCTCAGGAGGGCCACCAGCGAACCGAGCACGGCGAGTGCGAGAGAGCCAATCTCGATGAATTCCATCGGGCGGGGGGAGAAGGAGAACGGAGTACGTTGAAAGTAGAGAACGGGAAGGAATCCTACAACGTGTCTGGATCACGACGCACTCCCGGACACGGAGACGTTGGCCCCGGCCTCCGCGCACGCCGCACGGAGGTCGGCGAACAGCCCCTCGATGTGTTCCCCGCGCGAGCGGAAGTTGACGGGGTTCACGCGGAACCACGTGCGCCCCTTCATCTGCGTCGTCGAGATCCAGTACCGACCTCCTTCCTGGATGCGCCGGGCGACGCGGTCGTGGAGCGGCGCCAGCACGGACTCCTCTAGGCCGACCGGCGCGAAGCGGAGGCACACGGCCGACATCGGCGGCTCGGTGGCGGGCACGAAATCGGGATCGTCGGCGGCGAGGTCGTGGAGGCGCCGGGCGAGGGCGACGTTGGCCTCGACCCACCGACCGACCTCGCGGGCGCCGTAGCGCTTGAGCGCCATCCACACCTTGAGCGCGCGGAACCGCCGCGACTGCTCGAACCCATGCACGTAGTAGTTGTACCGCTCCCCCGCCTCGTCGGTGCGGTCGGTGAGGTAGGGCGGCGCGATCCCGAACGACGCCGTCAGCCGCGCCTCCTCTTTGACGAGGATCGCGCCGGCGTCGAGCGGGGCGTAGAACCACTTGTGGGGGTCGAGGACGACGGAGTCGGCCAAGGCGAGGGCCGCGAGGAGCGGTCGCAACTCCTCCGAGAGGAGCACGCCGCCGCCATAGGCCGCATCCACATGGAGCCACATCCCCTCGCGGTCGGCGATACGCCGGAGCGCGGCGAGGTCGTCTACGGTCCCGATGTTCGTCGTCCCCGCCATCCCGACGATGCACATCGGGCGAATGCCCTTCCGACGATCCTCGGTGATGGCCGATTCTAGGGCAGGGAGGTCTAGACGGAAGCGGTCGTCGGTCGGGAGGGCGCGGAGGCTGTCGCGGCCGAGGCCGACGGCGTCCACCGCCTTGTCGACGGAGACGTGCCGCTCCTCGGAGGTGTAGACGGCCCACCGCTCGGTGACGCCCTCGTGCTGGGTGCGGTCGCCGGAGGCCCAGTCGCGCGCCAGCTTGAGCCCGATGAAGTGGGCCATCGTGCCGCCGCTCGTGAGGTTGCCGCCCGCGCGGGCGTCGTAGCCGACGAGGTCGGTCAGCCAGCGGACCGTCCGCCGTTCCAGTGCCACCGCCGAGGGGCCGATGCTGTACGCCCCGACGTTCTGGTTCAGCGCCGAAGCGAGGAGGTCGCCGAGAATCCCGGCGGGCGTTGGCGTCGGTGTGATGAGGCCGAAGTAGCCGGGGTGGCTGACGTGCGTGCAGTAGGGGAGGAGCTTCTCGTTCAGCTCGTCGAGGACGGTGTCGAGCGGGGCGCCAGCCCCCGGCATCGGCTCATCGAAGAGGCGATGCAGTGTGGCCGGCTCGACGTCGGGAAAGACCGGCCGCTCCTCGACGTGGTCGAGGTACTTGGCGAGCTCATCAATGAGGCGGTGGCCGGCGGCGCGGAACTCGGCGGGGTCCATGTAGAGGGGGGTAAAGAAGGAGTCAGGCTATGAGACCCCCGGGGAGGCGTCCACCTCGGAAGGCGAATGAGGTCTCGCCACGGCTCCTACCGGCTCTCGTTCCGCCGTGAGGGTCTCTGCGGCGAACAGGATCAGGCCGATCCAGATCAAGTCGGTAAGCAGGAGGTGGATGAGCTGCACCGTGATGGGGGCGCGAAGCTCCACGTTGACGAGCCCCACCCCGAGCTGGAGCGCGAAGCCCACGGCGACGAGGCGGCCCCACCGCATCGCCCCGGGGCTCGTCCCGCGCCTCCGTGCGAGGAGCACGGTCGCGAGGAAGAGGAGCACCACCGCGACGGCGAGGAGGGGGTGGAAGATCCGAAGCCCCACGAGGGCCGCGACCGTCGGGTGCTCCGCGGGGTCTAGTCCGCCGAGCGCGAGCGTGTCGCCCAGCGCCGTCACCGCTCCGCTCACGCCGAGGAGGAGCATGGCGAGCACGGAGGCCGCCACGCCGGTGCGGATGGCGCCGTGCCTACCCCAGCGTAGCGGCCGCGCGTCGGAGGCCAGCCACCCCGTCAAGGTGGCTACCGCGAGGAGGAGGAAGGTGTTCGCGAGGTGCCCGGCCATCCAGTACGCCCGCTCGATGCGGGTGTCCAGCCCGACGTACCCGAACTGTACTAGCCCCCGCCCGATGAGCGCCTCGATCACGGTGAACACCCCGACGGCGACGGCGGCGTACCGCACGGCCGACTGGCGGGGGTACCAGCGGAACGCGGCCACGATCATCCCCAGGACGAGGATGCCCAGCAACCCGCTCGACACGCGGTGCCCGAGCTCCACGAGGGTAGGCGCCGCGAGCGAGTCAGGGATAATCTCGCCGTTGCATAGCGGCCAGTGGCTCCCGCACCCCGCGCCCGAACCGGACGCCCGTACATACCCGCCCCACAGGATGACGACGACGGTGTAGGCGAGGACGCCCCACGCGTAGCGGGTGAAACGTCGCTGTGCGGGAGGCATGTCGGCGCGTGCAAGAGGCGGCGCAAGGTACTCAGGGCACGTCCGAGGGCGACTTGGCCGGAGATCGGGTTTTATGGCGGCGGTGAGCGGCCGATACGGGAAGGAATCCGACCGATGTGGTTGTGAACGTGGGCCCCGTTTTCATCGTCCTCGGCGTCGTCTCTATCGCGGCCGGCCTCGTGCTGGTGGTTTACCACCTCCAGCTGGGTGCATCGTGGCTCCAGCGCTTCGCCAAGCATGACGCCGAAGCGCGTACCCAGGACCTCCTCCGCGCGTACCGCCGGGAATCGGCCGCGCCGCTGACTCCCGAAGAGGAGATCGAGCGCGCGCTGGCACGGCAACTGGAGCAGCGCGGAGGGTGAAGGGACACGTCTCGGGACCGCCCGCCCCTCACTTCGCTACCGTCACGCGCTGCTCCCGTGCGAGCCCGTTCCCGGCGAGGCGAACCGCATAGACCCCCGCCGGGACCCGCCGTGGATCCCACACCACATGGTGCGTGCCGGCAGAGCGGAGCCCGTCCACCAAGACGGCGACCTCTCGGCCCCGCACGTCGTACACCGAGAGCCGCACATGGGCGGCTTCCGGCAGCACGAACGTGAGCGTCGTCTGGCCAGCGGACGGGTTCGGGCGGGGCGCCTCGAGGCGGAAGCCGTCGGGCGGCTCGCTCGGTTCTTCCGACGGGAGGATCTTCCTGCACTTCCCGAGGGCGTCGGCGTTGTAGAGCGCCTGAAAGATGGGTGGCGGAACCGCAGCGCGGAACAGCTCCGGCTCGTCCAGCCCCCCGAGGAGGGGCCAGTCGTTATGAACGGGGCTGCGGCCGAAGTAGACCGACGCCGCGTTGCTCACGCTGCCCGTCACCGTGAGGGGGAACGTCCCCAGGGGGAGGAGCGTGGCCCCACTCGGGCCGCCGAAGAACGAGACTTGATTGGCAGAACGGTCCACGCTGAAGGCCGAGAACACCCACGACGTTCCGGTGAGCGTGAACGGATTGCTGAAGATCGTCTGGCTTAGGCTCCCATCGGCGATGTAGAGGATGAAGCGGAACTGCCCGGCCCCCAGGAAATTGAGCAAGAAGTCGAACCCAACGGCACTCCCGGTCGCGGTTTCGTACTTGGCGACGATGGGGTAGAGGTCGAGCTGAACGGGGAAGTCCACGCGGACCCAGGCGTCGGCCGAGAAGCTGCCCGTGCCAAAGTTGAGCGTGGGGTGTGAGGGGACGTCGACGTAGGCGATGGGGTTGGCGGCGAAGCCGGGGAAGTCATACGCCCCGAACACGAGACCCGGCACGGCCGACGGGCTGTTGGCTGCGCCGAGCGCGCCCTGCATGGTCGTCCCGGGGTTCGGGAAGCTGCCGACGAGGATCGAGAGGTCCTGGGCGGTGGAGCCGGAGGCCTCGTCGAGGGGCCACCAGCCCTCTAAACCCGGCAACGTAGTGGGGTTGACGCAGATCGTTCCCTGGGCGTGGACGCCGAGCGCGGAGGCGAACAGGAGCGCGAGGGCGAAGGCGCGGAGTGCCATAGCGATAGGCCTGGCAGCGCGCGAGGCGGCGGGTCCGGATCGAGCGCTGCTCGAATCGGCCGGATGAGGACGCGTAAGAGTAGGGAAAACTTCGGCGTTACGCAAAGCATAAGGGCGGCCCCCTGTGGGAGCCGCCCTGTAGCGTCAGGAGTGGGCCTGGCTTAGAAGTCCATGTCGCCCATGCCCCCGCCCGGCATCGCCGGCATCGCCTTCTCCTTCTCCGGCTTGTCGGCCACGACCGACTCCGTCGTGAGGAGGAGGCCCGCCACGGAGGCGGCGTTCTCGAGCGCCGTGCGCGCCACCTTCGTCGGGTCGATGACGCCCATCTGGATGAGGTCGCCGTACTCCTCCGTGCGTGCGTTGAAGCCGAAGGCGCCCTCGCCGTCCTTCACCTTCTGGACGACGATGGAGCCCTCCATCCCGGCGTTGTTGGCGATCTGGCGGAGTGGCTCCTCGAGGGCGCGCCGCACGATGCGGACGCCGATCTCCTGGTCCTCGTGCACCGTCTCGACGTTGTCGAGCGCGCTCAGCGCGCGGAGGAAGGCGACGCCGCCGCCGGGGACGATCCCCTCCTCAACGGCTGCGCGGGTGGCGTGGAGGGCGTCCTCGACGCGCGCCTTCTTCTCCTTCATCTCGATCTCGGTCGCGGCGCCGATCTTGAGCACGGCCACGCCGCCGGAGAGCTTGGCCAGCCGCTCCTGCAGCTTCTCGCGGTCGTAGTCGGAGGTGGTCGTCTCGATCTGCGCCTTGATCTGGCCGATGCGGGCCTGGATCATGCTCGCGTCGCCAGCGCCGTCCACGACCGTCGTGTTGTCCTTGTCGATGACGATGCGCTTGGCGCGGCCGAGGTAGTCGAGCGTGGTGTTCTCGAGGCGGTACCCCTTCTCCTCGGAGATGACGGTGCCGCCGGTGAGGACGGCGATGTCCTCGAGCATGGCCTTGCGGCGGTCGCCGAAGCCGGGCGCCTTCACGGCCGCCACGCGGAGCGTGCCGCGGAGCTTGTTCACGACGAGCGTGGCGAGCGCCTCGCCCTCGACGTCCTCAGCCACGATGAGGAGCGGGGCCCCCATCTGGGCGATCTTCTCAAGGATGGGGAGGAGGTCCTTCATCTGGCTGATCTTCTTGTCATGGATCAGCACGAGGGCGTCCTCGAGGACCGCCTCCATCTTGTCGGGGTTGGTGACGAAGTAGGGGGAGAGGTAGCCGCGGTCGAACTGCATCCCCTCCACGACTTCGAGCGTCGTGTCGGTCCCCTTCGCCTCCTCGACGGTGATCACGCCGTCCTTGCCGACCTTCTCCATCGCGTCGGCGATGAGGTCGCCGATCTCGGTGTCGTTGTTGGCGGAGATGGCGCCGACCTGGGCGATCTCGTTCTTCCCCTCGATGTCGCGGGAGATGTTCTTGAGCTCGCCGACGACAGCGGCGACGGCCTTGTCGATGCCGCGCTTGACGTCCATCGGGTTGGCGCCGGAGGAGACGGAGCGGAGGCCCTGGTTCATGATGGCCTGGGCGAGGACGGTCGCCGTCGTGGTGCCGTCGCCGGCGACGTCGCTGGTCTTGGAGGCGACCTCCTTAACCATCTGCGCGCCGACGTTGGCGATCTTGTCCTCGAGCTCGATCTCCTTGGCGACGGTCACGCCGTCCTTGGTGACGGTGGGGGCGCCGAACTTCTTCTCGATGATGACGTTGCGGCCCTTCGGGCCGAGCGTCACCTTCACCGCGTTCGCGAGCGCGTCGACGCCGGCCTTGAGGGCGTCGCGGGCCTCGACGTCGAAGATGATTTGCTTGGGCATGGTACGTTCAGGTTGGGTTCTTTCAGAGGGGGGAGGGCGAAGCGCTCACGGGGCCGCGCGTCACTCAGAGACGATGCCGAGGATGTCGGACTCGCGCATGATGAGCACGTCCTCGTCGCCGAGGGTGATCTCGGTGCCGGCGTACTTCCCGTAGAGAACGGTGTCGCCCGCCTTCACGGTCATCTCGACATGCGTGCCGTTCTCGACCTTGCCGGGGCCGACGGAGACGACGGTCCCCCGCTGGGGCTTCTCCTTGGCCGTGTCGGGGATGTAGAGGCCGCCGGCCGTCTTCTCTTCGGCCTCCTGCGGCTTGACGACGACGCGGTCGGCGAGCGGCTGGATGGTGGTCGCCATGGGTGCTCGTGTAGATTGAGGGTGGTTAGGGAACAGGGAGGGTGGCTAGCACTCTCCCGGTGAGAGTGCTAAGATAAACCCAGGCTCCCGGATGTGGGATTCCAAGCTCCTTGTAAAGACTCGGTAAAGCGCCCGGTGAACGCCCTATTCGGACCCCCAGACGTAGGAGCGCCGGCCTTCCGGTGGGCGGGGTGGGGGCTAGCCCTCGCGCCGACGGCGCTTCTCGTGGGGCTCCTCGCGCTCCCCCCGTTCGTGGGCGAGGGCCCTCGCGCCCTCCTCATGGCGCTGTTCGACCCGGTGTGCCATCAGCTTCCAGCGCGGTCGTTCGCCGTGGGAAGCGTCCCCTTTGCCGTGTGTCACCGGTGCACAGGGGTGCTCGGAGGCCTGCTGCTCGGCGTCCTCCTCGTTCCTCTCCTCCGGGCTTCTCGCTGGTCCAGCGCCACCGTGCGGGTGGGGCTGCTCGCCGCGCTCGTCCCGATGGCACTGGACTGGAGCCTCGACGCGCTCGGCTGGTGGGGCAACGCCCCCGCTAGCCGGTTCGGGACGGGCCTCGTGTTTGGGCTGGCCGCCGGGCTCACGTTCGCGCGGGCCCTCGCCCTCCCGTCTCCACCGGCGGGGGGGCCTGCGGCATCTTCGTGATTGAGGGCCGAGCCGTACTTTGGCGACACGCTCCCTCAACGCTCCTCTCCGATGCCTAACAAGTTCCCTTCCGTCCTCCTCGGCGCGCTTGTCTCCATCGTCCTGAGCCTGCTCATCCAGTTCCTCAGCGCCAACTCGCCCGGCAACCCCGTGATGGGCATCCTCGCGTGCTTGCTCATCTTTGTCGGGCCGCTCGTGGCGGTGTGGCACTACACGAATACGCATAACCTTACCCTGAAGGCGGGCCAGGGGGCGGGGATCGGCGCCCTTACCGGGGTGATCGCCGGGATCATCGGGGGGATCATCGGCTACGCCCTGCTCGCAGCAGGCGTGTTCCCCGATCCGATGGAGGCGGCGCGGGTGCAGCTCGAGCAGCAGGGGATGAGCGAGGAGGAGATCGAGCAGGCCATGTCGATCGCGCAGACGTTCAGCAACCCCGCCGTCACCGTCGTACTAGGCGTCGTAATGGGGGCCATCGTCGGCGCCATCGGCGGCGTGATCGGGGCCGCCCTCTTCAAGAAAGGCGGGACCGGAGAGGCGTACTGATCCGCCTTCGCTCCGCGCTTTATTCGCCCGCTCTTTCGTCGAGAGCGGGCCGTCCGTTTATGGCCCGAGGCGACGCCGGGACCGGGGCGACCCCAACACCTCCTTGGCGATGAACGCCGCGCGGAGCGCCTCTGGCCGCTGGAACTGCTCCCGGATGGAAGAGCGCGCCGAGTAAGCAGTCGCGCCCTGGGTAAGCCCGTGCGGGTCGGCGGCCGTGTGCGCTTGGTGTGAGCGGAGCCCATGTTCGGGGACCACGCCCGTCGTAAACAGCGGCTCGGCGAGGGGGTTGTCCGGCCCGAATCCGTGCTGCCGGTGCGTGAACGCGCCGACCTCGTGGAACTCGAAGGCCCCCTCCGGGCGGACGGGCTCCTGCACCGGCGCCTCGATGGACTCAGCGGCGATGGCATGAAACTCCTCGTCGGGGCCGAGGGGGCGGGCGAGGTGGCTCGGGTCGTGGATGAGGTGGCCCTGCGGGCGCTGGAGCGGCGTGAAGCGCTCGGCCTGGCGGCGCCGCCCCTGCTTCTCCACGCGCCTCCGCTGTGGCACTGGTTGGGCGCGGGCGGCCTCCGCGGCCCGCTGCTGCTCCACCGCTTGCTGCTGAGCCTGCTCGGCGGCCACACGGATCTGCTGAACGAGCGACTCGAACGAGGTGAACCCCTCCGCGGGCGTGTTCGGCGAAGCCGAAGGGGAGGAGGCTAGCGGCTGCCGCTGCCCCGGTTGCTTCTTCTTGCTCCCCCGAGAGAGCAACAGGAAGATCAGCGCGATGAGGAAGGGGATGAGCTCGGCGATCCAGTCCACGGGCAGCGCGGGAGGTACGAAGTCAAGCTACGGTGCTTCGGTCGAAGCGTTGCGCGCTAGAACAGCGTCGGGGCTTTCCGACGCTCCTGGAGCAGGTCGATCAGGCGGCGGTTCGCGCGGGGAAAGGCGAGGTCGGCCAAGCCCTCTGCCGACACCCATTGCACGGGTTGCCCGGCATGGTGCACAGGCTCGCCCGACAAGAGATGCGCGGCGAACGCGTGCAGCGTGATGGTGAAGTGGGTATACGCGTGCTCGATCCGCGCGAGCGCAGCGCCGACTTCGATCTCCACGCCCAGCTCCTCTCGCACCTCGCGGCGGAGCGCGTCCGGCAGTAGCTCGCCCGGCAGCGCCTTCCCGCCGGGGAACTCCCACAGCCCACCCAGCATCGCCTCCACCGGTCGCTTTTGGACGAGTAACCGCCCCGCATCGTCCTCGATCACCGCGACGACGACGTCGTGGTGCGGTACGGGTCGCCGCTTCGCCGCGATGGGGAATCCCTCCTGGCGGCCCTGGGCGGCCGCGGCGCAGACGGGCCGGAGCGGGCAGCGCGGGCAGGCCGGGCGGCGCGGCGTGCACACCGTCGCGCCGAGCTCCATGAGCGCCTCATTGAAGCGGCCCGGGTGCTCGGGGTCGAGGAGCGCATCGGCGAGGGACTGGAGGGCGGCGCGCGTAGGGCCCTGCCGCACGTCGGCCTCGACGGCGAAGACGCGCGCGAGCACACGGATCACGTTCCCGTCGAGCACGGCGAGGGGGACGTCGTACGCGAGCGAGAGCACGGCGGCGGCGGTATACGGTCCCACGCCGGGGAGCGCGCGGATGGCATCTTCGGTCTCCGGGATCTGCGCGCCGTATCGGTCTACGATGGCCTGCGCCGCACGGTGGAGGTTCCGCGCGCGGGAGTAGTAGCCTAGCCCCTCCCACAGCTTCAGCACCTGATCGAGCGGTGCCGCTGCGAGCGCTTCGACCGTAGGGAAGGCGGCGAGGAAGCGCTCGAAGTACGGGCGCGCCTGATCCACGCGGGTCTGCTGGAGCATGACCTCCGAGAGCCAGATCCGGTACGGGTCGCGGCGCCCGTTCAACGTGGCCTCGCGCCACGGCATCGGGCGGCGGTGCCGCTCGAACCACGCGGGGAGGTCCTCCCGGAAGCGCGCGCGGTGCCTGTCGGTCACCTCCCCGAGCAGGCGCTCCGCGAGGTCCTGTCCCGCCCGTCCGTCACTCACCGGGGACGACCTCGACGAGAAGGACGAGGGTGTCGAGCGCCCCGCGCGCGGGGCGGCGCTCGATGAGGATGGGGAGGATGCCGCGCTCCGAGGGGTGCGTCGTCCAGGCAAAAGAGCGGTCCACGAGCCAGCTCAGCGCGGGCGCGTGAAGGAGCTGGTACGATGCCTCCGAGCCACGCACCTCTTCGGGCAGGCTCACGAGGAGCGGCGCGCCTGCCCGCACCTGGTAGTGTAGCGTATCCCCCGGGAGGCCGAACGACGCCCCTCCGGAACGACTGGCTCCCCCCTCCGTATGCGGGCCGGGCTGGGGCGCAACGGTGCTCCGCGCGGCCAACGCGAACAGAGCGATCAGCAACACCGGAAGGAGGCGCATGGGGAAGCGGGCGACGGGCGCAGGCAAGATACGGCCGGTGGTTCAGGCTACCCTTGCCACGTTGCTCCTCTCGGTCGCGGCCCCGCCAGGCCTGGCGCAGCCCTGGCGGCTCGTCGTGGACGGTGCCCCCGCCTCGTGGACGCCGCCCCGGGCCGTCCCTCCGGACTCCCACGACGTCGCCGCGGCCCTCGCCCTCGCTCACCTCCAGCAGGAGGGCTACCTCCTCGCCCGGGCCGACTCCGTCAGGCGGACGGCCGAAGGACCCGTGCTCTACGCCACGCCCGGTCCCCGCGCGACGGTGGCGACCGTCACGCTCGACAGCGTCGTCACGCTCGACGTGGAGCGGCTGCGGTTCGCTCTCGAAACGCGGCCCGGGCGTCCCTTCGAGCGGGCCACACTAGAGCGCGACGTGGCGAGTCTGCTCATCGCGTTCGAGCGGGCGGGACGCCCCCTCACACGCGTCCGGCCCACGCTCTCGTTCGACCTCGCTGCGCAGCCCCAGGTCCACGTCCGCTTCCTCGTGGATGAGGGGCCCGTGCTTACGCTGGAGCGGCTGGAGCTGAGCGGGGCCCGGCGGACCTCGGCGCGCTTCGCCGCGCGGCTAGCCGACCTCACGCCCGGCGCCCCGCTCGACGCGTTCGATCCCGTCGCCATCCGACGCGCGCTCGAAGAGGCGGGCATCTTCGAGGAGGTAGGGGAGCCCTCGCTGGCGGCGGGCGACAGCGGGGGGGTGGTGGTTCTCGTGCCCGTGCGCGAGGCGGAGCCGGGCACGTTCGACCTCGTGCTGGGCTACCTCCCCCCCTCAGGGCCGGGTCGGAGTGGCTCGTTCGTCGGGAACGGGCTGCTGGAATTGCGGAACCTCTTCGGGACCGGCCGGCTCGTCCGCCTTCGGCTCGTGCGCAACCCGGGGCTCGTCACGTCGGTGGAGGTGCGCGCCGCCGACCCATTCGTGCTGGGGCTCCCGCTCCGTGCGGAGGGCCGGTTCGAGGGGTACGGGCAGGACTCGACGTTCTCGCGGCAGCGCTACCGCGTGGAGGGGGGGTACCGCGTGGCGCCGGGGCTGGAGGTGCTCGCCGCCGCGAGCCGCGAGGTCGTCGCGCCGGGCCCGCGCGGGGCGCGTCTCGTGAACGGCCGCCCGCTCGTAGCCGCCTCGAATGCCGTCTTCGGCGGGGTGGGCCTCCGCTTCCGCCGCGTCGACGCGCTACTCAACCCCCGGCGCGGGCTCGACGTGGAGGCCCTCCTCGAGCAGGGGTTCCGCCGCCGCACGCTCCCCGATCCCGACTCCGGCGACGTGTTCGAGCCGGTGTCGGTCCGGCAGCAGCGGTTCATCGCGGCGGCGCGCGCGTACGTGCCCACGCTCCGGCGGCAGGTGCTCGTCGTCGGCGGCGACGCGGCGGTCCTCCTCGGCGGCCGCTCAGCGGGTGACGAGAACGAAGCGTCGTTCGACGAGGGCGACCTCTTTCGCATCGGCGGCGCGCTCTCGCTTCGGGGGTACGACGAGAACGCGTTCCTCGGCAACCTCACGGGGCGCGCGCTCGTGGAGTACCGCTACCAGCTCGATCCCACCTCGTTTGCCTTCGTGTTCACCGACGTGGGGTACGTCCGCCGCCCGGCCATCCCCGGCTTCGAGGCATTCGAGGGTGTGCTGCCCGGGTACGGCTTCGGGCTCCAGTACCGCACCCCGCTCGGCCTCGTCACCGTCACGTACGCCCTTAACCCCGACATCGGGGTGGGGCAGGGGAAGGTGCACGTCGGGCTCTCGTTCGGGCTCTGACGGCCCATTGAGTGGATCGCGAGAGCTAATCTCCGCTTCCCCCTCTCTCCCTTTGGCCTTTCTAGGATGAACCTCACCGAAACCTTGAAGTCCCGCGAGCAGCTCTTAGACGGCGTGCTGCTCAAGGTCTACCGCGACACGGTGGCGCTGCCCGGCGGTGCGGAGTCGGTCCGCGAGTGGATCGACCACCCCGGCGCGTCGGCCGTCGTGCCGCTGTTCGACGACGGGACCGTCGTGCTCCTCCGGCAGTACCGCTACCCCCCGCAGCGGGAGTTCCTGGAGGTCCCCGCCGGCAAGCTCGACAAAGGCGACGAGGCGCCGGAGGCGGTGGCACAGCGGGAGCTAGGGGAAGAGGCGGGCCTCCGGGCGGGCCGCTTCACGTCCCTCGGGCAGACGTTTCCCTGCATCGGCTACAGCAACGAGGTGATCCACCTCTTCCTCGCCGAGGACCTGAGCGAGGTTGAGGGGAGGCTCGAAGAGGACGAGTTCGTCGTGCCCGTCCGGATGCCGTTCGCGGAGGCGGTGGCCATGGCGCGGCGCGGCGAGATCCTCGACGGGAAGAGCTGCGTGGCCCTCCTCCTCGCCGCCGCCCACCTCGACGCCCGCGCGCGCTAGCGCGATTTCACGGCCGCTTGGGCTACCCCGGCCGGAGGCAGCCGTACTTTCGGCCCCGCTTTCGCCTGCCGTCCGCTTCTCCCATGTTCGTCGTCCTCGTCATCCTCATCGGACTCATCGCCGTCCTGCTCTGCTTCGCCGTCCTGCTCCAGAGCGGGAAGGGCGGCGGCCTCGCCGGCATCGCCGCCGGCGGCCAGGCCCAGCAGATCCTCGGCGCCCGCCAGGCGCCCGACTTCCTCGAGAAGGCGACGTGGACGCTCGGCTCGTCGCTCCTCGTCCTCTGCCTCCTCGCCTCGTTCTTCGCCGGCCCCGACGACGCGCGGCGGAGCATCCTCCAGGGGAGCGGCGCCCCCGCCGCGCCCGGCACGCAGGCGCCCGGCACGTCGGCCCCGGGAACGGCGGCCCCGGGGACGCAGGCGCCGGGGGCCCTCCCGCCCGCGAGCACCCCGGCCCCCAACCCCGCAGGCAATGGGGCCTCGACGCCCGTTCCGAACGCCTCGCCGGCTACCCCGGCGCAGCCCACGCCGCCTCCGCAGGGGCAGTAGCCGTCTCGGCTCCCCCCTTAGGCCGCGTATCCGCTGGGTACGCGGCCTTTTTTTGTTCGGGGGATGCTCTGCGTCCCCGACGAGGGGAGCCCTGGAAATAAGGCGGCGCCCTCTCCGTGGTCGAAGAGGGCGCCGTAGAGTAAAGCGGCGACGCGAGCCGGCCTGTAAGCCGAATTCCGTGCGCCGCGGCGGCTGTCGCCGGACCGCGCGCGGCGCGACCGCCATCTATCTGGGTCTGCCGTTGCCGGCAGACTCGAGCGGCCTACCCGTCACGCCAGCTACGCTCTCCGCGGGCCGCGGAGCCCCCGAAGGGGAGCGGGACTGCTTGGCCTTGCACCCCGTGAGGTTTGCCTGGCCGCCCCCGTCGCCGGGAGCGCCGGTGGGCTCTTACCCCACCCTTTCACCCATCACCTGATCCCCGGCGAACCGGGGCCATCGGCTGGTCTGCTCTCTGTTGCACTTGCTGTCGCCCGGGCCGCAGCCCGGGTGCCCCCGCGGTTAGCGGGGCACGGTGCCCTGCGGTGTTCGGACTTTCCTCCCCGAGCAAAAAACCCGAGGCGGCGGTCCGGCCGGCTCGCCCTGAAAAATACGGCCTCCCGGGGCGGTCCCGAAGGGCTCCACAGGAATCCCCCTAGGCTTCACCCGGCCGCCTCAGCCCTCCTCGCGCTCCAGCGCCTCCAGCGTCTCGCGGTAAAGCTGGTCGTCGACGATGATGCGGCCGTCGTGCTCGCTGACGATGATGCGGTTGCGGAGGCGGATCTCGACCTGCCGCTGCGGCGGGACGGTGTACCCGGCCGCGGCGCCCCGCTCGATGGGGACGACGGCGCGGCCGTCGCGCACGCGCTGGCGGAGGCGGTCGTAGGCCCGGAGCACGCGCGGCTCGATGTGCTCGCGCGCGGCCTCGCGCTTCCCCTCGTACGCCTCCGTCTCGTGGCGGGTGTCGGAGACGACGCGCTCGAGCTCGGCCCGCTTCGCTACCAGGATCTCCTCCAGCTCGGCCAGCCGTTCCCTCGCCGCCGCGACGGCTTCCTCGTTGGCCGCGTCGCGCTGCGTACGCTCTTCGGTCTCCTCGTTGGCCGCCTGGATTCGCTGCCGCTGCGCCTCGATCTCCTTCGTGAGCGCGTCGTACTCGCGGTTGTTGCGGACCTGGAGCTGCTGCTCCTCGTACTTCCGGATGAGCGCCTCGCTCTCGGCCATGTCGAGCTTGAGCTTCTTCCGGCGGGCCTCGTTCTCCTGGGCTTCGGTGTTCGCGTTCTCGACGCGCGTCTCGAGGCCAGCCTTCTCGTCTTCGAGATCGCGGATCTCGTCGGGGAGGTCGCCGCGGAGCTTGTTGAGCTGGTCGATGCGGCTGTCGAAGTGCTGCAGACGGACGAGGGCTTTCAGCTGCTCCTCGACGCTCGAGGTGACGTCGGTGGTGGGCATGCGGGAGAGGGCGTGGGTGGCTCGTCCGCAATTAACCGCGCCCCGCGCGCGATGGTGCCCGGACCGTGCGAATTAATCATGAGTGCTGCCCCGTGCCGCAGTTCAGGGCCGGCCACCGTTACGCACGTACGTCCGCATCGGCGAGGTGCGGTGGCGCGTGGTCGTGACGGTGAGGCCGGGAAAGCGGGCGGCGAGCCAGTGGGTGAGGAGGCGCTCGGTGAGGGCCTCGGTTTCGTAGTGCCCCGCGTCGATGAGCGCGATGCGCGGCATTCCGTCGGGCGCGAGCGCTTCGAAGAACCGGTGGTACGACACGTCGGCGGTGACGTACGCGTCGGCGCCTACACGGAGCGCGTGCTTGAGGAGGCTCGCGCCCGCGCCGCCGCACACGGCGACAGTCCGCACCGACGCGTCGGGGTGGCCGGCGTAGCGGAGCGCGCCGGCGTCGAGCCGCTCGGCCACGTGGGCGAGGAAGCCGCGGAGCGGCACCGCCTCCGGCAGCGTGCCCACCGCGCCGAACCCCGCGCGCGTCGCCGCCTGCTCGACGGGGTAGAGGTCGTAGGCCACCTCCTCGTATGGGTGCGCCGCCTTCAGCGCCGCAACTGCCCGCGCGACGTCCCACTTCATCACCTCCATCTCCAACCGCACCTCTTCGACGGTTTCCTCCGGCCCGCCTGCCTCGCCGATAAAGGGACGCGCCGCATCGGTGGGTCGGAAGCGCCCCGTGCCGGTGACCTCGAACGTGCACCCCTCGTACGCGCCGATGCGCCCCGCGCCTGCGTCCGCGAGCGCGCGCCGGACCGCCTCCGCATGCGTGGCCGGCACGAATGTCACCAGCTTCTTTAGCGCGCCTTCGGTCGGTTCGAGGGAGCGGACACCTTCGAGCCCGAGGTGCTCCGCAAGGGCGAACGAGACCCCGCCCGGCGCGGCGTCGAGGTTGGTGTGGAGGGCGTAGTACGCGATGCCCGCTTGAGCGAGACGCAACGCGAGCGCGCCGGCCGGGTCGTCGGTCGTCAGCCGCTGGAGCGGGCGGAAGAGCAGGGGGTGGTGGGTAATGACGAGGTCGGCCTTCAGCTCGGCGGCTTCGTCCACCACGGCCGGCGTGAGGTCGAGCGCGACGAGGACACGCTCGACGGCGGCCGACGCATCGCCCACTTGGAGGCCCACATGGTCGTAGTCGAGCTTCTGCCCGGGCGGGGCCCACGCCTCAAGCGTGGCGGCGAGATCGCGGACGGTCGGCATCGCTAGGAGAGGACGGGGGCGTCGTTCGGCCCACGCCCGGCCGCGGCGATCCCCTCGCGCTCATCGACGCGGAGGAGGAGGAGACCGCCCACGAGGAAGAAGAAGAGCACCGTCGCCACGCCCGCCCGTTGAGAGTCGAAAGCCTCGGTGAAGGCGCCGAGCAGCAGCGGACCGAGGAACGCGGCGAGCTTCCCGGTGACGGCGAAGAACCCGTAGAACTCCGTCTCCCGGTCCGGCGGCACGAACCTTCCGAGGAGCGAGCGGCTGGCCGCCTGGTTCGGACCGGCTGCCACGCCGATGAGCAGCCCAGCTACCCAGAGGAGCGTGCGGTTCGGCGCGAAGACCGCGAGGGCGGTGGCAACGGTAAGAAGGACGAGGGAAAGGAGGATCGTCGTCTTCCCGCCGAGGCGGTCGTCGACAAACCCGAAGAGGTAGGCGCCGAGCCCGGCCGCCACGTTGAGCGCGATCCCGAAGACGATGATGTCCTCCGTCGTGAAGCCGAACGTGCCGGCGGCGTAGATCCCGCCGAAGGCGAAGATGGTGTTCAGGCCGTCGTTGTAGAAGAGCCGCGCGAGGAGGAAGCGGGCGGCCTGGCGGAAGCGGCGGACCTCCCGGAACGTCCGGCCCAGTTCACCGAACGTCGCGCGGAACACGTCGCGCGCGCCAGGCGGGGCTTCGGGCTTGACCTCGCGGAGGACGAAGAAGGCCGGCAGCGCGAAGAGCGCGAACCACCCCGCCACGAGGAGGTTCGTCGCGCGGACGTGCTCGCCGGTCGAGGCATCCAGCCCGAAGGGCGGCGTCTCCGGCTGGACGAGCCCGTAAAGCGCGAGGACCAGCGCAATCAGCCCGCCGACATAGCCCAGCGCCCATCCGTACCCGGAGACGCGGCCGATCCGCTCGGGCGGCGCGATCTCGGGGAGGAAGGCGTTGTAGAAGACGTTGCCCAGCTCGAAGGCCACGTTCGCGATCACGAACAGGGCCAGCGCGCGCTGCGCCTCTCCCGGCACCGGGAAGAACAGCCCCACCGTGGCGACAACACACACGAGCGAGGAGAGCAGGAAGAAACGCTTGCGGGTCCCCGTCCGGTCGGCGTAGGCGCCGAGGAGCGGCGAGAGCACGGCCACGAGGATGGCTGTGACGGTGATGCCGCGCGACCACAGCGCCGTCCCGGCGATCTCGTTCTCCGCCAGCGCCTTCGTGAAGTACGTCGCGTAGACGAAGGTGACGACGAGCGTGGTGAAGGCCGAGTTGGCGAAGTCATAGAGCGCCCAGGCCCAGATGGTGCGGGCGCGGTAGGCGGGCGGGGCGGGGGGCTCCATGCGGCCGGGTGAAGGGTCTCCGAAGCTAGCCCCCGGCGCCCAAAGCGCCGAGGGTGGCTCGTTATCTTTCGAGCCCGCCCACGTAGCTCAGGGGATAGAGCGACGGTTTCCTAAACCGCAGGTCGCAGGTTCGATTCCTGCCGTGGGCACGAGGCGGCGGAGGGCCGCCGGGAGGGGGTTTTGCGAAGACGACACAGGGCCGGACCCTCCCGCGCGGGTAGGGGTATCCGCGGCGGCAACCTCTCCCGGCCATGCGACCTCCCTTCCTCCTCCTTGCGCTGGCGCTCACCGCCTGCGCGTCTAACCCCGAGCCCGCCGAGCAGGCCGCCCCTGCCTCTGCTGAGGAGCAGACCGCGCAAGCGGCCGACGCCGCCACGCCTGATCCGTCGCTCCCCGTCATGACCGTCTACAAGACGGCGACGTGTGGATGCTGCCGGGCATGGGTGACGCACCTCCAGCAGAACGGCTTCCGCGTGGAGACCATCGACCTCCCGAGCCTCGCGCAGGTCAAGGAGCAGTACGGCATCCCGGACTCCCTCTCCGCCTGCCACACCGGCGTCGTGGGCGGGTACGTCGTCGAGGGCCACGTGCCGGCGGCCGACGTCCGGCGCCTCCTGAGGGAGCAGCCCGAGGCCGCCGGCCTCGCCGTCCCGGGGATGCCCATCGGGTCGCCGGGGATGGAGGTGCCGGGCCAGCCCGCCCAGCCCTACGCGGTCTACCTCGTAGAGGACGGCGGTGCCACCGTCTACACGCGGCACTGATGCGGCCGGCCCTCCGTGACGCTTGTCCCGGAGAACCGTGACCGTTTCGCCACAACCTTTCTCGGCGAAGGACGAACCCGCCCGCGTTCTTGCAGCGGCTTCCCAATCGGCCGCGCTACGCCGGCACCACCACCACGCCCCGCGCCATGTTGTTTTCTCCCTCCCGCATCTTCGTAGGCGTCCTGCTCCTCCTCGCCCCTAGTCTGAAGGCGGCTCAAGCGCAACCTGGCGGGCCCGTTGGCACCCTCGCAGGGCGCGTCGAGGATGCCGAGACGCAGGAGCCGACCCCCGGCGCGTCCGTAGCCGTCTGGCGTGCGGCCGACTCGACGCTCGCCACCGGTGCTGTGGCCGACGTGGAGGGCGCCTTCCTGATCGCGGGCATCCCGGCCGGCCGCTACTACGTCGTGGTGACCTCGGTGGGCTTCGCCGCCCGGACGGTCGACGCCGTGCAGATAGGGCCGGGCGCGCGCGTGGACCTCGGTACCATCACCCTTGAGACCGACGCGGTGGCGCTGGAGGAGGTCCAAGTGAGGGGGGAACGGCCGCGGATGCAGGTCCAGGCCGACCGCACCGTCTACAACGTCGCCGATGACCCCGTCGTGGCGGGCGGCTCGACGACGGAAGCGCTGGAGACGATCCCCTCCGTGGAGGTCGACGCCGATGGCAACCTCAGCCTCCGCGGGAACGGGAACGTGGCCGTCCTTATCAACGGGCGGCCGGCCCCGGTGAGCCGCGACTTCCTCGCGGCGTACCTCCAGCAGGTCCCCGCCAGCGTCGTCGAGCGGATCGAGGTGATCCCGAACCCGTCGGCCGCCTTTGACCCCGAGGGGATGGCCGGCATCATCAACATCGTCCTGAAGCGGAACACCGAGCTGGGCTGGGGTGGGGGCCTCACCGCCGGGGCCGACACGCGCGGCGGCGCCAACGCCACCGTGAACGCGACGCTCGGGCGCGGCCCGCTCAACCTCGCCGCCTCGTACGGCTTCCGCCGGAACCGCCGCGTGGGCGAGGGCTCCAGCTTCCGCATCAACCGCTACCTCGCACCCGACTCCGTGACGACGCTTACGCAGGAGAGCGAGGACGACCGCGCCGGCCTCTCCCACCTCTTCAACGGCTCGGGCGAGATCCTCTTCGGGAATCGCACCACGCTCTCGGCCTCGACCCAGTTCGGTCTTCGCGACGACGACGGCGAGGGGCTCACGACGTACCTCGAGCGCGACCCCTCCGAGACGCCCATCCTGAGCTACGAGCGCCTCAGCGACGCCACCGGCGACGGGTGGAACGCCGACCTCCGGCTCGGCTTCCGCCACGACTTCGCCGAGGTTCAGGAGACGGGGCGAGGGGGAGCGCGCCGTGGAGCGAGTCCGACGGAAGGCGGGGGGCGCGGCGGTCCCGGTGGAGGGGGACCTCCGGGCGGGGGTGGTCGTCCCGGCGGGATGGGTGGGATGTTCGGCGGCCCCGGCGGGAGCGGCTTCGGCGGCCGGGGCGGAGGGGCGAGCGGCTCCGGTAGCGCCGGCGGCAGCTCCGGCCACACGCTCTCGGCCGAAGCCCAGTTCTCGACCTCCGAGAACGACGACGCCAACGTGTACACCGAGCGGCTGACCGAGGGCGGCCTCCGCGAGTTCCAGCATACGCGCTCCTCCCAGCGCGAGCGCGAGGGCTCGCTCCAGCTCGACTACGTCCGCCCGCTCTTCGGCTTCCGCCTCGACGCCGGGTACGACGGCGAGATTGAGTGGACCGCCAGCGACTTCTTCTCGGAGCGCGACACGTCCGGCAACGGCGTGCTCATCCCCGACGTGGGCCTGAACAATGCGTTCGAGTTCGACCAACAGACCCACGCCGTCTACGGCCAGCTCGCGCACTCGTTCGGCCCGCTCGGCGTGCAGGTGGGCGCGCGCGCAGAGGCGGCGCAGACCACGTTCACGCTCCTGAACACCGGCGAGGCGTTCGGCAACGACTACCTGAGCGTCTTCCCGAGCGCGTTCCTCACGTACACCCTCACCGAGCGGGACCTCTTCCGCGCCAGCTACAGCCGCCGCATCGAGCGCGTCTGGACGCGGTTCCTCAACCCGTTCCCTCGGTTCGACGACCCCCTCAACCTCAGCGTCGGCAACCCCGCGCTCCGCCCACAGTACGTCGACGCCGTCGAGGCGGGGTACGTGCGCCAGACCGACTGGGGCACGCTCACGTTCACGCCCTACTTCCGCCGCACGACCGACATCGTCCGCCGCGTGCAGACCGTGCGGGAGGACGGGGTGACCGTGAGCACGTTCGAGAACCTCGACAGCAGTAACTCCTACGGCGCTGAGGCCATCGTCTCGTTCGAGGTGGGGGGGGCGCTCGACGGGCTCCGCGGCACCGCCAGCCTGGAGGGCTACCGCGTGGTGACCGACGGGTCGAGCGTGAGCTCGACCCTCCAGAGCGACGCGCTAGGCTGGGGCACGCGGCTCAACCTCTCCTACGGGCTCCCGACTGGCACGGACTTCCAGGCGAACGTCCGCTACCGTGCGCCCATGAGGACGGAGCAGGGGCGCTCTCTCGCGATGACGTTCGTAGACGTGGGCCTCCGCCAGCGCTTCCTCGGCGACCGCGCGAGCCTGTCGGTCCGCGCGCGCGACCCGCTCGGGCTCGCCCGCTTCGCGTCCATCTTCGACGAGCCGACGCTCTACCAGGAGTTCGAGCGCAGCATGGGCGGGCCGCAATTCGGCTTCACGTTCACCTACGCTATCGGTCAGCGGCCCCGCCAGCGCGGGCAGCGCGAGGAGCCCGAGCAGGGGCGCATCCGGGAGGAGGAGGGGTACCTCGACTAGCCCGCTCTCGCCCCCCAGGGCTTCGCAAAAGCACGGCGCCCACGTCTGGAATAGACGTGGGCGCCACTCGTTTACGGCGGGGGCCGATGGCGGTTAGAAGCCGCCGCCCTCGGAGCCGGCGCCGCCGCCCGAGCCGCCGCCGGAGGAGCCGCCCGAGCCGGAGCCACCGCCCGAGCCGGAGCCACCCCCGGAACCGCCGGAGCCGGCGCCACCGCCCATGCCGCCTCCACCACCGGTGGAGCCGCCTCCGCCGCCCGAGCCGCCGCTGCCGGAGCCGCCGCCCGTCGAGCCCCCTCCGCCGCCACTCCCACCACTCGACCCGGAGCCGCCGCCCATGCCACCGCCGGAGCCACCCGAGCCACCGCCGGAGGAGCCGCCGCTACCCGAGCCGCCGCCCGTCGACCCGCCGCCGCCACCCGAGCCGCCGCTGGAGCCGCCCGAGCCAGAGCCACCACCAGACCCCGAGCCGCCGCTCATACCGCCACCACCGCCGGACGATCCGCCGGAGGAACCACCGGAGCCCGAGCCACCGCCCGAGCCAGAGCCGCCACCCGAGCCGGAGCCCGAGCCGCCGCCTTCGTTCATGTCGTCTGCCATGATAGGCCTCCTAGATAGGTTTGTAGAGAAGGGACGCACCTCAGGGGTGCAAGACTTAATCCCTTCGTTTTGTGAACGGTTCCGCTGGCGCGGTGCGCGGTGGGGGGGAGGCTAGCCCCAGGGGGAAACTCCGCGGCCTTGCGGTTCTGACGCCCGACCCCTACGTTGCCTACTCCCGAAGCGAGCCGATGATGTACGACCCCGGGTTCTCGCTGCGCATGGGGACGGCCACCGATCCGTTCCTGACCGCGGCTCATGCGCGGCGGACTCGAACGAGGGCCGTGCTGGCCCTCGTGGGTGTCGGGTGGTTCGTGCTGGTCGTCCTCGCGCTCCACGCGCTTCGACCCGAGGTCGACCCCATGGGCCGGTTGCTGAGCGCGTATGCCGGTGGCCCGTACGGTGGCCTTCTGCCCTCGGCGTTCGTCGCGGTGGGCTTGGGCTCGTGGGCGCTCGTCGCGGCGATGCGGAGCACGGACACGGCGCTCGGCCGCGCGCGGGCGGGTCACCTTGCGCTGGGCCTGTGGGGCGTGGGCGCCATCGTCGCCGGGCTCCGTGCAGCGGGTCTCATCGATGTCGCGGAGGGGACGTATGTGGTCTTCGCGCAGGGGAGCTTCGGGAGCATGCTCGTCGGGATCCTCCTGATTGCGCTCGCGATGAAGCGCGACGACCGGTTCCAGAAGTGCGCGCGGCGGGCGTTCGCTACGTTCGCCGTGGCCCTGAGCCTGTACGCGGCGATGTTCGCGTACTTCGTACCGTCGGGCCCCGCCGGGCTGGGGCAGCGGCTCTTCGTGGGGGTTCTCCTCGTGTGGCTGCTTGGCGTCTCGACGCGCCTCCACGCCCTCGCCCGCCAGGAGGCGGACGCCCTCGCCGCCTGACGCCATGCGCACGCTCTTTTCGCCTGCCGACCGCGCTGCCATCCACGCCCGCCTCGACCGCCTCACGCCGAACGCGGAGCGGCGCTGGGGGCGGATGACGGCGCCCGAGATGGTGTGCCACATCGCCGACCAGATGCGCGTGGGCCTCGGCGAGCTGCCGGCCCCGTCCAAGCCGAGCTTCCTTTCAAACCCAGTCCTCCGTCGCGCCGCCCTGTTCTGGCTGCCTTGGCCGAAGGGGAAGGCGCCGACCGACCCCGCGATGCTCACGTCGAAGCCTGCCTCGTGGGTCGACGACGTGGCAGCCGTCCATGCACTCGTCGAGCGCGTAGGCGAGCGCGGCGCGGAGGGCCCTTGGTCCACGCACCCCGCGTTCGGGCGGCTCTCCGGGAAGGACTGGGGGCGGCTCTGCTACCGCCACCTCGACCACCACCTCACGCAGTTCGGCGTGTAGCCCAGGCCTTTAACCCGTGGGCTGCATAGCCGGCCCTTCCTCGCGCGGGCGCATCCGCCGGATGAGCGGGGGCAGCTGATCCACGTAGTCGTCGGAGACGACGCGGCAGTGGAGGCGGACGTCGGCGCGGTCGGAGCCGAGGCGGGCCGGGACGGCCGTAGAGCGGGCCACCTCCCGGGTGGTTCGCCCCTCGAACGTCCACGTCACCTGCTCCACCTCCACTTCGATGTCGAACCAATCGCCCGCCTTCGTGTGGTCGAACTCGCACGGGTAGCGGATCTGAAGGCGGTCTCCCTGGCGGGGGAGGCAATGCGGCTTCACCTCGACGAAAAAGGTGAACTCGCCGGAGCCTGTGTGGATCGCAACGGTAAGGCGGTCGTCGCGGTCGTTCATACAGAAAGGCGTGGGTGGAGACAGGGCGGCGCGGGCGCCATCAACGGCCGTCCTACCCCAGGGCGGGCCCTGCGTTCCGGCTCCACTTCCCCCGGCGTCGCGGGTGCGGCGCTCAGACGCCAGCCGATTCGAAGAGCTGGAGGAGCGCCGCCGGGGCGTTCTTCTCTAAGAACGCTGCCATAGCCTCTTCCTCCGCAAGGCTCTCGCGGAGCGGGCGTACCACCTCGTCGTGCCCGAGGGCGGTGGCGATGGCGATGGCCGTCCGGTACGCGGCGATCTCGTAGTGCTCGACGCGGAGGCCAGAACCGAGGTTGAACGCCTCGAGCATCGGCTTCGACGGCCTCTCGTCCTCTTTGAACGCGTCAAACTCCTCGCGGAGGCCGATGGCGGCTTCACACCGCTCGCCCTTTGCATCCTCGCCGAGCGCTGCGAACGCCTCCTTGAGCCGCTCGATCTGCGCCTCCGTCTCCTCGACGTGCTGCGCGAGGCGCGCTTTGAGGACGGGGTAGTTCGCCTCGCGGGCCATCGCGCGGGTAGCGGTGAGGAAGCGGCGCTCGGCGTAGAGGAGGTCAGCGAGCTCGTGCTTGAGGAGCTCTCGGGGCTCGGTGAGCTGCGACATGGTCGAGAGGAGCCGGATGGAGAGGGGCTCGGTCTAGAACCGAGCGCGTCGGAAGGGGATCCGTCCTGTGGACAACGGCCGCGCGGTGAAACCAATTCGTCACGGCGGGGCGCCGGAAGGGCTGCACCCCGGGGCGCCGGCCCTAAACAAAAACGGCGGCGCTGGACCAGCGCCGCCGTTGGGCTCCCCGGGTAGGATTCGAACCTACAACCCTGCGGTTAACAGCCGCATGCTCTACCATTGAGCTACCGAGGAATGTCTCACGACGTTCCGTGCCCCGTCCGGGAGGGAGAGGCGGGCGCGAAGATAGGGGCGCGGCCGGGGGG
>DASPKS010000229.1:0-12286 GCA_035628035.1 Rubricoccaceae bacterium
GATGCTCGCGTCTCCCATCGCGAAGAGGAAGGGCGCGGATACTACGAGGAGCTGGAGCAGGCTCGCCCCCACCACGCACGCGAAGTAGTAGAACGCGAACCGCCGCGACCCCAGCACGTGCTCGATCCGCATCCCGAACATCCACAGCCCGAGCATATTGAAGAAGAGGTGCCCGAACCCCCCGTGCAGGAACGCGCACGTGACGAGCTGCCATGGGTAGAACTTCGGGACCTGGACGACTGCCCCGAGCGACGGGTCGGGCGCCACACTGGGGGTGCCGAGGGGCCAGAGCGCGAACCAGCCGACGAGCAGCTCCCGCAGCGGCCCCTGCTGCGCCAGGAACACCAGCCCGTTGATGATCAGCAGGTTCTTGACGACCGGCGGGATGAGCGCGAACGCGCCGGGCGGGCGGTAGGCGTTCTGGGAGCCGTACGGAGGGGGCACAGACGTGGGGCAGGCGCGGGCTCCGCTCCAACGGCACCGCGCCGCCCAGGTTGCGGTGCGAAGACCCCTCGAAGTGCCCCCCGCTCAGACGAGAATTCGAGGGGGCCCGTTAACCTCCGCGTTCCCTGCCGCGTCTAACGCCGATCCCTGGACTCCCGGAGCTTCCGGTCCCCTTGACGCTCTTCGTCTCCGACTGCCACCTCGGGCGCGGCCCGGAAGCGGCGAGCCGCGCCGCCGAGCGTGACCTCCTCGCCCTCCTCGACGCCCACGAGGCCGCGCTCCTCGACGGCGGTGCCCTCTTCCTCGTCGGCGACGTGTTCGACCAGTATATCGAGTACCGCCACCTCGTCCCGAAGGGGTTCGTGCGCTTCCAGGCCCGGCTCGCCGCCCTCACCGACCGCGGCGTGCCCGTTACGTACGTCGTTGGCAACCGCGACCCGTGGCACCTCGACCACTTCGCGCGGGAGCTCGGCGTGCGCGTCGTGGGGGGTCCCGTTAGAACGGAGGTCGAGGGACACCGCGCGTATATTGCCCACGGCGACGGGAACGTCGCCTCGGAACGGCTCTACAACCGCCTCAAGCCCCTGCTCCGTAGCCCCTTTATGGCCCGGCTCTACCGGATGGGACTCCCCGGGGACGCGGGCTTCGGCCTGGCGCGGTTCGTTGCCCGCCGCTTCGGCGGCGACGGCGCGCCCGAGGCCCCCATCGCCGAGGCCCTGCGCACCCACGCCGAGCGCGTCCTTGCTGAGACGGACACAGACCTCGTCGTGCTCGGCCATAGCCACCAGGCCGCGTGCACCGTAGGGCCTCAGGGGACGTACCTCAACCCCGGCTACTGGTTCGCCGACCGCACCTTCGCCCGCCTCGACGCCCAGCCTGCCCCCGCGGAGGCGGGAGGCCCCGTCCTCCTCCGCTGGACCGGCACCCATGCCGAGCCGCTCGTAGCGGCGACCACCACCCATGCCTGACCCGAAGTACACCGACGCCGAGCTGGAACGCTACTTCCGCGACCGCGAGGCACGGCGTAGCCCGAACGGAGGCTCGACCGCGCCGACGAGTGGGGAGGCATCGCCCGAGCCGCCGGCGAGTACGCCGCCCATCCGCGAGGGCCGCGCGGGGAACGGAAGCGCAGGCGATGGGAGCCCGGTCGCCCCTCCGCCTCGGCCCGCTGCGCCTCCCCGCCCGCCCGCCGCCCGGCCCGGCGGCCCGCCCGATCAAGCCGAGATCAAGCGGCGCACCTTCATCGTCTTCAAGTACATCGGGATAGGGATCGGCGTGTTCGCGGGGCTCGTCCTCCTGTGGCTGCTCTGGCTCTCGCGCGACCTCCCCTCGCTGGAGCAGATCGAGAACCCCCGCAACCTCCTCGCCACCGTCGTCTACACCGCCGATGGGCAGGAGCTCGCCCGGTACTTCAACGAGGAGAACCGGACGTGGGTGCGGCTCGACCAGATCTCGCCGGCCGTCGTGCAGGCGCTCATCGCCACCGAGGACCGTGCGTTCTACGACCACTGGGGCGTCCACCTCCGCCGCACGCTCTCGGCCCCGATCCACATCGCCCGCGGGCGCCCGCAGGGCGGCTCGACGATCACGCAGCAGCTCGCGCGGAACCTCTACCGCGAGCAGGTCGGCTTCGAGCGCTCCGTCACGCGGAAGATCAAGGAGATCCTCACGGCCATCCGCATCGAGCGGACGTTCTCGAAGGACGAGATCCTCGAGGCGTACCTCAACACCGTCCCGTGGGGGTACAACGCGTACGGCATCGAGATGGCGGCGCAGACGTACTTCTCGAAGCCGGCCGCCGAGCTGACCGCCTCGGAGGGGGCCACGCTCATCGGAATGCTCGCAGCCACGAGCCGGTACAACCCCATCCGCCACCCCGAGGCGGCGCAAGCCCGGCGCAACCTCGTGCTGGCGAACATGGCGCACGAGGGGTACCTCGACCCGGGCCAGCTCGCCGAGTTACAGGCGCAGCCCATCGAGATCCGCTTCCGGCGGTACTCCCACGAGGAGAACCTCGCCCCTCACTTCGCCGAGTACCTCCGGCTCTGGTTCCGCGAGTGGTGCCGCGCGAACGGGTACGACCCCTATAGCGACGGCCTCGTCATCCGCACGACGATCGACAGCCGCGTGCAGGCGCTCGCCCAGCAGGCCGTGGACCGCCAGATGCGCGGGCTCCAGGCCGTTGTCGACTTCGAGTGGGCCGGCGGCGGCGGGCTCGGCTCCGACCCCGAGGCTTACTACCGCCGGATGCAGCGCGGCGACGTCGAGCCGTTCTCGCTGTGGTGGGCCCGCAACGACGCCATCGTGAACGAGTACATCGCCGAGAGCGAGCGGTTCGAGGAGCTCCGCGCCGAGGGGCTTAGCCGCGGGGAGGCCATCGCCCGCCTCCGCCGCGACGACGACTTCATCGACTCGCTCAAGACGACGCGGACCCGGCTCGAGGTCGGGCTCGTCGCGATGAACCCCCGCTCGGGCCGCGTGCTCGCGTGGGTGGGCGGGGCCAACTTCATCGCCGACAAGTTCGACCACGTCGCGCAGGCGCGGCGGCAGCCCGGCTCCACGTTTAAGCCGTTCGCTTACACGGCCGCCTTCGACCTCGGGTACTCCCCCAACGCGCCCCTCCTCGACGGGCCCCTCACGTGGGGCGACTGGCGCCCGCGCAACTCCGGCGGCGGCTACAGCGGGTTCATCTCGCTCCGCACGGCGTTGGCCCACTCGAAGAACGTCGTCGCCGCGCGGCTCACGCGCGAGATCACCCCTGAGCAGGTGCGCATCTACGCCGCCAAGCTCGGTATCCGCAGCTGCATCGAGCCGGTGCGCTCTATCGCGCTCGGCACGAACGACGTGAACCTCCTCGAGATGGCGGCGGCGTACTCCACGCTGGCCTCGGGCGGCATCTTCCACGGTCCCCCGCTCGACTACGACCCGGCCCGCGCGAACGATCCCGCCGACCCCTGCCGCGTCCCCCTCACCCGGCGCGACCACCAGCTCAACGAGTACGTCACGCTCGCCGTCGCACGGATCGAGGACCGCTACGGCAACGTCATCGCCGAGTTCAACCCCGGCGGGCGCGAGGTCCTCAACCCCAACAGCGCCTACACGATCGTCGACGTCCTCCGCGGGACCATCCAGTTCGGGACAGCGCGGAGCCTCCGCGGCCGGTTCGACCTCAACGACCTCGACCTCGCCGGGAAGACCGGCACCACGCAGGAGAGCGCCGACGGGTGGTTCATGGTGATGCACCCCGACCTCGTCGTGGGCGCGTGGAACGGGTTCAACGACCGCCGCATCACGTTCCGCTCGTCGTACTGGGGCCAGGGCGCCCACAGCGCGATGCTCGTCGCGGGCGACTTCCTCGAGCGGATGGCGAACGCTTCCGACCCGCGCATCCGGCTCAGCCCCGACCACCGGTTCGAGAAGCCGCCGGACTACCGTGCCCCCACGCGCGGGTTCGCCCGCCGCCCCGGCGAGGGCGGCTTCTTCCGCCGGCCCCGCGCCCGCAGCGGCGACCCCAACCGCGCCGAGGACGACCGCCCGGCCCGCGACCTCCTCGACCGCTGGCGCCAGCGCGAGCGCGAGGAGAACAGCGAGGGCGGCGGCCGCGGCCGCATCGGCTGGTAGCGACACCACTCGTGGCAGCGCGCGGGCGGATGATGGGCCTCCTCCGCCCGCGCCGTTTAGCTTGCCCCGCATGAAGCTCCTCCACTGCGCCGACATCCACCTTGGGTACGAGACGCACGGGCGGCTCGACCCCGAGACCGGCCTCAACACGCGGCTGCTCGACTTCCGCCGGTGCTTCGACTTCGTCGTCGAGCGTGCGCTCGCCGAGGACGTCGACCTCTTCCTCTTCTGCGGCGACGCCTACCGCACGGCCGATCCCACGCCGACGCAGCAAAAGCTCTTCGCCGAGGCCCTCGCCCCGCTGACGCAGGCGGGCATCCCCATCGTGATGATCGTGGGCAACCACGACCACCCCGTCTCGTTCGGGAAGGCCTCCAGCGTCGACATCTTCGGCCACCTCGAAGGCGACGTGCACGTGTTCCGCCGGCCGTCGTTCGAGCGGGTTGACACGAAGGCCGGTCCGCTCCAGCTGATCGCGCTCCCTTGGCCGATCCGCTCGCTCGTCCTCTCGAAGGAGGAGCACCGGCGGAAGAGCCCGCAGGAGATCCGTGAGCTGATCGAGCGGCTCTACGGCGAGTTCGTCGAGGCGCACGCAAAGCGGCTCGACCCCACGCTGCCGGCCGTGCTCGCGGGGCACTTCACCGTGCAGGGCGCCGAGCACGCCGGGAGCGAGCGCGCCAGCCTCATCGCGCACGAGCCGACGTTCACCGTCGGCCAGCTCGCGCGACCAGGGATCGACTACGTCGCCCTCGGGCACATCCACAAGTACCAGGACCGCAACCGCGACGCGTACGAGCGCGGCGAGGGGCCGCCGGTCGTCTACTCGTCGTCGATCGAGCGGATCTCGTTCAAGGAGCACGACGCCGAGAAGGGGTTCGTGCTCGTGGACATCGACGCCACGCCCGAGGGGAAGCAGACGACGTACACGTTCGTGCCGACGCCCGCGCGGCGGTTCATCCCGCTCTTCGTGGACGCCCGCGAAGCGCCCGATCCAACGGGCGCGATCCTCGCGGAGATCGGCGCGCACGACCTCACGGGCGCCGTCGTCCGCGTGCGCTACCAGGTGACGGAGGTGCAGGCCCCGACGATCGATGCGAACGCGATTCGGAATGCCCTCTCCGCCGCCGACACCATCGCCGCCGTAGAGCGGTTCGTCGAGCCCGTGGAGCGGAAGCGGACGACGACGGTGCGCCGCGAGGCCACGCTGGAGGAAGCGCTCGGGCGGTACGTGGACCAGCACGAGAATCTCGCCGCGCTCAAGGAGGACCTCCTCGCCGCCGCGCTCGAGCTGGAGCAGGAGGTGGACCGCAAGAGCGGAGGCTGACAGGGCACGCCCCCTCAGCCCGGCGCCTCCACCCACGTCTGGCAGGATGCTGCTCGGAGGGCTCCGGCCGCTATGTGCGCCGCCCCCTCGTCCTCGAAGACGCCGAAGACGGCAGCGCCCGAGCCGGAGAGCGCGGCGTAGCCCGCACCCGCTTCGACCAACTGCGCCTTCGCGCGGGCGATCTCGGGGTGTTGCTGGAGGATGGGCGCTTCGAAGTCGTTGACGAGGTCGCGCCGCCAGCGATCGAGGTCGTTGGAGAGCACCGCCGCCACGAGGTCCGGCCGCGGGCGGTCGTGCGGCGCGACGAGCCGGTACGCTTCGGCCGTCGAGACATGCACGGGCGGCACGGCGACGACGAGCGCGAACGGCAGGCGATAGCGCGCTCCCCCGCCCGTAGTCAGCTCCTCGAGCAGCTCCCCCCGCCCGGTGGCGAAGGCCGGCGCGGCCTTCAGGAAGAAGGGAACGTCCGAGCCGAGGGTCGCGGCGAGGGCGTGGAGGCGGAGATCGGGAATGTCGAGGCCCCACAGCTCCGTGAGGAGAAGAAGGGTGGCCGCCGCGTCGGAGGAGCCGCCGCCGAGGCCGGCCCCATAGGGCACGCACTTGTCGAGGTGGAGCGCCGCGGACGGCTCTACCCCCCCCTCCCCCGCGAGCGCCCGCGCCGCTCGGATGACGAGGTTGCCGTCGTCCGTGGGGAGCGCGGGGTCGGAGCAGCGCAGCGAGAGCCGCTCGCCCGAAGAGGCCTGAAGGCCGTCGGCCCAGCCGATCGGGAGCAGCACCGTCTCGACGTCGTGGTAGCCGTCGGTGCGTCGTCGGAGCACGTGGAGGCCGAGGTTGATCTTGGCCGGGGCGCGGCGGTGCAGCACGGGGCTCGGTTGTGCCCTCCTCTGGACGGGCGTATGTTCGGGCCCGCCAATTTCAAGCCCCCCGGCCCGGATGTCCAGCCTCGCGTGCGCCTCGCGGCGCCTTCCTTCGGGTTCCGACGGGCCCCGGAACCGAACCGCGGGTTTTCGCAGGCCATCGCTGCGATTGCTCGCCGCTCTCCTCGGTCTCCTCACGCTGGCCCCCTGGAGCGCGGCGCAGCCCACCGTGCCACAGGTGAACCCCTTGCTCGGGGCGGAGCTGCTCGCGCGGCGGAGCCGCGCCCTCGAGACGGACCCCCCGCCCCTCGAAGGGGCGCTCGATCCGCAGGCCTACATCGTCGGGCCCGGCGACGTGTTCGCGTTCGTCATCGGGGGCCGCGCGCCGACCGAACAGCGGGCGACGGTCTCGGCCGACGGGCTCCTCATCGTGCCGGAGGTGGGCGGCTTCCGGGTGGCGGGGCGCCCCCTCGCGGCGGTCCGGTCCGAGCTGCGGTCGGCGCTCCGGGGCCGCTACGCCAACGTCGACACGGACGTCGCGCTGGCCGAGCCGCGGCGGTTCTTCGTCCACGTGTCGGGCGAGGTGGCCGAGCCGGGCCGCCATGTCGCCATCCCCATCGCGCGGGTCGAGGACGCGCTCTACGAAGCGATGGGCGAGGCGAGCCCGCTGCAGGTGTTTCGGGATCGGCGGGGCGAGCGTAGCGGCCGGATCCCTGCCCTCCGCAACGTGGAGGTCCGCCACCGCGACGGGACTACCGAGGGCGTGGACCTCCTCCGCTACTACGCCACCGGCGATGTCCGCTACAACCCGTACCTCCTCGACGGCGACGTACTCTACGTCCCAGCGTTCCAGCTCGACGGGCAGGCCGTGTTCGTGGAGGACCGGTTCGCTGAGGTGCAGGCGTTCGACTTTCGCCCAGGCGATACCGCCGCCGACGTGCTCGCCCTCGCCCGTGGGCCCGAGGCGCTCACGCAGCTCGAGGCCGTACGCCACGTGCGGCTCCTCCCCGAGGGCACGCTCGACGTGACGGTGCTCTCCGCGGCCGACCTCGCCGCCGGCCGCGCCGCGTCGCTCTCGCTCCAACCGCAGGACCGTCTCCTGCTCGTCGACCCCAACCGTGAGCATGGGCGGATCGAGGTGGAGGGGGCGGTGGTGTACCCCGGCACCTACGCGCTCGTGGAGGGGCAGACCCGCCTCCGCGACGTGCTCGCGCTCGCGGGCGGGCTTCGTCCCGATGCGCTCCCCCGCGGGGCCTACCTCGAGCGGCCCCTCCGCCGGGCCGAGGAGGGCGACGCTGCACCCGCCCGCCAGGAGAACCTCCCGCTAGAGGCCCGCGCCGCCCTCGTCGAGCAGGAGGCGTACGCGGCCGGCCGCCTGAGCGACCTCTCCTTCGGCAGCCGCCAGTTCCTCGCCCGGGAGGTGCTCTCGTTCCAGCGGGTCTCCCTCAACCTCGAGGAGGTCCTCAGCGGCGACGCCCCCCCCGTTCCGCTCCGCGACGGCGACCGGCTCGTCGTCCCGTTCGATCCCGGGGGGGTGTTCGTGATCGGGCAGGTGCGCCAGCCCGGCCTCGTCCCCTACCGCGCCGGCGCGACGGCTGAGGACTACGTGGCCGCCGCGGGCGGGCTGGGGCCGGCGGCCACTGGGGTGTACGTGCGCGAGACCGGCACGGGCCTCCTCCGCCCGGCGGACGGCGTGACCGTCCAGCCAGGCGACTACGTGTTCGTCGACCGAGTGCCGACCGCCGACAGTGAGTCCCTCCAAGCCCTCGCCATCCAGGAGCGCCAGCTCGCGCTGCAGGAGCGCCGCGAGCGCGCCGACGCCCGCGCCCGCCTCATCACGACGACCCTCGGCATCGTTGGCACCGTCCTCAGCGCCGTGAGCGTGTACCTCCTCGCGCAGAGCGTGCAGGACAGCGGGAACTAGCACGGCCCCCGCCTACGCGGCCCGATGAGCGCCCGTCGCCTCGCCTCCCTGCCGGCAACGCCGTGCCGCCGATCCTGAGGAACCTGCGCGCCCTCGCGCTGGCGCGGGGCGCCACGATGGTGCTCCAGCTCGTTACGGCGGCCTACCTGGCGCGCACGCTGGCGCCTGAGCGGTTCGGGTACCTCGGGTTCGGGCTCGCGCTCCTCGCTTACTTCGGGCTCCTCGTCAACTTCGGCCTGAACACGCTGGGGACACGGGAGGTGGCCCGCGTGCCGGAGCGAGTGGTGGAGCTGGCGGGGGCCGTGCTGGGGCTCCGCCTCCTGCTCGCGCTCGGGGCGTTCGTCGCCTACCTCGCCGTGCTCGCCGCGCTCCCCGGATCGGCGCTCTTTCGAGGGACCCTCGCCGTCCTCGGCCTGACCCTCTTCGGCCAGGCGCTCTCCGTCGAGTGGGTGTACGAGGGGGTCCAGCAGATGGGCACGCTCGCCCTGCGGAACGTGGCTGCGGCCGTCCTCCACCTCGTGGGGGTCATTGGGCTTGTGCAGGAGCCCGACGACGTGGCGTGGGCGGCGGCCGCCGCCGCCGGCTCCGTCCTGGCAGGCAACGGGTGGCTCCTGCTCGCCTACCGCCGGACGTTCGGGCGCCTGCGCGTGTGGGCGAGCCGGGCGCAGTGGAAGGGGCTGTTCGGGCCCGCCCTGCCGTTCGCCGCGAGCGCCTTCATGGTCTCCGTCTACTACCACCTCGACCAGATCATGCTCGGCCTCCTCACGACCCAGGCGGAGGTCGGGCTCTACACGGCGGCCTACCGCCTCCTCACAGCCGCCCTCGTCCCGGCGCTCCTCGTGGCCCAGGCGTTCTTCCCCGCGCTTGCGGAAGCCTCCGGCGACGTGCCGGCCATGCGGTCCCAAGGCGCGGCATTCGCGCGGACGATGTTCGGCCTGGGGCTGCCCGCCGCGGTGGCCGGCGTGGGGCTGGCGCACCCCCTCCTCGTCCTCTTTGCGGGCGAGGCGTTCGCACCGGCGTCCGCGGCCTTCGCGCTGCTGATGGCGAACGCGGCGCTGGTGTACGTAAACATGGCGTACGGGCACCCACTCCTGGCGTGGGACCGCCAGCGGGCCTACCTCTCGGTCGTCGCCGCGGGCGCGGGGCTGAACGCGGCGCTGAACGCGTTCCTCATCCCCCGCTACGGGATCGAGGGCGCGGCGGCCGCGACCCTGGCCAGCGAGGTCGTGGTAGGCACCGGGCTCGTCGTGCTCCACCGCGCCGTCGTGGGGCAGGTGTATGGCGGCGCGCTGCTGCGCGCGGCGGCGGCGACCGCACTCGGTGTAGGAGGGCCCCTCCTCGCCTGCCGAGCCCTCGCGGTCCCGCTCGCGCTCACCCTCGCCCTCATCGCGCTCGGCTATGCCGCCGCCGCGTGGGCCTTCGGCCTCGTAGACGGCTCGTTGCTCCGACACCTCCGTGCGCCCGCACCCGCGGAGCGCTGAGCGTCCTCAGGCCGCCGCGTGGAGGCGGCGCTCCCAGCTCTCGACGATCTCCTCGAAGATGGCGTCGAGGTCCTTCGTAATGCTCCAGCCAGGGTAGTCCGCCTGCATCCGCGAGAGGTCGGAGTAGTAGCAGATGTGGTCGCCCTCGCGCGCCTGCTCGGTGTAGGTCCACCGCATCGGCTTGCCCGTGAGGGCCTCGGCCCGCGCGAACGCCTCCATCATCGAGACGGCGTTGCCCTTGCCCCCGCCGAGGTTGTAGACGGCCGCCACGCGCGGGGCCTCGAGGAACTGCTCGACGAAGCGGGCCACGTCGTGCGCGTGGATGTTGTCGCGGACCTGCTTGGCCTTGTACCCGAATACGGTGTACGGCGCCTCCTCGACGTTGCACTTGAGGAGGTACGAGAGGAACCCGTGGAGCTCCACGCCGGAGTGGCTGGGGCCGGTGAGGCAGCCCCCGCGGAGGCACACCGTCGGCATCCCGAAGTAGCGGCCGTACTCCTGCACCATCACGTCAGCGGCCACCTTCGAGGCGCCGAAGAGCGAGTGCTTCGAGTGGTCGATGCGGAGCGTCTCGGGGATGCCGTTGGCGTAGGCGGGGTCGGCGTAGTCGTACCGCGTCTCGGTCTCGACGAGGGCGAGCTCGTTCGGGGCGTCGCCGTAGACCTTGTTCGTCGAGAGGTGGACGAACGGGGCCTCGAGGGAGAACTGGCGGTTCGCCTCGAGGAGGTTCAGCGTGCCGAGCGCGTTGACCTCGAAATCGAGGAAGGGGATCTGCGCGGCGCGATCATGGGAAGGCTGCGCAGCGGCGTGGATGACGGCGTCGAACCGCTCGCGCTCGAACAGCTGGAGGACGCCCTCGCGATCGCGGATGTCGAGGGGGACGTGACGGAACCGCCGGGTTTGCTCCTGGAGCCGCGCTGTGTTCCACGAGGTGTCGCCCTTCGGCCCGAAGAACACCGCGCGCATGTTGTTGTCCACGCCGACGACCTCGTGGCCGCGCGCCTCGAAGTAGACGACGGCTTCGGAGCCGATGAGTCCGCTGGAGCCGGTGACGAGCAGCTTCATAGCACGCAGGATCGGGGGGGACGCCCTCCCGAGCAGGGGGCGAAGTTACACGCGGCCCCCCCCGAGGTCGGAGCACCCGCCGGTCTTGCCTGTATCTTCCTATGGGAATCTTCGATTTCCTCCGGGGACTTCGATCTCGCGCTCCTGCCCGCCGCTGCCCGCCCGTGCCCGCCGACCGATTCGACTACCTCATCGTGGGGGCTGGGCTAACGGGGAGCGTGCTGGCCGAACGGATCGCGAGCCAGCTCGGGAAGCGGGTGCTCGTCGTGGACCGCCGCGCGCACATCGCCGGCAACGCGCACGACTATCACGACGCGCACGGCGTGCTCGTCCACGAGTACGGCCCCCACCTCTTCCACACCAACAGCGAGCGGGTGTGGGCCTACCTCAGCCGGTTCACCGCGTGGCACCCCTACGAGCACCGCGTGCTCGCCGAGGTGGACGGCCGGCGCGTCCCGGTCCCCTTCAACCTGACGAGCCTACGGGCGCTGTTCCCCCCGGGGCAAGCCGCGCGGCTGGAGGGCCTCCTCAAAGCGCGGTTTGGCGAAGGGGCGAAGGTGCCCATCCTCAAGCTCAGGGAGGATGCCGCTTCCGCCGCTGACCTCTCTGATCGGGACCGCACCGACCTCCGGGCCCTCGCCGACTTCATCTACGAGAAGGTGTTCTACGGCTACACCGTCAAGCAGTGGGGCCTCACGCCGGAGCAGCTCGGCCCCACCGTGATGGCCCGCGTGCCGGTCCACGTCTCCGAGGACGACCGCTACTTCCAGGACACCTTCCAGGCCCTCCCCCGCGACGGCTACGCAGCGATGGTAGCCCGCATCCTCGACCACCCCCACATCCGCGTCGAGACGGGGGTGGACTTCCGGGAGGCCGAGCGGACCGTCCGGTTCGACCGGCTCATCTACACGGGCCCCATCGACGCGTTCTTCGACCACGCGCACGGGCTGCTCCCCTACCGTAGCCTCCGGTTCGAGTTCGTCCACGACGCTTCGCCGTTTTTTCAGGAACGGGCGCAGGTGAACTTCCCGAACGCCCACCCTTACACCCGCATCACCGAGTTCAAGCACGCCACCGGCCAGGCGGTAGACGGCACCACCGTCGCCTACGAATACCCCCAGCCCCACGTGCCAGGCGAGAACGAGCCCTACTACCCCATTCCCGTCGACGAAAACCGCGCGCTCTACGCCCGGTACGCGGCTGACGCCGCGAAGCTGGACACGGTGGTGCTCGCCGGCCGCCTGGCCGACTATCAGTACTACAACATGGACCAAGCGGTGGCGCGGGCGTTGAGTGTGTTTGAAAAGGCGATCGCGCGGCCGTGAAGCAGGAGCGCCCAGCCCGATTCGGCCACGGAGCGCCTCAGGGCACCTTCGTAGTCATTGCTGCCCCTCCACCGCCCCATTAAATTCGGTCTGCCCATTCCAGGACGCCTGGAGGGGGCCCCGCGCGTCGCCCATGACCGCGGCTAACGCGGGGCCCCCCGCAGGAGCAGCCTATGAAGATCGAGCAGGCCCCCCTCGTGCCCCCCCTGGAAGAGGGCGACGGCGCCCCAGCGCGCCGGCCCTCT
>DASPKS010000230.1:0-11108 GCA_035628035.1 Rubricoccaceae bacterium
CGCCTCACCCACGACGCGTACGATGATCGGAATGCCGCCTGGAGCCCCGACGGCACCCGCCTCGCCTTCTCGTCGGACCGGACGGCATACGGCGAAGAGGGCGCGTACAACCTCTTCACGCTCGACCTCTCGACGGGCGAGATCGCGTACGTCACGAGCGGCCCCCAGATGGACCTCTCGCCGCGCTGGAGCCCGGACGGTACTCGCCTCGTGTTCGTCAGCTCACGTCGCGAACCCGACGGGCACTTCAGCGCGCAGGACCTCTGGGTGGCCGATCTGGCTCCGTCGCCGGTTGCTACGGAAGCCACGACCAGCCTGCCGCCCGCTGCGGGTACGACCGGTTCGCGCGCCGACCATGGCCCCCGCGAGGCCTCGGGAGATTCTTCGGTGTCGGCGGCCGGCGCACCCCCCGTCGGCCCCACGCTCCACCGCCTCACGGCCTTCACCGGCGCCGCCTTCGACCCGGTCTGGACCGCCGACGATCACGTCGTCTTCTCGACGTTCGAGGACTACCGCTTCACCGTCCGCACGCTCTCGCTCGACTCGCTTCTCGCGGACCCACACCCGCAGGTGGCCGTGCGGTTCCCCGCGCCCGACTCCGCGTGGGCGTTCAACCGGCTCGAGATCACCGACGCCGAGCGGCGCCGGCCCTACCGCCGCCGCTATACCCTCGACATCGCGGCGGGCAACATCAACAACAGCCCGGCCTACGGGGCCTCCGGTGGGGCCGTCGTTGCCTTCTCCGACGTCCTCGGCGACGACATCTTCTACGTGACGGCCTACAGCGCCAACACCGTCGGGCGCTCGTTCCTCGAAGGGCTCAGCCTCGGCGTAACCCGCATCCATCTGGGGCGGCGGGCGAACTACGGGTACGGGCTCTTCCGGATGGCCGGACAACGGTACGACCGCACCGACCCCGACGCCGTCGCCAGCTACCCCGTCTACTACGAGCAGGTGTACGGGGCCGTCGGGCTGATGGAGTACCCCCTCACGAAGTTTCGCCGCATCGAGCTCTCGACCTCCATCGGGTGGAGCCGGAAGGACCAGCTCCTCCGCGTGGACGACGAGCTGGAGACGGTGCAGTTCACCAACAGCCTCGCGCTCGTCCACGACAACGCGCTCTACGGGCTCAACGGGCCGCTGGACGGGTGGCGCGCGAGCGTAGCAGCGGGCTACTCTACCGACCTCCTCTACTCAAACGTCAGCTTCTACTCGGTCTCGGCCGACGTTCGGCGCTACTTCCGGATTACGCGCGACGTGACGTTCGCCTCCTGGGGGCTCGGACGGTTCAACGTGGGCCGCCGCGCGCGGCTCAACCTGCTCGGCGGCTCGTGGAGCCTGCGCGGGTTCCCCTTTCTCCGCCTCCGCGGGCGCAACCTCTGGTTCACCTCGCACGAGCTGCGTTTCCCGCTCGTCAACAACCCCAGCGCCGTCGTCCCCCTCCTCGCGCCGTTCGGCGTCGTCAGCCTCCGAGGAGCCCTCTTCGCCGACGCCGCGCGCCTCTGGAACGAGGGATACGACGACGTGGAGCTTGACCCCGGCTCGGGTTACCACGTCGGCACTACGCTGGGTGCCGTGGGTGCGGGGCTGCGCCTCAACCTCTACGGGGCGTTCGTCCTCCGCTATGACCGCGGCTACCGCTTCACCGATGGGCTCCGGTGGGCCGAGCGGGAGCCGTTCAGCCAGTTCTTCTTCGGGTGGGACTTCTGAGCACGATGCCCGTTCGCGCCGCTACGTTCGCGCTGCTGGGGACCCTCGTGTACCTCGGCGGTTGTGAGGCGTTGCGCGTCAGCCGGCCACTCGGTTCCCCCGATGGGGATCCCGTCGCGCTGTCGCTCCCGCTCGAAGCGACGTGGCGTTACAACATGGAGGCGGCCTCCGGGCCGACGGCACCCCTCGTGGTCGGACAGCACCTCCTCCTTGCCACGCGCAACGGCACCCTCCACGTTCTCGAACGCGGGGAACGAGCCCCCCGGAGGCTGGGCCGGATGAGCTACGGGGACGCGCTCGAAACCGCCCCACTCCTGCAGGGCGGCCGGATCGCGTATATCCCGGTGGCCGCCGGGAAACACGGCGTTGTGGCCTACGACCTAGTCGCTGGGAGGGCGCGGTGGACGCTCCGCCGCAGCCCCCACGCCGCCGGCCTCCTCATCGCGGAGGGCACCCTCGTCAGCGCTGCCCTCGATGGGACGGTGCGCGGCCTCGACCCTGCGACCGGCGCGGAGCGCTGGCGGCTTCGGCCGGACTCCGCCGCGGGCTACCGCGCCACGCCCGTCGAGGCGGGCGGGCGCGTTGTCGTTGCCGACGACCAGGGACGCGTTACCGCGCTCGATCCGGCGACGGGCGCCGTGACCTGGACCCGCCGGCTCGAGACGCCGGTGCTGACGACGCCCGCCGTCGCCCACGAGCTGGTCGTCGTGCCTACGTCTCGTGGTCGGCTGTTCGCGCTGGATGTGCGCGATGGCCGGGTGGCGTGGACGTTCGACGCGGAGGATCCCGAGGTTCGTTTCGCGTCGCCTGCTGTGGCCGCAAGCCAAGTCTACGTGGGCGGGACGGACGGCATGCTGCGGGCGCTCGAAGCGCGCACGGGCCGCGCCGTGTGGGTGTTTGAGACGGACGGCGCCTTTACGACGGCGCCCCTCGTTACGGGAGGGCTTCTGTTCGCGGGGTCCCTCGACAAGCGTCTTGTCGCCCTTGACGCAACGACGGGCGAGCTCCGCTGGGAGACGCAGCTCCGCGGTCGGCCCCGGGCCACGCCGGTCCTATGGGGGGGCCAGCTCGTCGTGCTCGCTGAGCCGCACGAGGCGTATGCCTTCCGTCCCACCGCACGGCCGACCCAATGACGATGCGCCTCCCCCTTCTGCTCCTCCTCGTCTATCCCCTCCAGGTCCCGGCCCAGATGGTTCCGGGTTACGTGCGCGTCGAGACGAACGCGCCCGGTGCGGTGGTATGGGCCGACAGCGTCCGGCTGGGCCCGGCGCGGGAGGGGGGGTGGCACCTCGAAGCCGGCCAGTACCGCCTCACGCTCGTCGAGGACGAGCGAGCGTGGCAGCCTCGCACGGCCGATACAACCCTCGGAGTCCGGCCCGGCGACACCGCCACCGTACGGCTCGACCTGCCCGTGCGGTACCGCATTGAGTCGGTGCCTTTTGGGGCGGCGGTCGCGATAGAACGTGCGGGCCACCGCGAACCGCTCGGCGTCACCCCGCTTGTGCTGGACCGCGGAGGGGGGCTCATGGGCGCGCTCGTGCTGGAGCGTGAGGGGTACCACCCCGCGCAGCTCACCCCCGGCGACTCGCTCTTCAACCGCCACGTCGTCCTGCTCCAGCCATTGCGGCCTGGCGACGTCACGGAAGCGGAGGGCGTGTGGATGCCCTCGCGTCCTCGCCGCACGTGGGTTGACCTTGCCGCCGGCGCCGTCGCCCTCGCAGGGACCGGCGTGGCCATCTACTATAAGTTCCAGGCAGACGAGGTGGACGACCGGTACCGAAGCCCTGACAGCCCCGAGCGCGGGGATCCGGTGCTCCGCGAGGAGGCCCTCCGGTTAGACCGCTACTCTGCCGCCGCCCTCGCCGTGGGAACGGTGAGCTTCGGGCTGCTCGGGGTGAGGCTGATCCTACGATAGCTGCTGCGCGCTGTGGGCGGTGCGCGACCGCATTCCTACGGGGCGTCGGAACGAGACCAGAGCTCGAAGAGGGTCCTCACGGTGACGTCCCCATTGTCTGCCTGGACCGTGCGCGTCACCTCCTTCCGAGCGAGCAGGGTGCGTCCGTTCTCCGAGGGAGCGCTGCCGGGCGTCTCGAACTCCGTGAACCGGTAGTCCGGGGTTGTGCGGTCCAAGCTGTTCACCGCGACCCATTGATCGGAAATCATCCCGAGCGGGATGGCGAGGGGGCGCGGCATGTTCGGGCAGCTGACCTCCATCGTTCCCCCGGAGGGCGTCGCCTGCACGCGGAGGTCCACCGTCAGGTCGCCGTCGTCCGTGGCGTCCAGGTGCGCCTCGCGAACGACAAAGGCGCCGTCTGTGTAGGTAGCCCTCGCGTTGCACCCCGGCGGCACGGGCGGGAGCACGAAGTCGCTGGGCCGGAGCGGCGCCTCCCCGCCGAAGACCTGACCCGAGGTGTCGGCGGTGAGGGGTACGGTCGCCGTCATCCGGCCGGAAATCGTTGCCTCCGCGTTGATCACGACCTCGATGCGGACGGCGAGCTCGATCTCGGGCATCACGCAGCCGCACGAGGGATCGCCTACCCACTCCTCCTCGGCTCCCATGAGACGCACCCACCGCCGCGCTTGGGCGACGAGCTCCTCCGCTGTGCCTGGCGGGGGCTCGGCGGTGAGGTTGAAGGATTCGAGCCCGTCGCGCCCGAAGCCGAGCGCACGGTCGCCGCGGAAGGCGACCTCGACGAACTGGACCTCGGCGTGATCGCGCAGGACGTGGTCGATGAACTGGTTCCCGTTCGACTCGAACCGCTTCACGAGCATGCAGAGCTCCTCGTCGTCCTTCCCCACCCACTGCATGGGCAGCGGCGCCAGCATCCACCCCGACACCGAACGGGCCGAGTCCTCAGCCGCTGGCCTCACCCCTCGGCCACTGATGTTGTTGTGGCAGGTCCTGCATTCGCTATGGAATCGCAGGCGTTCCTCCACCGTGAGCAGGTCCCGTAAGGGGTTGCGCCCGACGGCGTCCACGGCCCTCCTCGAATCAATATCGCCCGGGTGCGCCTCCGAGAGGATGTCGTAGTTGCCGTGGCAGTTAAAGCACCGCGGGTGGCGGAACACCGGCACCATCTCGGCGAAGGCGCGGGCGGCGCCGATCTGGCGGCCTAGAGGGAGCGAGCAGGAGACCCCGCTTGGGTCGGACGCCCGGTGCCGGACGGATTCAGGCCCGAGCGAGACGAGCACCGAGCGTGCTTCCGGAGATGCGGGGCTCTCGTCCGGTGTACCTCCGTCTCGGAGCGCGAGCGCGAACAGGAGTGCGGGAACGACGGGAAGGGCCGCAGCCAGGGGCCTCAACATCGCCGAGACGGTACGGCGGTGCGCGCTTGGGCTGCCGTCAGTGCGGGACATGGTGGGGGTGACCGATAAAGAGACGGTGTGCCCGCGGAACGTAGGGCGCGCCCTCCCGAGAACACGTGAGGACCCCCGTCAAGTTGAAGGGCCACTCGGGTGTGGGGAGGCCGTATGCCCTGTGATTATACGCCCAGGCGCCCTATTACCCGCGCAAGCAGACGGGTCGGATGGCACCCCTCCAAGCCCGCTCCCGCCACAGGGCAGTACCTGGCAACTGCGCCCTCCTCGTGGTGAGGCGGGGGGTAACTTCGCCGGTCCCCGAACCCGAACCATGACGCTCAAGGAACGGCTCGCTCAGGACCTCAAGGACGCCATGCGCGCCCGCGAGGCGGTACGACTCGGCGCCATCCGCATGCTCAACGCGGCCCTCCTCGAATGGGAGAAGAGCGGTCGGGGGCCCGTCACCGAGGCCGACGAGCTGGCCATCCTCCAGAAGCAGGTGAAACAGCGCCGCGACAGCCTCGCGCAGTTCGAAGCCGCCGGGCGTACCGACCTCGCCGAGAAGGAGGCCGCCGAGCTTGCCGTGCTCGAAGCGTACCTCACCGCGCAAGCGTCCGACGAGGAGATCGCCCGCATCGTGCAGGAGGTCATCGCGCAGACCGGCGCGGCGTCGCCGAAGGACATGGGCCGTGTGATGGGGCCGGCGATGGCCCGTCTCAAGGGCCAGGCCGACGGGCAGCGCGTCCGCGCCGCCGTCGAGGCCGCCCTGAAGGGCTGAGTAAAAGGGGAGGGACCATCATGCTCGACCTGCTGCTGATGGGAGGGCTTGGGCTGGGCGCCGTGCGCGGGTATTTCTCCGGCGGGACACGCCAGCTCGTGAGCACGGTCGGGTGGCTCTTCGCCTTCGTGTTCGGCGCCTCGCTCATGGGACCGCTCGGGAACGCGGTCGTGCGCAGCCTCGGCGCCTCGGAGCGAATGGCCCCCGTGCTCGGGTTCGTCGTCACGTTCGGGCTGATGCTGGCCGCGGTCGGCGCCGTGGGGTACGCGCTCCGGAAGACGCTGGAGGCGTTCAAGCTCGGCGGCCTCGACCGACTGATCGGGTCGTTCCTCGGCGGCTTCAAGGCGGCCCTCGGGCTCAGCCTCTTCCTCCTCGTGACGGGTTTCACGCCGTTCCCCGGGGGCCAGCCGTGGCTCATCAGCGCCGAGACCCGCGAGGCGTCGGTGCTGTACGAGCCGGTCCGGGCCGTCGCCCCCGCGACGTGGCGGTTCGTGCGGGCCGTCGCACCGGGCGTGCAGCGGCGGCTCTCGGACAAGTTCAGGACCTGGGAGGAAGATCGCCGGGCGTCCGACTCGACGGCGGTCGAGCCCCTAGAGAGCCGCGAGAACTAGCGAGAAATGCGGGAAGGGGTGACGCGGTCCGTCAGCGCAAGACCGTATTCTCTGGCCGTGATGTGGGGCTAGGGCAAGCGCGCGTGGTTCCTGTTTCCCTCCGGCTGAACAACTTCCTCTCCTACGGCACCGCCGCTGGGGAGCTCGACTTCCAGCACATCGCCGTGGCCTGCCTTTCGGGCGGGAACGGGCAGGGGAAGTCCGCCCTCCTCGACGCGATGACGTGGGCGATCTGGGGCGAGGCGCGGAAGTCGAGCGGAGCCCAGAAGCCCGACGAGGAGCTCCTCCGGGTCGGCGCGCGCGAGATGGAGGTGGAGTTCGTGTTCGACGTGGAGGGGACGCGGTACCGCATCCGCCGCTCGTACTACCGCACGGCCTCGGGGAAGACCACCAAGCCCGGCCTCGAATTCCAGGTCTACGACCCCGACGCCGGCGACTACAAGCCGCTCACCGCCGACAACGTCCGCGCCACGCAGGCCGAGATCGAGCGGCGCGTCGGGCTCGACTACGCGACGTTCATCAACGCCTCGTTCCTCCTCCAGGGGCGCTCCGACGAGTTCACACGGAAGAAGCCGACCGAGCGGAAGGAGATCCTCGGCCGCATCCTCGGGCTGGAGCGGTACGACCGCCTGGCGCTGGCGGCCAGCCAACACTACGCCGACGCGAAAGAAAGAACCGACCGGTTGCAGGCGGACATCGAGCGGCTTACGCTCGCCGTTGAGGGCGAGGCTGGATGGAAGCAGGAGCACGAGGAGACGAAGGCGCTGTGCGAACGGCTCTCGCAGGAGCTGGCCGACCTGAGGCGGGAGGAGCGCGGCCTCGCCGAGCGCCTCCAGGCGCTCGACCACGCCGCCCGCCAGGCCGACGCCCACCGCGACGCCCTCCGCCGCCTCGCCGAGCGCCGCGAAGGCCTCGACGTTGAGGAAGCGACCCTCCGAGCATCCGTGGCCGACGCGGAGGCCCTCGTCGCACGCGCGGCCGAGATCGAGGCCGACTATGAACGCCACCAGCGCCTCGATGCCGAGCGGGTCGCCCTCGACGAGAAGGCCGACCTCAAGCGTGGCCTCGACGCGCAGCGTCAGCAGGTACTCCTCGAGCTAGAGCGGCTCAAGAACGATCTCGAGGTGCGGCTGGCTCGGCATGAGGCCGACCTCCAGGCCACCCGCCGGCGCCTCGACGACCTCGACGCGAGCCTCCGCGAACTGCCTGCGCTCCGCACGAAGCACGAGCGCGCCGCCGCGGCCGAGCAGGAGTTCGTCGTGCTCAAGGCCAAACACGAAGCGCGGCGCCGTCTCGTCGAGCGGATGGATCAGCTCACGAAGCAGCTCGACGGCGAGGCCAACCAGCTCCGGGGCCGCCTCAACACCCTCCGCCTCCAGCTCCAGCAGGCCGACGAGGCACCGGCGCCTGATTCCCTGCGCGCGAAGCTGGCTGAGCTGGCGCAGGAAGTCGAGGTGGTTACCGCACTGCGCGCAGAGCTGGAGACCGTGCAAGAAGCGGGCACCGCACACAAGGCCCGGCTCGACGCCCTCACGCACGAGCGCGAGCGGCTGATGAAAGACGTCGAGGCCATCGAGGCTCGCCGGGCGCGATTGCACGAGGTCGACGAAGAGACATGCCCGACGTGCGGCACGCCGCTCACCGACGATCATCGGCATACCGTCGATGCGACGTATGCACGCGAGCGGGTCGCCATCGAGGAGCGGCTGTCGGCGCTCGAGGCAGAGGCCACGCGGCATGAGACCGAGCGCGCGGCGCTCCGCGAGCACTACAAAATGCTCAGGGTCCGTCTCGACGCAAAGAACGGGGTCGTAGAGGAGCGCGCGCGCGCCGAGGCCCTCCTGCGGCAGCGAGAGGAGGGGCTCCAGCGGCACGAGGCGCTGGCGAAGGAGTGCGCCCAGCTTGAGCGGGTGCTGGAAGGGGAGACGTTCGGCCTGGAGCGCCGTGCGGAGCTGACCCGCCTGCACGACCAGCTCGCCTCGGAGCCCTTCGACGAAGCTCGGTTCGAGCAGGTGCGCGTCGAGGCCGCGCAGCGGGCGCACTGGGAAGGCGAGCTGCGCCGGTTGGAGGCGTATGCGGCCGAGCGTGAGAGCGTGGCCGCGCGCATTCGGCGCTTGGAGGAGCAGGCGCGCGAGGTACGTGAGGACCTCGCCCAGCACCGGACGCTCGCACCCGCTCGCCAGAAGCTCGACGCGCTCGATCGCCAGCTCGCGACGGTCGGCTACGACGGCGCGCGCCACGAAGCCGTCCGGCAGGCGCTCGCCGCGCTGGCCGAAGCGCCCCGCACCTACCTCCGGCTCGCCGAGGCGCAGCGCAACCTGGGCGAGTGGGCCCGCCGCCTCGACCGGCTGGCCACCGAGCGGGCCGGGATGCTCGAGGAGGAGAAAATGAATACGGCGTCGCTCGCCGCCATCGAAGCCACCATCGCCGAGCGGCCAGCGCTCGCCGCTGCGCGCGACGAGCGGGTGACGGCGGTGGCGGCGGCCGAGCAGCGGCTGCACGAGACGCGCTCGCGTCTCGGCGGGCTGGTCGAGCGGTTGGAGCGGTGCGCGCAGGACCGGGCCACGCTCAAGCGCATCAAGGAGGAGCACCGCGAGGCCAAGCAGCAGCAGGCGATCTATCGCCACCTCCGCACCGCGTTCGGCAAGCACGGCATCCCATCGCTCATCATCGAAGAGGCGCTGCCGGAGATCCAGGACCGCGCGAACACGCTTCTCGACCGGCTCTCGGGCGGGCGCACGCGGGTGATCCTCGAAACGCTCAAGGACAAGAAGACGGGCGGGACGAAGGAGACCCTCGACATCAAGATCACCGACGAGTCCGGCTCGGCGCGGGCCTACGAGACGTTCTCAGGGGGGGAGGCCTTCCGCATCAACTTCGCCTTGCGAATCGCGCTCTCCCAGCTCCTCGCCGAGCGTGCCGGGGTGCGTGTCCGCACGCTCGTCATCGATGAGGGGTTCGGGACACAGGACCGCGAGGGCGTACAGAACCTCGTACAGTCCATCCACGCCATCCAGAACGACTTCGACAAGATCCTCGTCATCACCCACCTCGACGAGCTCAAGGACGCGTTCCCCGTGCGGATCGAGGTAACGAAGAAACCCGTTGAGGGGTCGACGTTCGAGGTGCTGGGGGTCTAACGGGGCAGACCGTTATTGCAAGGTTCGAAATCGACGAATCAGGAGCAGCCCGGCGAGGATGAGCGTGCCCCCACCCACCTGCGCTACCGTGATCGGCTCCCTCAACAAGACCAATCCGGCGAGGAGGGCGACGAGGGGGACGAGGTAGGAGAAGGCCGACGTTTGAGCGGCCCCGACGTGGCGGATGCCCGCGTTCCAGATGGCGTAGGCGAGCCCTGTCGAGAGGCCACCCGAGAAGAGGAGGGCCGCCCACGTCCAGCCGTCCACCCGCGCCCAGTCGGTTTCATCCCACGTGGCGAGGCCGAGCGCGGCCAGCACGGGCAGCGCCACGGTAACGCTGTGGAACGAGAGGCTGACGGCCGACACGCCCCGCTGCAGGAGCGGCCGCGAGACGAGGGTGTACCCCGCCCAGACCATCGAAGAGGCGAGCATCATCCCATTGCCGACGAGGGCTTCCCCGGAGAGGTCAAGCCCTTCCTCATCGGCGCCCACGACGACGGCTACGCCGGTAAGGCAGAGCGCGAAGCCGACCCACGCGCCCGCTCGAAGGCGCTCGTGGCCGAGCGTGTGGCTCAGCAGCGCCACCCACAGCGGGGAGGAGGCGATGAGGAGCGAAGCGCTCCCGGCCGAGGTTTTCCCCACGCCGAGGATGAAGATGCATTGGTACGCGGCGTGGCCGAGGAGCCCCAGCGCAAGCACGTACCCGAAGCCCGCCTGCCAGGGCGCGAGCCACGACGCCTCCTGCTTCCGCGCCTCGGCCAAAGCCAGCCCACCGAGCACACCCGCCGACACCACGAACCGGAACAGGTTCACCGTGAAGGGATGCATCGCCGCCAGCGGTATCTTGATGACGGCGAAGTTGAGCCCCCAGAAGAGCACCACGAGGAGGAGCCCGGCGTCGTAGCGCCAGGCAGGGGCGGGGCGAGGCGGCAAGCCGAAAGCGGAGCAGCGGTTGGCCGCTCCAACGTCGTCCTCCCGCCGGGGTTCACCCCCGCTGCAGCACCGACGTACGATGCCCGAGGGGATCCGAAAGCTCTACTACTCCATCAGCGAGGTCAGCGCGCGGACCGGGCTGAAACCGCACGTCCTTCGCTTCTGGGAAACGGAGTTCCCTGACCTCCAGCCGCGGAAGAACCGCGCGGGGAACCGGATCTACACCGAGCGCGACATCGCCCTCGTCGAGCGGATCCAGCACCTCCTTCGCAACGAGAAGTACACGCTGGAGGGCGCGCGGAAGGCGCTCGAGCGGGAGCGCGTGCCCGAGCGGGAGGACGGCGAGACGTGGCGGGAGGACCTCCGCCGGCTCCGTGCATTCCTAGAGGAGATGTTGCGACGGCTCCCTGCGTAGGGGTATCTTTCCAGCCCTAAACGGGTAGTGGCGCAGCCCGGTAGCGCGCCTGCATGGGGTGCAGGAGGTCGTGGGTTCGAATCCCGCCTACCCGACCCGGCCCGGCTTCTCTGGAGAGGCCGGGCTTCTCTATTTTAGAGCGCCCTTCTTATCCGGCCATGTCTGACCCCCTCCCGGCCTCCTCGTTTGAGGCTGACCTTCGCGCGCTTCGCGAAGCGCGC
>DASPKS010000231.1:0-13045 GCA_035628035.1 Rubricoccaceae bacterium
CGCCGGCCGCCTCCTCATCGACGCGACCACGCCGGAGGTGAAGCGGAAGCTGCCTACGGCGCCGAAGTCGAACCCGAGCCATGGCGGCGCGGCGTCGAACCTCGACCCCGCAAAGGTGCTCGCCACCTACCACCAGCACACGGGCGACTACCTCGCGGCGATCCGCGAGGCAGATGGGGTTGACCTCGGCCGCATCAAAGTGGGCTCGCCGTTCCTCCCGCTCGTGTCGTTCTCGCTCGGCGCCGTGTTCGAGGCGCTGGCCGGCCACAACCTCCGGCACATCGGGCAGGCCCGCCGTGTGACGCAGGAGCCGGGGTTCCCCTGGGGCTGAGGATACCTCTGGGGCATTGTGAGGGATCGGGCGGCGCCCTATGTTGCGTTCGTTCTCGCAGCGCTGCCCCTGAATGCGGTACGCCCTCCTGCTTCTTCTTTTGGGGGCCGCCCTCGGCACGTCGGCGCAGACCCCCACGTGGGAGACGACAGCCTCCCTGGGCACCGGCGGCACCGTCCGCTTCGTCGCCCCGGTCGGCGCCGACACGCTCGCGGTGCTGTTGGAGCGGGGCGACGGCTCCCGCGCCATCGCCCTCGTGGACCTCACCGACGGCGGCCTCCGCGAGGTGGCGCTCCCCGCCATTACCGGGGCGACGGTCCACGACTTCGCCGTGCGAGGCGGGCGGTACTACGCCGTGGCGAACGCCGACGTGGTGGCGTTCGACGGCGCGGGCGGGGAGGCGTGGCGGCACGCATGGTCGGCAGGAGCGGGAAGCGGGCTCGCGCTTGGGCCCGAGGGCGACGTGTACGCGCACCGCCTGATCCCGAACTGGACCGAGGTCGTCCGCCTCGATAGCGCGGGCGGAGTTGTATGGACATCGCTGCTGGCCCGCACCGGCGACCAGTTCAACTTCGTCCACGAGGGTCGGCTCGCCGAGCTCCCCTCCGGCCTCCTGTACACGGTTCGCTATCAGGTCCGTCCGGGGGGACCCGGGCAGGAGGCCGCGTTCTACAGCAAGACCGGCCACCTCGACCTCGCCACGGGCACTGCCGGGCCGATGCTGACGACCGGGACACGGATCGAAGAGGGCCGCACGGACCACGTGCTCAGCGCCTACCTGGGGTACTATACCAGCCTCCAGAATGGGTCGAGGCTCCCGGCGCTTTTGGTCATGCGGCATCGGCCCGATGGAAGCCAGGCGTGGACCTGGGACCGGCGCTGGCTCTGGGCGCGGAACCAGGACGCAGAGACGAGCCAGTACGACCTCCTCGACGTGCGCACCGAAGGCGACTCTATCTGGGTCGCGGTCTCCCCCGTGCTCCGGAACGAGAAGTTCCTCCACGTTGCGCTCCTCGATTCGTCCAACGGGGCCCGTGCGTGGGAGCGGACGTTGCGGGTGGGAGGGCACGACCGCGTAGTGGGCGTCCGAGAAGATCGGCAGGGGGGGGCTTTCGTTCTCTCGAAAGACGCCGCACCGGCGCTCTACCACTTCAGCCACGCGGGGGCGCTTCATGGGCGGGCAGTGTATCCCGATGCCACGCCGGTCGCACTCACCCCCGCTCCCGATGGGGCGCCGGTGCTCTCGCTCGTGCGCGCCTCGACCAGTGAGGCGGTCGTCGTCCGCTACGACACGCTGGCCCGGGCCCCCTGGCTCGACCGGTACCCAGAGCACCGAACGTGGAACGTGCGGCGGGGGGAGAGCGAGACCGACTCCGTCCGCCTCTTCAACCGAGGTACGGCACCCCTCCAGCTCTCTTCTATCGTCCTGGGGGGCAATGGGAGCGTGTGCTCCTACCTCGGGCTCGAAATCACGGGGGGTGGGGGGGGCCGCACCGTCGAAGCGGGGGACTCGACGTCGGTGATACTCACCTTCGCTCCGCCCTCCTCGCCCCACTGGGGGTACGGCCCATGCTGGTTGCGGATTGAGAGCGACGCCGGTACGGCTTACGTCGCGTTCGACCTCGAGGCGCCGCCTGCTACCGCGAGCGAGGACACCCCACCGGTGCCGAGGTTAACCGTGACTGGATCGAACCCGGTCCACGCCACGGCCGCCCTTCGGGTTGTGTTGCCCGCGCCCGGGCCGGCCCGCCTCGCCGTGTACGACGTGCTCGGGCGGGAGGTGGCTGTCCTCGCCCAGGGGATGTATGCGGCAGGCACCCACGAACTCCTATTCGACACCTCGACGCTTCCTTCAGGGGCGTACTTCGTCCGCGCCGAGGCCGGCGGGGTCGCGGTCACACGCCCGCTCACGGTCGTCCGCTAACGTCGTTCTTACTCCAGCATCTCGCGGAGGAGCGCGCGCCAGCTCGCGAACTGCGTCTCGTAGCTGAGCCCCACCCCGTAGGCGCCGTAGGGCGTCGTCCCCACGCCGGCGCCGCCGAGGAGCTCGCTCTCGCGGCGGTAGAACACCTCCAAGGACACGTCGGGCGTGAGGCGGACCTCGACGCCCACGCGGCCCTGCAGCGCGTCAGTCCCGGAGACCGTTTCGAGCTGCTGGTACACCCCCTCGCCCCGGATGACGAGGCGCTCATCGAGGAAGCGGAGCGCCACGCCGTACGTCACGTCGAACGCGTTCAGCCCGCCCTCTAGGTCCGTCGGCTGCACGTCGAACAGCACCTCGACGTGCTCGGAGGCGAGGGCCTGGTTGAGGAACAGGTTGAGCCGCGTCGAGACGAGCTGGGAGAGCGACGTGAACAGCAGCTCGTCGGCGGCGCCGGCCAGCGTCTCGCCGCTCGTGGCGGCATTCTCGACAGGGGCCAGAAGGAACGTACCGGTGAGGAGCACGCTCGTGGCGTAGATGGCCTGCCGGTCGGGGTCGTTGAGGAGCGGCCGGAGCACCTCGGCGGCGGCCGAGCGGCTCGCGCGGGGGTCGGCGTCGAGGTCGATGCGGAGGCCGACGAGGGGGGCCGAGAGCCTACCGGCTACGTCGGCGCGGAGGACGAGCGGGACGCGCTGGCGCTCGGCGCCCGGCACGTTCAGCCCGGCCAGGCTCGCCCGCGTCCGGTACGAGGCCGTGAGGTCGAGCCGCGCATCGACGGGGTCGCCCTCCCACGTGAGCGTGCCGCCAGGCTCAATGAGGAACCGCCGCGTGAACACCTCGCCCGCCGTGAAGAGGTACGCGCCGCCGGAAGCGGTGAACTGCCCGAACGTTTGGAACTCGCCCCCGTGGCGGACGAGCTGGAGCTGCGCACGCCCCCGCGCCGTGATCACGTCGCCGATGAGCGGGTCGAACACGAGGTGGACCGTCGAGCCGGGCGGCGCCGTCAGGCTGAGGTCCATCTCCAGCCCCTCGGTAAAGGACCGCTCGGCCGTCGGCCGCCGCCCGACGACGCTCTGGCGCACCTGCCGCTCGGGGATGCGCCCCAGCGAGTCGGCGTAGACGAGGAAGCCGCGGTCGGCCGCTGCGCCCTCGGCCGTGATGGGGATGAACAGCTCACTGTCCTCGGTCGTGACGACGTCGGTGGAGCGGAGGCGCACGCGGTCCACCGGGCCCTCCACGCCGACCGTCCCGCTCGCGCGGAGGTGCCCGTAGAAGGGGAGGGTGGACGACGCCGCCACGTCGATGACCTCGACTTCGTTCAGCACCCCCTCGAAGCCGAGCGAGAAGTAGCGGTACTCGTTGAACAGCACGCTCCCGGTGAAGGTGGCCGTCCCACCGCGCTTGTCGATGAACCGGCTCTCGAGGAGGTGGACCCCCTCGCGGTCTACGCGGAGGCGGCCCTCCCCGCCGAAGCGGAGGTTGAACTCCGGAACCGCGGCGGACACGTATTGCGCCTCCAGGTCGGCCTCGAACACCGGGCGGCTGAACGAGCCGCCGATCTGGCCCGTCCCGCTCAGGAAGCCGGAAGCGTCCGCGATGACGGCCGGAAAGAGCAGGTCGAAGAAGAAGAGGTCGGCGCGGCGTACGTCTAGCTGCAGGTCGAGCGCACCGGGGTCGCGGCGCCCTCCCGCGTCGCGGCCGGGGAATCGAACGGTGCCTTCGGCGTGGAGGTCGTTGCGCTCCACGCGGAGCGTGGCACCCCGGTCGCTCTTGACCGGCTCCAGGTGCACCTCCACCGCGACGCCTTCGCGGCCAGGCACGAACTGGCTCGTGGCGGTGAGCTCCCCCACCAGGCGATCCCCGAGCGTGAGCTGCCCGATGGTAGCCGCGCCCGTGATCTCGGGCCGGCCGAGCACCGCCACCGCCGCGAGCTGCGCGTCGATCCGCCCGCCCGGCAGCGCGCCGAACGGACGCACGCGGGCTGCCTCGGCGATCTCGGCGAGGTCCACCCCGCGTACGTCGGCGAAGAGGGTATCGGTGCGGGAGGCGGAGACCTGCCCGCGTAAGGCGATCTCCTGGGGCGTGCCATGCTCGCCCGCGCGAACGAGCGTGAGGCCGTCGATCTGGACGCCGTCCGACTGGAGCAGGACGGCGCCCCGTCCACGACTCGTGAGTGTGAGGCCCGCCGCTGCGAGGCGCACCTCGTCGAGGGTGAGCCGGACGGACCGATCGAGGGAGTCGATCTCGGCCCGGAGCGAGATCCCAGACCCCGTGGTGGGGTCGGTCGGCGCTGAGAGCGTGACATGGCCCTCGTGCCCGGCGACAGCCAGCGCGAGGACGGGTGCAACGAAGCGGAGCCCACCAAGGCGGAGCGAGTCAGCCCGGGCGTCGACGTTGAGTTCCACTCCATCGGTGTGGCGGCCCGCCCGGAGGGCGAGGCGGGCTTCTACGTGCCGCGCTTCAGCGTTGGAGGTCGCGAACCGGGGCATCGCCACGTCGCCGGAGGCGTCGAGCGTGTCGCCGCCGGCGAGCCCGGAGAGGGAAAGGGTGGTGCCGGGGGTGAGGTCAGGGAGCGCGCCGAGCAGGACGCGCAGCCGGTCGGGCTGGTGTACCTCCATCTCGAACGCGAACGCGCGGGGTGGGGCGGAGGACCGCCGGGGCACCGGCGCGGTCGTCGGGCGCATCGGCCAGCGCTGGGCGAGGGTGGCCCCCCACTGTCGTCCGAGCGCGAGCGCTTCCAGCGTCGGCACGTCGCCATCCAGACGGACGGTAAGGGCCTCCGTCGTCAGCGCGAGACGGGGACCCGCGCGGCCGGGCGGCGAGAGCGAGAGGCGGGCCTCGCCGAGGGGGAGCGCGTGCCAGCGCCCGGCGGCGTCGGTCACCTCGGCCCGGTCGAACGTACCCTCCACCTCGGCCACAAGGGACGCGGCGGACGCGCCGGTTGCCACGAGGCGCAGCGGCCCGCTCACGCGCGTAGCGGGGGCCTCAGGGAGCAGCTGGCGAAGGTCGAAGTCTCGCGCTACCCCCTCGAAGGAAAGCGCGGGTGCGTCTGGTGAGGACCGATCTACCCCCATGTGGCCTCGGAGCTGGCTCGGTCCCTGCCGGAGCGCGACCACCGCGTCGAGGCGGTCGCCGGTCCAGCGGCCCTCCGCGGCCAGCGAGTCGGCTTCGCGCCCGGCGAACGCTGAGGAGCCCAGCGCGATCTGGAAGTCCACGCCGCCTGCCGACGGACTCGCCTCGACGGGGGCGATCCCGACGTACCCGTTGAGCCGCCCGACGAGGGCCGGGTTGCCGGTGAGCGCGGCCGGGTCGAACTCCCTCGTCTGGCCTTCCACGCGATAGCGGAGTGCCGCGCCAGGGACGAGCCGCAGTGCGAGCTGTCCCTCGAACCCGCCCGCGTCGGTAGCGAGGCGGAGGTCGCTGTCGAGGTGCACGACCAAGCCCGCCGGCGACCTACGGAGGCTGCCGGCGAGGGCACCTCCCAGCTCCACCGTGCCGAGGCGGGCAAGGGGTTCCGGCAGGGACAGCGGGAGGAGGGTCGTGAGGTCCTCGGCGTGGAGGGTGCTGGGGTCGAGCTCGAAGGCGACGGCGGCGGAGTCGGGCAGCCCGCTCACGCGTCCGCTTCCCCGTAGCCGCGACGCCCCGTGCGCGAGGTCGAGACCGACGAGGTCGAATTCCGCAAGAGAACCACTCGCGCGGCCGGCGAGGTCGAGGTCGGCGGCCAGTGGCGACGATGGGACGAAGGCGCGCACCTCGCGGGCATCGAGGTGAGAGGGGCGGAGGTGTACGCGGAGGTCGAGGTCCCGCGCGGGGCCGCTGAGTCCGCCCAAGACGAGTTGGCCCGCGAGGCGCGTCCGATCCGTTGCGAGGCGGACGTGCTCGGCGACCACGCGTCCCTCTTCTAAGAACAGCTCCCCTTCGAGCATGCGGACGCGGATGCCTTGATCCGGCAGGCCACCCCGGAAGTCGCGCACGACGACGCGCTTCTCGTCCGGGCTCCAGTCCAGCGCGAGGCGGGCGTCGAGGTCGGTAAGGAGGGCGTCGGTGAAGTCGAACAGGCCGCCATTGCGGACGATCGCGGGCGCGGCTCCTCGGCGGCTCGTCCGCACCTCGCCGTCAGCGATCTCTACCGTCGTCAGGCGCAGCGATAGGGGGCGGGCCGGGCCCAAGCGCGAGCGGCGGGGGCGGAATACCTCGGCGAGGTTCCAGCGCCCGTCGGCGTGGCGGAGGAGAGCGAGGCGGGGCCGGTGGAGGACGAGGCGGCTCGCGACAAAGGCGCGCGTGAAGAGGGCCCGCCAGGTGGGCCAGAGGTCCACCGAGTCGGCCGAGAGGACGAGCTGGCCGGCGGGGTCGTAGAGCCGCACGTCGCGGGCGTGGAGCTCGCCGACGAGGGAGCCCCGGAGGTACCCGATGGCGAGCCGCCCCTGGAACCGCTGGGCGAACGAGCGCTCGGCCTGGGCACGCAGCGCGTCGCGCCCTACCTCGGTGCGCGTGAGCCCGAAGAAGAGGACCACGCCGAGCAGCGCCGCGAGGAGCGCCGCCCGAACAGCGTACGCAGGGAGGACGAGCAGACGGCGGGGCACGATACAAGCAGGGGCGCCGACGGACGATAACCCCGGCGCGGGCCTGCCCTCCACCCGACAACCTTCACGCGGGGCGGCCACCGCAGGGGCCTACTTTACTCGCGCCGTCTCCCGGCGCCGTCACACGGGGGATACGAAAGGGCCTCCTCCGCGTGTTAGTTTCTTAGCATCGCCGATGCGCCCCTGTCCTAAAACCATGCGCAGCCTCCTTCTTCTGGTGCTCGTCGGGCTCGCCGCGCCGGCGCGCGCGCAGGCTGACCCGAGCCCCCACTCGGAGGCCTCGCTCATCGCCGCCGTCGCCAGCGTCCAGCCGGGGCAGCCCTTCGACGTGGCGCTGCGCCTTCAGATGGACGAGGGGTGGCACAGCTACTGGCAGAACCCCGGCGACTCCGGGATGCGGACGAAGATCACGTGGTCGCTTCCGGCCGGGTTCGCCGCCGGGCCCATCCGGTGGCCGTACCCCTCGCGCATCGAGGTGGAGCCGTTCACGAGCTATGGCTACCACGACGAGGTGCTGCTCCTCACGGAGATCACCCCTCCTGCAAACCTTCCGCTGAACCAGCCCCTTACGCTCCGTGCGCGTGCCGAGTGGCTGATCTGCGAGGAGGTGTGCCTCCCGGCGGAGCAGGCCGTCACGCTCACGCTGCCGGTGCGCGCGGGTGCGCCCGCCCCCAGCGCGGAGGCCGGCGCCCTCGCAGCGGCGCAGTCAGACGTGCCGGTGCCCGTGGAAGGGTGGGGGCTCCGCGCGGAAGGGACTGACGCCGGCTACGCGCTCCACCTCACGCCGCCCCCCGGCTGGACCGGCTCGCTCGACGATGCCCTCTTCTTCGCCGCCGACTCCGCCGTGATCGAGCACGCGCCGAAACCGGCCTTCGTGACGAGCGGGAACGAGGCACGTCTGGACCTCCCGATCTCCACGTTCGCCACCGAGCCAACGACGCGCCTGCGCGGCGTGCTCGTCGCGGCCGAGGGGAATGTGTGGGACGCCGCGGGCCGCGTGCGCGCGATGGAAGTAGACGTTCCAGTGGAGGGCGTTTCGCTCGCGGCGTCGGCCGAGCCCGCGCGCGGATCGCTCTCGCTGCTCCTCGCCCTCGCGTTCGCGTTCCTGGGCGGGCTGATCCTCAACCTGATGCCGTGCGTCTTCCCGATACTCTCCATCAAGATCCTCGGGTTCGCTGGAGGAAGAGAAACCGAGCGGGCAACGCTCCGCACGCATGGGCTGGCCTTCGGGGCGGGTGTGATCCTTTCTTTCCTGGCGCTGGCCGGGCTGCTCCTCGCGCTCCGTGCTGGGGGTGCCCAGCTCGGGTGGGGCTTCCAGCTCCAGAGCCCCTGGCTCGTCGGCGGGCTGGCGCTCCTGATGTTCGCGCTCGGGCTCAGCCTCGCGGGCGTGTTCGAGGTTGGGCTTGGGCTGGCCGGCGCCACGGCGCGGCTCGACCGGCGTGAGGGGGCCGGCGGCGCGTTCCTCAGCGGCATCCTCGCCACGCTCGTCGCCACGCCCTGCACGGCGCCGTTCATGGGGGCCGCGCTCGGGTGGGCGCTCGCACAGCCGGCTGCCGCTGCGCTCGCGGTGTTCCTCGTGCTCGGGCTCGGGATGGCGCTCCCCTACGTGCTCCTTTCGCTCTTCCCGGCGTGGCTGAGGAGGCTCCCCAAGCCGGGCCCGTGGATGGAGACCCTCAAGCAGGCCCTCGCCTTTCCGATGTTCCTCACGGTCGTCTGGCTCGTGTGGGTGTTCGGGCAGCAGACCGGGATGGATGGCGTGGCCTTTCTCCTCGTGGCCATGACGACGCTCGCCCTCGGCGCGTGGGTCTACGGCCGCTGGGGGCACCAGGCCGCCACCCAGCGCGGTCGCGTCGTCGCGCGCGGGCTGGCGCTGGCCGCCCTCCTCGGCGCGGCCCTCGCGCTCGGCGCAGGCACGCAGCGCGCCGCCGCGGCCTCGACGGGTACTCGCGCCGACGGCTGGGAGGCGTACGACGAGGCGGCGGTGCAGGCGCTGGTCGCCCAGGGCCGCCCCGTGTTCGTGGACTTCACCGCCGCGTGGTGCCTCACCTGCCAGGTGAACAAGCGCGTCGCCCTCCACGACGAGGCCGTCGAGGCGGCGTTCGAGGCGAAGGGCGTCACGCCCTTCGAGGCCGACTGGACGCGGCGCGACCCGGCCATCACGGCGGCCCTCGCGCGGTTCGGCCGGAGCGGCGTGCCGGTCTACGTGCTCTACCCCGGCGGCGACACCGCGCCGGTGCTGCTCCCCGAGGTGCTCACCCCCAGCATCCTTCTTGACGCGCTCGACCGCCTCCCGGATGCGGTGGCGTCTACCCAGGCCCCCTAGTTCTTCCTTCCCTGTCCTTCCCTACTCCCATGCGCACCGCTTCCCGCTTCGCCCTCCTCGGGCTCCTCACGCTCGGGCTCTCCGCCGCCGGCCCCGCTCCCTTCGAGAAGGCGCCGGACCCCGCGCCCGACTTCACGCTCACCGACACGAACGGCCGCACGCACCGCCTCTCGCAGTATGCCGGGCGGTGGGTCGTCCTCGAATGGCTCAACTACGACTGCCCCTTCGTCGGGAAGCACTACCGGGGGCGGAACATGCAGGCGCTCCAGGAGCGGTACACCGGGCAGGGCGTCGTGTGGCTCTCCATCGTCTCGTCGGCGCCCGGCGAGCAGGGGCACTTCCCGCCTGCTGAGATGAACCGCCGCACGACGCAGCACGGCGGCCGGCAGACGGCTGTGCTGATGGACCCGACAGGGACCGTCGGCCGGGCGTACGGCGCGCGGACGACGCCGCACATGTTCGTGGTCAACCCCCGCCGCGAGATCGTCTACAACGGCGCCATCGACAACCGGCCGTCGGCTGACCCCTCGTCGCTGAACGGGGCGACGAACTACGTGGCGCAGGCGCTCGCGGAGGCGATGGCCGGCCGCCCCGTCACGACGGCGCGCACGCAGCCCTACGGGTGCTCGGTGAAATACGCGCGCAACGCGGGCTGAACGCGGTTTGCCCTCAACGTACGGAGGCCGGCGCGGCGATTCCCGCGCCGGCCTCCGTACGTTGAGGGCCCATAGGAAGAAGGGAGGCGCGACGTACCTTAGTCCCGCTTCCCAGCGCCTCCTGCGATGTTCGACTCCCCTCCCGGGACGCTCCCCTGGTACGTCGCCGGTCCGGTCATCGGGCTCGTCGTGCCCACGCTCGTCCTCATCGGCCGCAAGCGGTTCGGCATCTCATCGAGCTTCCGGCATATCTGCGCGGCTGGGTTGCCCGATAGCAGCCGTCTCAAACCCGCCTACCTTCGCTACGACTGGAGAGGGGAGGGGCTCTGGAATCTCACGTTCGTGCTGGGGATCCTCCTCGGCGCCGTCGCGGCTGTTGCACTATGGGGGATGCCTGAGCCGGGTCGCACGCTGAGCGAGGGGACGAGCGCGACGCTCGCGCGCCTGGGCCTCACCGACTTCTCGGGCTTCGTCCCGTCCCAGCTGATCTCGTGGGAGGCGCTTGGCACGCCGGTCGGGTGGTTCTTCCTCGTCGGGGGCAGCTTCCTCGTGGGCTTCGGGGCGCGGTACGCCGACGGCTGCACGAGCGGCCACGCCATCACCGGGCTCTCGACCTTCCGTGCCCCCTCGCTGGTGGCCGTGCTCGGCTTCTTCGCGGGCGGGCTGCTCGCGACCCACGTCGTGCTCCCCCTCGTTCTTCCGCTGCTCCTCCGATGAGTACGGCCCCCGCTGCTCCGCCCGCCCCGGCGCGTCGTGCTCCGGCGGGCGTCCCCCGTCCGGCCGCGCCGCCGCCAGCTCCTGCGGCCCCGTCGTCGGTGAAGGTGGGGCCGTACCTCGGCTACCTCGCCGTCGGCGCGGTGCTCGGCGCCGTGTTCGTGCAGAGCGAGGTGGCCTCGTGGTACCGCATCCAGGAGATGTTCCGGTTCGGGAGCTTCCACCTCTTCGGCATCATCGGCAGCGCCATCGTGGTGTCGGCCGCCTCGCTCGCGCTGCTCCGGTGGTGGGGGCGCCCGATCCCACAGGTCACGCAGCCTGACCCCGTCCGCCCGCGCTACGCCCTCGGGGGCACGGTCTTCGGGCTCGGGTGGGGGATCCTGGGGGCGTGCCCCGGGCCCATCTACGCACTCCTCGGCATGGGCATCACGTCGATGGTCGTGGCGCTGCTGAGCGCACTCACCGGCGCGTGGGCCTACGGCCTCCTCCAGGACCGCCTCCCGCACTGACGGGCTCTGCCGTGATCCTCCGCCAGCTCACCGACCGCATCCTCGCGCAGCACGCCTACCTGATTGGCTGCCGGAAGTCGCGCGAGGCCATCGTCATTGATCCCGAGCGCGACGTGGACCGCTACGTGGAGGCCGCCGCGCGGGAGCGGCTCCGCCTCGTGGCCGCCGCCGAGACCCACATCCACGCCGACTTCCTCTCGGGCGCGCGCGAGCTGGCTGAGCGGCACGGCGTGCGGCTCTACCTCTCAGCCGAGGGGGGGGCCGACTGGCAGTACCGCTGGGCGCAGGAGGGGCACTACGGCGTGACGCTCCTCCGCCACGGGGACACGTTCATGGTTGGCCGCCTTCGCTTCGAGGCGGTGCACACGCCCGGCCACACGCCCGAGCACCTCTGCTACTTCGTGACCGACCTCGCCACTGCCGACGCTCCCATCGGGCTCGCCTCGGGCGACTTCGTGTTCGCCGGCGACGTGGGGCGGCCGGACCTCCTAGAGGCGGCGGCGGGGGAGGCGGGCGCGCAAGCCCCGTCGGCCCGGGCGCTCTACGGCTCCCTGCAGCACTTCCAGGCGTGGCCGGACTACCTCCAGGTGTGGCCCGGCCACGGCGCCGGCTCCGCCTGCGGTAAGGCGCTCGGCGACGTGCCCCAGACGACGGTCGGCTACGAGAAGCGGTTCAACCCCAGCGTCACGGCGGCGCTGCGCGAGGAGGACACCTTCGTCGAGGCCATCCTCGCCGGGCAGACCGAGCCGCCGCTCTACTTCGGCCGGATGAAGCGGCTCAACCGCGACGGCGTCCCGCTCCTCGGCGACGTGACGATGCCGCCCCGTCGCGCAGTGACTGAGGTCGTCGCCCGCCCAGGCGCCGTCGTGCTCGACACGCGCCCCGACCGCTCGGCGTTCATGCGGCGGCACGTGCCCGGTGCGCTCTACGCCCCGCTCGGCGGCTCCTTCGGCACCATCGTCGGCTCGCTCGTGCCCGACCCCGAGACGCCGCTCTTCCTCATCGTAGAGGAAGGGCAGGCCGAGGAGGCTGTCCGTGCCCTCGCGCGGATCGGCTACGACCACGTGGAGGGGTACGTTACGCCGGAGGCGCAGGAGGCGTACTGGGCCGCCGGCGGCGAGGCCGACTCCATCGAGGAGATCGAGATCCTGGACCTGGAGGCGCGGCAGGAGGAGGGGGGCACCGTGGTGGACGTGCGCTACTCCGGGGAATACGCCGCAGGCCACGTGCCCGGCGCGGTCCTCGCGCCCTACACCCGCCTCCCCGAGCACCTCGCGGACCTGCCCGGCGACGGTCCTCTGCTCGTCCACTGCGGCGGGGGCACGCGGGCGGCGGCCGCCGTGTCGTACCTCGCGCGGGAGGGGCGCGACGTGGTGTACGTCAACGGGTCGTTTGCGCAGTGGGCGGCCTCAGCGCCAGAAGTCGCCACGGGGCAGGAAGCCTAGCAACAACGAAGCCCCCGGCTCGGAGGGAGCCAGGGGCCTGTTCGTGGAGCGGAACACGGGACTCGAACCCGCGACCTCAACCTTGGCAAGGTTGCGCTCTACCAGCTGAGCTAGTTCCGCGCGGAGCCCCAAGATACGGCCACCCTCGAAAGGGAGTCAACCGCGCGTGGACTGGGTCACGCCATCTTCAACCGGGCGTTTACTCAGCGGACGAGGGTAAAACGGGCCGTTCGTGTCGTCCCATCTCGCCCTGCCTGCACGCGCACGAGGTAGGTGCCCGGGGGCCATCCCCGCGTGTCGAGCATGAGGCGGTGGGTGCCCGCTCCAAGGGAGCCTTCGTGCGCGAGCGCTACGCGGCGACCCAGCGTGTCGAACACCTCCGCCACAGTGGGTTGGGGGCGGTCCAGCGTCAGCGAGAGGGCGACATGATTCCGAGCAGGGTTGGCAGAGGCGAGGGTGAGGAGAACCGGCCGATCCGTGGCCCCAGGCTCGTTCGCATCACCGCAGACCCGGACCAAGCAGTCGTCGATGGTGACGACGTACACGTCGTTGCTGCCGGCGCT
>DASPKS010000232.1:0-23444 GCA_035628035.1 Rubricoccaceae bacterium
GCAAGCCACGAGCATCGCGCCCCCTTCCACGATAGGGCGGGCGAGCGGGGTGCGGCGCGAGGGATAATCCCGGAGCCGCCAGAGCGCGTAGCCGAGATCCATCAACACCTCCTGCGCTCCTCCGGGGCGACCCGTCGCATAGTGCTCCGCCCAGTCCAGGAACTCGAAGACGACGACGGGCGCGGGGTCGGCCGTCAACAAAGCCGAGGCGCCGCGGAATACGGTTTCTTCGTGGCCTTCCACGTCGACCTTGATCGCGTCTACGCGTTCGAGCCCGTGCTCGGTCACCAGCGCGTCGAGGGTTCGCGAAGGGACCGTCTGCGGGGTGTCCTTGAAGATCGGCGTGAGCGTCCCCATCCCGAAGCGATCGTCCGGCGCCGAGAAAAAAGTGACGTCTCCCCCATCGCGGTCGGTCGCCGCCGCGCCGACGAGGGTGGCGTTGCCGATCTCGTTGGCGACGATGTTACGCGCGAGGTACGAGAAGACCCCGGGCGACGCCTCGACGGCGAGCACGCGCCCGCCCGGGCCGACGTGCCGCGCCATCGGTACGGTGAAGCAGCCGACGTTGGCCCCCACGTCGATGAAAGTGTGACCGGGGCGCACGCACCGGACCAGCAGGCGCAGCACGTCCGGCTCGTAGACGCCGTCGAGCAGCAGCGCTTCCGCGACGGCCTCCCGGAGCGACGGCACGTGGAACCGGCCCCACGGCGAGGCGATCTCGGCTTCCCCCTCCGTGTTCAGCCGGCGCGCCATCAGCCGCGACGCCACGCGCCGCTTGCCCCTCGTGCCGGGCGGGACGAGACGGATTGCGTTCAAGAGGGCCTGCTCTATCATTCCTCTCTTTCTCTGTTGAGCGCGGCGAGCACCGGCTCGAACTGCCGCTCGTAGTTCCAGTCCGAGAGGATGCGCCGCCGCCCCGCTTCGCCCATCGCGCGCAGGCGTTCGGGGGACGCGAGGAGCTGCCGGAGGGCCACCGCAATGCTCTCTGGGTCGCGGGGGTCGCAGGCGTGCCCATAGCCGGGCTCGACGTACAGCGACCGCCAGTCCGGCAGGTCGGAGACGAGCACGGCGAGCCCCTGCGAGAGGTAGTCGAACGGCTTGTTCGAGGCGCCGGCCATCCACCGCATGTTGGGGTCGTCGGAGGCCATCGGCATCAACGCCAGGCCGATGTGGGCGTCGCTGATGGCGCGCCAGAGGTCTTCGCGGTCGGGCAGGGTGCCCAGCACCTTTACGCGCTCGGCGACCCCGCACGCGCGGGCTTCGACGAGGAATCGCTCGATGAACCCCCGGCTTCCCGCCGTCTCATACCCGGCCACCCGGAGGCGCACCGTCTCGGGCAGCCGGGCGAGCGCGTGGAGGAGCGTGAACGGTAGGCGCTGCTCGTTGAGGGAACCGTGGTAGTAGAGGACGAACGGCGGCCCCGGCGGACGCGCAGAGGCGGCGGCTTCATTCAGGCTCGGGCAGTTCCACACCGTCAGCGTCGGTCCCTTGCGGCCCGTCGCAGCCACGAACGCCTCGGCCCGCTCGGCCTGCGGGAGCACGCAGAGGTCGGCGCGGCGGGCTAGTTCGGCCCGTGCGGCGAGTACGCGCCGCATCCACGGGGAAGATTCGCCGTGGGTAGGCGGCGCGTCGTGCTCGTGGTAGACCACACGGGCTAGACCGAGCCGCTTGAGGAGCAGCGCGGCCGGCGCGCTGAGCGGGTCGGAGGCGTACACCCACTGCGGCCGGCGGCGCACGCTGCTCCCCACGACCCAGCCGGTGAACCGGGCGAAGTGCACGCGGCGCCCCCACCCCGTGCGCGCCCGCGGCATCGCCTGCACACGGGCGGGTAAGTCCTCCGGGAAGCGGAGCCCCTCTGCGTCGTCTACCTCGGCGCCCATGACCTCTACGTGCCACCCCTGATTGGCAAGCAGACGGACCCCGTTAAGCAGGGGCGGGTAGCCCGCTGCGTTCGTGTACTGGACGTAGTGGACGTTCCTCACGGTACGTCGTCTGCCATCAGCACCAGGTGGCTGAACTGGGGATCAGGGCGATACCCCCACCCGGCGAGCAGCCTGAGCAGGTCATCGGGGGTTGCGCCCTGACGGTCCAGCGCCACGGGGTGAAGCTCCAGCGCAAGCCGCCGGACGCGCCGCGCTCGGAACACCGCTTCGCCCCCGAGGAGGGCCTCGTACTCGGCCCCTTCGATGTCCATCTTCATCAAGTCGACGCGCTCGAGCCCGAATTGGTCGAGCACCTGACCGAGGGTCGCCGTCTCGACGTCTTGGGTCCGCACGGCGTACCGGGTGCCGCGGTAGAAGCTGCTCGACCCGTGATTGGTCGTCGGCGCAAGGTGGAGGGTGCGCATCGCTGGTTCCCGCCCGACAGCGTTCCCGCACAGCTCGACGTTCGTGATCCCGTTGAGCGCGCAGTTCTTCAGGATGACCGCGTGCAACCTGGCCTGCGGCTCCACGGCGACCACCCGCCCTCCCGATCCGACGAGCCGCCCTGCGATCACGGAGAAGTACCCCTCGTTGGCGCCCACGTCCACGAAGACGTGACCAGGCTGGAGCAGGCGGTGCAAGGTGGCCGCCATCTCCTCCTCGTAGCCTCCTCCCGCCAGAGCGACGCCGAGGTTGCTGATGGGGTCCACCCAGAAGCACCCTTCTGGGGTTTCCAGCGGTTTGCGCTGGACGCGTAGCCCTGCCTTCAACCAGTCGGCCACCCAGGCCGGCCGGACCCGGGGGAGCACGCGCTGCAACACGCGGTCGGTAGCGCTCAACACGCCGAGATGACGTTCCCCTCTCACGAGGCGCATTCAGAGAGGCGCGTGCGCCTCCGCCGGGACAGGTACGATGCGCGCACAGACCTCGCCATAGAGCGAGACCATCTCCGCCGCCGCCGTCCCCATCGTGCGGGGAGGCCGAATGCCCTGCCGAAGCCGCTCGAGCAACAGGGCCTCGCCCAGCATCCTCTGTATCCGTGCAGCCCAAGCACGAGGATCGGACGCGGGGATGAGCAGCCCGTCTACCCCCTCCGTGACCAGCTCGGCGATGCCGCCGAGATCCGAGCCGAGCACCGGCGTGCCCGCCGCGAGCGCTTCGAGCACGACGAGGGGACCCGATTCGAGCGCCTGCGACGGAACGACCAGTGCGTCGTAGCCTCCCAGCATGGGTACCACCTCGGCAGCAGGTACCGCGGGGAGCAGCCGCACCCGGGGGTCAGCGGCCACCAGACGCTCGACCTTCCGGACGTACCCCTCTCCCCCGCCCTGTCGGACGACGTATGCGTCCAAGACGAGTGGCGCCTCCGGCAGCCGCTGTAGTGCCTGGAGGACGACGTCGAGTCCCTTCGAGGCGTCGAGGCGGCCGAGGAAAGCCAGCCGGAGTGGCTCTCCTTCCCGGCGTCGCGGGGCCCCGCTGGTCGGCGCTGCATGCTCTGAAAGCCCCTGCCGGCTGAGCGTGATGCGCTCTGGAGCGATGCCGAGGTGGAGGAGCAGGTCGCGCACCCATGCGCAGACGGCCACGACACGGTCAACCTCACGCAGCAACGAATGGGTGTGGGCGTGGGCCTGCTCGACGAAGCCGCGCATGCGCAGGGCCGTGGCCGCCGATCCCCTCACCGGGAGCCGGCTCATCCCTGCTGAGGGCAACGCAGCGAGGGCCGCGCTGACGGGGCGGGGCATCCCTTTCGCCTGAAGGACACAGGCCGTGCAGCGCCTGGCGTCGAGCGCACCGTCACAGACGGTGGTGCCCCACCGGAGGAGTGTGCCCCGGGCGCACGTGACGGTCGGGGTGTGGTACGTCAGGACGACGGGGAGCCCCCGTCGCTTCGCCTCGCGCACGAGCCGGAGCGAGACCGCGCGCGTATGGGCGTGGAGGTGCACCACGTCGGGCTGCTCCGCATCGAGCACGCGACCGAACGCCAGCGCCGTGAGCGGGTCGCCTTCATCGTAGAGCGCAGCGGCCCCCGAGACCGGCTCCGTCGGGAGGCGGTACACGGGCACCCCTTCCCATGTGTACGTCGCGGCCTCGCCGGGCGCGGCGATGATCGATTCGACCCCCACCCGTCCTAGCTCGCGCGTGAGGCCTGCCACGTACACCTCGGTTCCCCCCACCGGGTCGGGGTAGTACGTATAGGGGAGGTGGAGCACGCGCATCGTCGGGCAGGATGCTCAGGCGGGCTGCATCCGGAGGAGGGCCTTGGCACGCTCGTAGCGCGCGCGGCCGATGAACGTGGCGGCGAGGCGCCGCAGCAGCCCCGCGTTGAGCGCATAGGCGGGCCGGTAACGGAGCGCGTCGAGGTAGAGGCGGCGGGCTTCCCCGTCGTACCCCACCCCGAAGTACTTGTCGGCGTACGTCACGCAGTGCCGACCGTACACCTGCCGCCGCGCCGCCTGCTTCGCCCGCTCGAGGGCGGGGTCGGCCTCGGACTCGGCGTACACCTTGTCGAGCATCCAGAAGATCGAGGGCACCTCCGTCCGGTCCCGGATGGTTCGTGCGTGCATGTTGCTCCCGTGCACGCGGTAGTCGGCGAGGACGCGGTGGACGTAGTAGAACGCGTACGTCCGGGCAATGGAGAGCGTGAAGTACCAGTCGTGGAAGGCGAGGAAGGATGGGACGGGGAGCGCCGCCCGCCACGCCTCTCGGCGTGCGATGACGGTCGGGGCACAAATGAAGTTGCATTCGAGGAGCGCGACGAGCTCGTTCCCCTTGAAGTCTCGTCCTCCATGCGCGGTGTCGGTGCAGGGGGCCGTCTCGCGCCCGGCGGCGTCGATCAAAGCCGCGTCGCCGTAGACGAGCCCCACCTCGGGGTGCCGCTCCAAGATGGGTACTACCATCTCCAAAAAGTCGGGGCGATACCGGTCGTCGCCGTCGATGCGGGCGACGTAGCGCCCGCGCGCCGCATGGAGCCCATCCTCCACCGTTCGCGCGTGCCCGAGGTTCTGTGTGTGGCGGATGACCCGAATCCGGGGGTCGTCGAACGCGCCGAGCAGGGCGGCGGTCCCGTCGGTGGAGGCATCGTCCACGACGACGACCTCGAACGGGTAGCCGCCGCGCTGCGCGAGGATGCTCGCGAGGCACTCCGGCAGAAAAGCCTCGAAGTTGTACGAGAGGACGACGAAGCTCACGAGCGGCTCCGCCTCGCCCGTCTGTTCCGCCTCCCACGGTTGTGCGCTCACACGCGTGCCTCGACGCGGGTTGCCGCTCGCGCCGCCCGGCGGCGGGTGATCTCCGGCCCGTGCGCCAGCGCGAACCGGACGATCTCGCAGATCGTTGTGATCTCCTCCTGCCCCACGGCCGTCCCCGTCGGCAGCGACATCACCCGCTGCGTGAGTCGCTCCGTCTCGGGGAGGAGGAGGCCGGCGTGGGGGAAGTAAGAGCGGTACGGCTCCATGCGGTGGCACGCCGGGTAGAAGTACCGCCGCGCCAGCACGCGCTCGGCGTGGAGCAGCTCCACGAGGAGGTCGCGGCTGATCTCGGCTTCGGCCTCGTCCACCTCTACGATGACGTACTGGTAGTTACACGCCTCCGTCTCGTCGTAGGCGTAGACGCGGAGACCAAGGAGACCGGCCAGCGCCGCCCGGTACGCGTGGTAGTTCGCGCGGTTGACCTCGACGAACGTGGGCAGCGCCTCCAGCGAGGTGAGCCCCATCGCGGCCGAGACCTCGCTCATCTTCCCGTTCGTCCCCACGTAGACGACGTTGTCGTACCCGGCGAACCCGAAGTTCTTCATGAGCCGCATCCGGATGGCGAGCTCGTCGTCGTTCGTCAAGACGGCCCCGCCCTCGAAGGCGTTCACGAACTTCGTCGCGTGGAAGCTGAGCACCTCGGCATCGCCGAAGTTTCCGACCATGCGGCCCCGGTAGGAGCACCCGAGCGCGTGGGCGGCGTCGAAGAGGAGCCTGAGGCGGTGCCGCTCGGCGATGGCAGCGAGGCTCTCTACGTCGCACGGCTGGCCCCACACGTGCACTCCGATGATGCCGCTCGTCCGCGGGGTGAGGAGGGCCTCCACCTTGGCGGGGTCGAGCGTGTGGGTGACGGGGTCCACGTCGCAGAAGACCGGGGTGATCTCCTGCCACTGCAGCGCGTGGGCCGTCGCGACGAACGTGAACGCGGGGACGATGACCTCGCCGGTCAGGCCGCACGCGCGGATGGCGATCTCCAGCGCCACCGTCCCGTTGCACATGGCGATGCAGTGCCGGACGCCGAGGTAGTCGGCGAGGGCCCGCTCGAACGCCTGCTCGAAGGGGCCCGCGTTGGTGAACCAGCGGCGGTCGAGCATCTCCTCGATCCGCTCCATCAGCCGCGCGCGGTCCCCCACGTTGGGGCGGCCTACATGGAGGGGCTCGGAGAAGGCCGGAGGGGCGCCGAAGAGCGCGAGGTCGTCGAGGTGCTGCTTAGGGGACATCAAGGAACCTCCCGGATGATGCGGGCCGGCACGCCGTACGCGACCACCCCGTCGGGGATGTTGGTAACGACGGCCGCGCCGGCCCCGATGACGCTGCGGGCGCCGATGCGGATGCGGTCTCTCACCACCGCCCCGATCCCCACCCAGCTCTCCTCGCCTACCGCGACCCGGCCACCCAGGTGGGCACCCGGGGAAACGTGGACACCGGTCCCGAGCACGGACTCGTGGTCCACCGAGGCCGCGGTGTTGATGAGGACGTGCTCACCCACGGAGGCGCCAGCGCCGATGACGGCGTTCGCGCAGACGATGGTCCCGTCCCCGAGGGTCGCGTCCAGCGCCACAACGGCCGAGGGATGTGTGAGCGGGGGCAGGTGATAGCCCACGGCCTGGAGCCGGCGGCCGATCTGGACGCGGGCCGCATTGTCCCCTACGGCCACGACGGCCTCGCGCACGCCGTCCGCCCAGGCCTCCTCAACCGCGCGCGCGCCCCGCACGTGCGCGCCTCCGAAGGCTTCTCCCTCGCGGGCCTCGTTCACCCCATCCACGTAGCAGAACACGTCCTTGCCGGACTTCCGGAGGAGATCGGCGACGACGAGGGCATGGCCCGAGGCGCCATACACTAGGGTGGTCATCCTGGCACGGGATTCAGCTGGAGGGGGCGTCCCGCCTCCGCTCCGACGGCTGGTGCCTGGTCGCGAGCCATCAGCGTTCGGATCCGCTTGCTCTGTAGGAAGGGCAGGGCGAGAGCGTGCCGAAGCCAGCTCCGCAGGATGGTGCCGGATAGGACGACCTGGCGCGCCGCCTCTACTATGCGCCGCGCCGCTACGGCGCGCAGGGCCTCTAGCACGGCCGATTTGGCGAACCTGACGTGCGTCTCCCTCACGTACGCCGCGTCAAGAACTCCGCGGTACCGCTCCATCATCCAGAGGGAAGCCACGACATGCTTCCCCGCATCGACGCCCCGTCGCCAAGCACTCTCGTCGTGCACTCGCTTGACCACGTACGGACGGTCGATGATGGCAAGGGCGCGGCCAGACTCCAGCAACTTGTACGCGAAGTACGTGTCGATGCCGAAGTCGAACGCCGTGCTGAATCCGCTCACGCTCAGGAAGTCGTGTACGTTCACAGCAGAGCCGGATACTGAAGGCCACACGTTCCGGCGAAAGGCGCTGGCCAGAGCGCCCAGGCCACTAGAAACGGTCACACCGAGCCCTCCCGGCTCTGCGTCATGGGCTTGTAGGCCGGTCCTCGTACCGGCCAAGAAAGCGCTGACCTCCCCGTCGAGGACGTAGTTACATGCCGTTCCGATCAGGCTGACCTCGCACCTGCTTGCTTCCTCGTTCAGCACGGCGAATAGGTCCTCGTCGACGAGGTCATCCTGATGGATAATAACGAACCAGGAATACCCCATGGTCCGTACCCGCTCTGCGATCTGATTGGTGTTCGCGCACTCACCCAGGTTCCTCGGGTTCTTCCAGATCTCAACCCGCGGGAAGTCGCCATATCTCGCCACGAGGTGATCGTAGGTGCCGTCAGACGAGCAGTCATCTACGAGAAGGAGCTTGTACGCGTACGCCTCCGAAGCCGCTAGCACGCTGCTGATCGCGTCGTCTACATGCCGGACGCCGTTGTACGTCGGCACTACGACGACTGTGTTGTGGCGGTTAAGCAGGGTGCGGTCAGAGATGGTCGTAGGCTTTCCTGCCAGCCTTTCCGCATTCGGGCCGGTGCCTACCACCGCAGGCCCCCTCCCTGGCCAGCACTAGCCGTGGCCGGTGCGTTCGGATGCCGCATCACACGAGGCGCGAGGCAGAACGCAAGATCCTTCGCCGCACTACGCAGCCCGAGTCGTCCTGCCTTCCGTGACCCGTAGGAACCACCTCGAACCATCCCAAGAAAGCACGCCACCCTTCGGCCCGGCGTCTCCCCTTCGTACAGGGCCGCCCGCTCCGCGAAGGTCCGCGACCGGTTCGACAGGTACGCATGGAGGTGCCGCAGCCCTACCAGCCCCGGGTCGTTTGCCATGATCGCTTCCAGCACCCGCACTTCCTGCTGCCACCGGTCTGCGTAGTGCGCATACAGGGAGGCATCCGGGAGCCGCGTGTCCTGGAGCATCCCCCCCACGCGTTCAAGCGCCGGCGCAAAGGGTGCCTCTGTCGCCGTCACGTTCCGGGCGTGGACGCGGTAGTCGGCGAGCACCGCCGCGGTATAGGCCACGCGGCCGATGCTCCGGGCCGTCCCGTAGGCGAGGAGGTCGTGGCCCATCAGGTTGCCGTGCTTCCGGAAGGCTTCGGCGTAGCGCTCCGCCGGCCAGGCGGCGAGGAGCCGGTCGGTGACGACTCGCTTGAAGACGAGCGCGAAGCCGGGCACGATCCCGTTCATCAGCACCGGCCCCATCCGCTCGACGGCGCCGTCGCGGGCGAAATCGGGATGCCGGCGGCCCCGTCGGGTTAGCGTCGCATCCACTACTTGGCCAGCGTGGATCGCCATCACCACGTCCGGATCGTCGAGCATTGCGAGGCACCGCTCCAGCTTCTCCGGGCGCCACACGTCGTCCTGATCGCAGAAGGCGAGGACGTCGCCCTCGGCCTGCCCGGCCGCGCGCAGGAAGTTCTCCGTGAACCCGAGGGTGCCGGGATTCCGGTGGACGCGCACCGGGAACGGCGCCGACCGGGCAAACGCCTCCACGATGCCGAGCGTCGCATCGGTGGAACCGTCGTCGGCGACGACCAGCTCGTGCGGGCGCGCCGTCTGCACGGTGAGACTGCCGAGCTGCTCGCCGAGGAACGCCTCGCCGTTGTAGGTAGCCAGCACGACCGATACCCGCATGGTCGTTCCCCGGGGCCGATCAGGCAGCCGGGCTCTCCGCGTGGGCCTCCACCTCGACGATGGCTCCCCCCTGGAGGTGCACCAGCAGGTCGCACGCGGCCACGGTGGTGCGGCGGTGCGCGATGATGAGGAGGGTGTGGGAGCCGCGGAGGTGCTCGATGGCCTCCATCACGGCGCGCTCGGTCTCGTGGTCGAGCGCGCTCGTGGCCTCGTCGAGCACGAGCACCTCGGGGCCGTGGTAGAGGGCGCGGGCGATGCCGATCCGCTGGCGCTGCCCCCCAGAGAGCCGCACGCCGCGCTCCCCCACGACGGTGTCGAGCCCATGCGGGAGCCGCTCGATGAACTCCTGCGCCTGGGCCGCCTCCACGGCCCGCCACACGGCCGCCTCGTCGATGGCCTCATCGGGGAGCCCGAAAGCGACGTTCCGGCGGATGGAGTCGTCCGAGAGGTAGACGTCCTGGGGGACGTACCCCACCTGCCGCTGCCATGCTCGCTCGCGCCCGCGGAGTTCGACGCCGTCGATGAGCACCCGGCCTGCCGTCGGCGCAAGGAGGCCGAGCACGACGTCGACGAGCGTGGTCTTCCCGGCGCCGGTACGGCCGACGAACCCGACGGCAGCCCCCTTTCGAATGGTGAGCGAGACGTCGCGGAGGACGGGCTCGACCGCCGTCGGGTACTGGAACGTGACCCCCTCCAGGCGGATGTGCGCGCGGAACGGGAGCGGCGCGGGCGTCTCGTCCGACCCCGGCGCGATCTCGAGGAGGTCGCGGTAGACCGCGTCGATGGCGGCGCGCCCAAAGCGGAGGCCGTTGAGGGCCACCGTGACGCGGTTGAACGAGGGGATCATCCGCACCACCGCCACGGCGAGGAGGGCCAGCGTGGGCACGAGCGCGCTGAGGGCGCGGCCCTGCACGAGGAGGAGGGCGGCCACCCCGAGGAGGCCCGCAATGCCGACCGTCTCCAGCAGGAGCCGCGGCGTCTCCTGGAGGAGCTGGCGGACCCGCCCCGCGTGGGCGTAGCGGTCGGAGGCGCGGCTGAACGCGTCGAGGAACGTCCGCTCGCGCCCGAGCACCTTCGTGACCTTGATCCCTCCCAGCCCCTCGTTGACGATCTGGATCATCTCGAGTCGGGCCTTGTGCATCTCCTGCCCGTGGTGGAACGTCTTCCGGCGCAGGAGCCGCAGGAAGATCGCCGAGGCCCCGCCGAGGATGAGGAATGCGACGACCGACGTGACCGGCTCGACCCAGAAGAGGAGGAGGAGCACGGCCCCGACGGTGAGCCCGTCCATGACGAGGAGGATCAGCGGCATGAGCGCCGACCCCACGACCTCCATCGCGTCGGTGTTGGCGTTTCGGAGGAGCTCGGCGGTGTTCCGCTGGAGGTGGAAGGGGTACGGGCTGTAGAGGTAGCGGTGCAGCAGCCGCCGCGCGAGGTGGACCTGCCGCCCGAAGACGTACCGCGCCTGCAGCCAGGAGAGCCCGGCGAGGTAGGCGTTCTTCAGCAAGAAGAGGGTGAAGAGCACGACCGCCCCGGCGAGGATGAGCGCTTCCGTGGTGTCGAAGCCGAGCGCCGCCGCTGCCTGCGCCGCCAGCGGGACGCGCTGGATCGAAGTGGGGTCCGTGAGCAGCGCCACGAACGCCGGGATGGCGCCCACGCCGAGCATCTCCAGCGCGGCCCCCCCCGTCATCAGCCCGAGCAGCACGAGGGCGTGGCGCTGCTCGCGCGGCGTCAGGAGGTGGCGGAGCTTGCGGATGAGGTCAAGCATGAGCCCGTTCAGGGGAGATCGGAGTGCCCTTGCGGACGCTCAGTGCCGGTGTCGGGAGGGCGGGCGTGGCGGAGAGGAGCCCATGCCAGCGGGCGCGGAAGCGGGAGACGCTGAAGGTATCGAGGCCGGCGGGCACCCGTCCACCGGCGCGAGCAAACGCGCGGCGAAGCCCGGCGAGAAGCGCAGCCCGATCCTCGGGGTCTACGACCTCGCCCATCCTGCCATCCGAGACGGCCTCGCGCGAGGCGTCGGCCGACGAAGCGACGACGGGGATGCCGCACGCGAGGGCTTCGAGGTAGACGATGCCGAACCCCTCCCCCCGACCCGGCATGGCGAACACGTCGGCGAGCCGGTAGTGATCGGCCTTCTCGCCGTCAGGGACATAGCCCGCGAACACGACGTGGTCGGCGACGCCGAGCGCGCGGGCCTTCGCTTCAAGCCGCGGGCGGTCGTCGCCGTCGCCCACGACGAGCCAGGCTAGGCGGCCCTCCTCCTTAGCGAGCGCGGGCAGTACGTCCAGCAGCTCGTCGTGGCCCTTGTAGCGCTCGCGCGCGTCCATGCGGCCGAGCGTGAGAATCACCTTCTTCCCTTCCAGCCCGTAGCGGGCGACGAGGTCAGGCCGCTTCGGCCCCGGCCCGTAGGCTCCGAGGTCGATCGCGTTGGGGATGACGCGCGCGCGGGCCTCCCCCACGCCGCTCCACGCGAGGAACCGCCGCCGCGTGAAGCTGCTCACGGCGACGATCTCATCGACCCGGCGAAGCATCCGTTTGACCACCTCCCCACGCGGCGTCCAGGCTTCGATTCCATGCACGACGAGGAGGAGCCGGGCCCGATGGCGCACCGCGGCGAGCACCGCCAGCGGCAGCAGGTTCAGGTGTCCGCAGACGACGGTCTCAAACGTGCTGCGCCAGAGGCCGAGCGCCAAGAGCGCCTGCAGGTATGCGGCTTTGCCGCGCGCCGCAGCGGTGACGTAGGTCAGCCCGTCCGGAAGAAGACCAGGTGGCTCCACGACGAGGCGAGGCAGGGCGACGACCTCCGCCACCTGCGGTGCGATGCACAGCGCGTCCAGGAGGTGGCGGTTGTGCTGCGCGATGCCGCCGCGCCCGCCGTAAGCATCCGTGACGAGTGCGAGAATCCTCATGGGGCCGTGTACGCCGCGTAGACCGTTCGGGCCCACCCGCGGAGCCCACGCTCGGCTGGCGCTGCCCCCCCCGCCCACAGCCAGTCGCGGATGGGGACCTGGAAGCCAGTCTTAGGGCGACGTTGGAGGGCCTCCGGGAGCGGGCGGGCGGGCGTAGCCGCCATCGCCTGCTTCCCCACGCCGGGATGCGCCGCGCGAAGGGGGGCGACGCGGCGGAGCAGCGTCCAGTCCACGAGGGGCGTGCGCACCTCCACACCGTGCGCCATCCCGGCCCAGTCGGTATCGCGCAGGAGCTGGTTCCGGAGGTACCAGCACGACTCCAACGCCGTCACCTTCAGCGCGGGGACCGTGACCGAACCCGCGGTTTCGGCGAGGCGCTCGCGCGGAGCGAGGACGGCGAGCCCCTCCCGCGCGAAGTCCGCACCGAGCACCTGCGGCAGCTCCCACGGCATGAAGAGCGCGCGGCGCAGGAGGTATGCCCCCGCGTAGTCCGACCCATATTCGAGGAGGCCCGCTGCCTTCGGAGAGGTGAGCCGGGCGGCGAGCGGGGCGGCGAGGGTCCGTACCCCCCGGCCCGCCCCCACGGGCACGCGGCGCGCAGCCCGGACGAGACGGGGGACCTGCCGGAAGCTGGGGTAGCCGCCGAAGAGCTCGTCGCCGCCGACGCCGGAGAGCGCCACCTTGAGGCCCGCCTCGCGCGCGGCCCGGCTGACGAAGTAGGTGTTCACCCCGTCGAGGGTGGGCTGGTCCATCTGGTCGAGGACGTGCGCGCGGGCCTCCCCGAAGTCGTCGCGCGTGACCCAGACCGTCGTATGATGCGCGCCGAGATACTCGGCGAGGGCCTCGGCGAGGGGGACCTCGTCGTTCGCGGTGCCCCGGTACTCGGCGAAGCCGAGCGTGACCGTCCGGGGCGCGGAGCCGCTCTCCGCCGCGAGGGCCGCGACGGTGGCGGAGTCGAGCCCGGCCGAGAGGAACACGCCCACGGGCACGTCGGCCACGAGGTGGTGGCGGACGCTGTCGAGCAGCGCGTCGCGCAGTTCCTCCCGGGCGTCAGCCTTCGACCCCGCCCGCTCCGACGCCGTGAGGACCTCGGGGATCGACGCGAAGGGCTCTGGTGCGCGGGGCGGACCCGCATCCACCCAGAGGGAGTGCCCCGCGGGGAGCGCGCGGATCCCGCGGTAGAGCGTGAACGGCTCGGGGACGTGGCCCCAGAGGAAGAAGCCCGCGTGGCCGGCCGGCTCCTCGGCCGTGTCCACCCTGCCGCCTGCGAGGAGCGCCTTCACCTGCGAAGCCGCGTGGAATTGGCGCCCGTCGTCCGCGACGTAGAGCGGCTTGATGCCGTAGGGGTCGCGGGCGAGGAGGAGCCCCCGCTTCTCCGCGTCCCAGAGCACGAAGGCGTACATCCCCCTGAGGCGGTGGACCACGTCGGCCCCATACCGGCGGTAGCCGTGGAGGAGCACCTCGGTGTCGGACGCCGTGCGGAAGACGCACCCGTCCTCTTCGAGCGCCGCGCGGAGCGCGCGGTAGTTGTAGAGCTCCCCGTTGAGCGCGACGACGAGGCGGCCGTCCGCGCTCGCCATCGGCTGGGCCGCTTCCTCCGAGAGGTCGATGATGGCGAGGCGGCGGTGGGCCAGGGCAGCGCGGCCGTCGGGGGCGACCCACGTGCCTTCTCCGTCGGGGCCTCGCGAGGCTATGCGGTCCGTCATTCGCGCGAGGGCTGCGCGGTCAACGCCGTGGCCGGTGCGGTCGAGGAGCGCGGCGAGCCCGCACATGGCGCGTACGCCCTAAGGGGTCAGACGAGGGATGGATCGAAGGCCGTCTGCTCCTGCCCGGAGAGGCCGACGACGCGGGCCCGACCGGGGAACCGACGCATCACGCCACGGCTGTCCACGACGAGCCGGGCGCCCTCTGCCACGCGTGCGTAGTCCACCGCCGTGTGGTCCGTCACGATGACGACGGCATCACTCTCGCGGAGAATTTCGTCGGTAAGGGCAACGCTGTGGAGGGGGAGCCCCTTGAGTGGGGTGTGGCCGTCGTCGGCGATGGCGGGGCAGAAGGGGTCGTGGTAAGAAACCTCCGCGCCCTTCTCCTGGAGGAGACGGATGACCTCGAGGCCGGGGCTCTCGCGGAGGTCGTCGACGTCGCGCTTGTAAGCGACGCCGAGGACGAGCACGCGGCTGCCGCGGAGCGCCTTCGCCTCGTCGTTGAGCGCGTCGACCACCTTGCGCACGACGAACGCCGGCATCTCGGCGTTGATCTCGCTGGCCAGCTCGATGAGGCGCGTCTTGTAGGCGAGCGCGCGCATCTTCCACGCGAGGTAGTGGGGGTCGAGCGGGATGCAGTGGCCGCCGAGGCCGGGCCCCGGCGTGAACGGCATGAACCCGAACGGCTTCGTGGCGGCGGCCTCGATCACCTCCCACACGTCTACGCCCAGCTTCTCGCACGCCTGCGCGAGCTCGTTGGCGAGGGCGATGTTGACGAGGCGGAAGGTGTTCTCGTACACCTTCGTGAGCTCGGCCGCCTCGACGCTGGAGACGGGCACGAGCGCGTCGAAGACGGCGCCGTAGAGGGCGGTGCCGGCGTGGGCGCAGGCCTCGGTGACGCCGCCGAGCACCTTCGGGGTGTTCCTCGTGTGCCACGTGGGGTTGCCGGGGTCCACCCGCTCGGGCGAGTAGCACAGGAAGAAGTCGGTGCCACCCTTGAGCCCGCTCTCCTCTAGGACCGGGAGCACCACCTCGCGCGTGGTGCCGGGGAACGTCGTGCTCTCCAGCACGACGAGCATCCCCGGCCGGAGCGCCTCCTGCACGACGCCCGCCGCGGCGAGGACGTAACTGAGGTCAGGGTCCTTCAGCTTGTTGAGCGGCGTGGGGACGCAGATGAGGACGGCGTCGCAGGCGGCGAGGGCGAAGGGGTCGTCGGTGGCCGTGAGCAGGCCGCCCGCGACGAGGGGGGCAACGCGAGCAGGAGGCACGTCGCGGACGTGGCTCTCGCCGGCAGCGAGGCCGCGCACGACGAGCGGGTTCACGTCGTAGCCCACGACGGGGAACCCCGCCTCGGCCACCTCGACGGCGAGGGGGAGCCCGACGTACCCCAGCCCCATTACGCCGACGCGAGCTGAGCGGTCGACGACGCGGTCGAGGAAGGCGGTGAGCGGTGAGCGTTCAGCGGTCATTCCGGAGAGGTCTGGCACGGCTTCGCCCCGTCAGTCCCATCGCGGGCCTGACGAGGAAGAACAAGGAGGTTGTGTGGCGCCGCGCGAACGCGACGGGTCACGCCGCCGCGCTCAGACCCGCGACGGGGCGGAGCGCCCAGTCGGCCGGGAGGTGCACGCGGACGGCATGCCGGATGGAGGGCACCTCCACGAGGAGGTAGTGCGCACGGGGGTGCGCGAGGACGCGGCCGTGGAGCCCGGCCAGCGGCCCCCGGCTCACGTAGACCGCCGCGCCCGGCGGGAAGGCCTGCTGCGTGAGGACGTCGAGCTTGTCGGGGACGGCCATCAGCGCCTGGAGGCTGGCGATCTCCCCCTCCCCCACCTCGACGATCCGCCCGCCGGAGGTAAGGCACCGCACGACGGCGTCGTCTTGGAGGACGGCGAGGCGCCCGCGCTCCTCGACCCGGGCGAAGAGGTAGCCGGGGAAGAGCGGGTCCTCGACCCACTGCCGGCGGTCCGACCACTGCCGGAGGGCCCGGCGGAAGGGGAGGAACACCTCGTGCCCGGCGGCGGCCAAGCGCGCCGCTGCCTTCTTCTCCGTCCGTGGGCGGAGGTAAAAGGCGCGCCAGCAGCGGCGAGCGGGAGCGGCAGGCACGGCGCTCAGCGGGTGAGGTTGATGACCTGCAGGATCACGGTCGCGAGCCCTGCCACGCTCGCCACGACGGGGAGCGCGTCGCGCCACGAGCCGAGGCGGCGCTGCCGCGTAGCGACCTCGACGACGTCGCCGTCGGCGAGGGCGGGGTAGCGGCCCGGTTGCGCCACGAAGTCGGCGAGGGCGGCCTGGTAGGCGACCTCACGGGCCTCCCCCCCGCCCCGGAATACGCGGACCGTGATGGTGACCTCCTCGTCTTCGCGCTGGGTTTCGAGAACGGGCCCACCCGCCAGCGAGAGCACCTGGTCGAGCGTAGTGCCGTCGCGGACGTCGTAGAGGCCGGGCGCGCGGACGGTCCCCCACACGGCCACGCGGATCGTTGCTTCCCCGGGCACGGAGAAGAAGAAGTAGGCCGGCGCGTTCGTCCGCGTCTCCTCCACCCGCCCGTAGGCCGGCTGCGCCGCAACGGGCGTCGCCGCGAGGAGGCCGAGGGCGGCCAGCGAGAGCGCGAATCGCATGGGCAGTCAGGCGGCGGTCGTCCGCTTCGCTGCGTTCTCGGCGCCGTACCCGTAGAGGCCCTCCGAGCGGTAGCTGTAGCGATACTTGTACCCGTAGGCCTGGTTCGCCTGGAACCCGTTGAGGACGACCCCGATGACGTGGGCGCCGACGCCCTCCAGCGCCTCCTGCGCCTGCTCCAGCGCGTAGTCGCGCGTTTGCCCGGCGCGGGCGACGAGGAAGGTGGCGTCGCACTGCGTCGAGAGGAGGACGGCGTCGGTGGCGGCCAGCACCGGCGGCGCGTCGAAGATGATCACGTCGTAGGCCTGCCGGGCGGCCTCGACGAGGTCGCGCAACGCGCGCGAGCCGAGGAGCTCCGACGGGTTGGGCGCGTGCGTGCCGGCGGCGAGGACGGTGAGGTCGTCCACCCCGCTCTCCGGCAGCGTCGTGGCCGAGTCCCCCCCCGAGAAGAGGAGATCGACGAGGCCCGGCGTGCGGGGGAGCGCGAGCCGCTTGTGTACGGACGGGCGGCGGAGATCGGCGTCGATGAGGAGCGTCTTGCGGCCGGCCTGGGCGAGCGTGACGGCGAGGTTGAGCGCGGTGAGGCTCTTCCCCTCGCCGGGGCTCGCGCTCGTCACGAGGACCGTCTGGACGACGGTGTCGGGGCGGCTGAACTGGAGGCTCGTGCGGAGGGCGCGGTACGCCTCGCTCGCCCCCGAAAGCGGCGAGAGGAGGGCAACGAGGCGGCTGTCGAGCCGGCGCCCGTCGGCCTCCACCGTCTCGGCCCCCTGGAACTCCTCCTTGACGAGGGGGTCGAGGTCGGGGATGGTCCCGAGCACGGGATAGCCGCGCTCGCGGAGGTCGTCGGGCCGGTGGAGCCGGTGGTCGAGGCGGACGCGTACGAAGGCGAGGACGATGCCGAGGCCGAGCCCGAGGAGGACGCCGAGGAAGATGCCGCGTGGGCGGTTCGGCGCGTAGGGGATGCCCGGCGTGGTGGCGGGCCGGATGAGCTCGGCATAGCCGAGCTCGCTCTGCTCGGCCACGCGGGCCTCCTGGAGCTTCTCTTCGAGGGCGAGGTAGAGCCGTTCGGTGGACTGCCGCCGCCGCTGCAGCTGCGCCAGCTCGATGGCTTGCCGGGGGATCGCCGAAAGGCTCCCCTCGTTCGCGCGGAGCCGCTGCGCGAGCACGTCGCGCTTGGCGCGGGCGGCCCCGAGGGCGATCTGCTCGTCGACGATCTGGCGGCGGAGCTCGGCCACCCGCTCCAGGCCGGCGCCCTGCTGCGTGAGGTCGAGCCCGCCCGCGGCGAGGGACTCGTCGAGGTAGCGCTGGCGGAGGGTGCGGAGGCGGCCCTGGAGGTCGGCCTGCTGCTGGCGGAGCTGGGCGATGTCGGGCGGCACCTCGGCGGCGGTGCGGAGCGCAGGGCGGGCCGCGTAGATCTCTTCCAAGCGCGCCTCCACGGTGGCGAGGCGCGTCTGCGTGGTGGTGAGCTCGCGGTCCACGTCGGAGGCGACACGGGCAGCGAGGCGGGGTTCGAGGGCGGCGAGCTCTTGGCCAAGCGCGTCGGCGGTGGCCCCCCGCATCTGCACCTCGACGGTGGCCTCGTCGCGCTCGGCCTCAAGCCGGGCGGCCTGGCTCACGAGGAACGACGACTCCTCGTCGAGGGCGACGGCCCCCTCCTGCGTCATGAACGCGCGGATCTGCGCCTCGATGGCGCGGAGCGAGTCGGCCTGTGCGCCGATCTGCTCTTCGAGGAAGGCCCGCGACGCGGTGACGCTCGCGCGGCTCGATTCCTGCGTCCGTTCCAGGTACGCCTCCGCGTAGACGTTGGCGAGGAGGGCGGCCTCCCCGGGGACCGTGCTGACGGCGGTGATCCGGATGGCGTCGAGCTCGCGCCCCTCGGCCGCGACGGAGAGGTAGTGGTTCTGGAGGCGTGCGGCGACGACCTCGGGGGTCGGAGTGGGATCCCCGGCGAGGACGGTGAGCGGCTGGCCCGTCTCGGGAACGGCGCGGTAGTTCAGAAGGCGTTCGGCGGCCCGCCGGGCGAGCGGGAGCGACTGCCTGAGGATGAGGAGCTCGTTCCCGAGGTCGCGCTCGGCCTGCCAGGCAAGGGGATTAGGCCCGGAGGGGAGCACATCGGATAGCCCCTCGTCCTCCTCCTGGATGAGGAGCAGGCTGTAGGCGCTGTAGAGGTCGGGCTTCGCGAGGGTCCGGAGCGTGATGGGGACGGCGACGGCGAGGAGCGCCCCGAGGATGATCCACCGCCCGCGCACGAGCACGTCGAACAGCTCGCGAAGCTTGAGGCCCGGCTCGGCGTAGGCGAGGCGGTACGCGTGCTGCTCGTCTACCCCGGCGAACGGGTCGGCAGGGGGAGCGCCGGGCGGCAATACGGGCGGGGGCCGGCGCGGAAGGCGGGGGGGCATCGAGCTCGAGGATCGGTGAGCAGGGAATATAGGGCGGTAATTCAGAGGCATCCCTCCAAACGACATAGGGGGCGGGGTTCATCGCTGGATTTTCAGACGCGGCCTCCACCCCCGACGCCGCTATCCCTCCGCCTCCTCCTTGGTACGGGTAGCTTCTTAGAGCCGCCACGCCCATGCTCGTCGCCGTCTTCTCCGACGCCCACGCCAACCTCGAAGCGCTCACGGCCGTGCTCACCACGGCCGAGGCGCGGGGCGCGGAGGCGCTCGTGTGCCTGGGCGACGTCGTCGGGTACGGGCCCGATCCGGCCGCGTGCGTCGAGCTCCTCCGGGCGCGGGCCCTACCGACGGTGCTGGGCAACCACGACGTCGCCGTCGCCACGGGGGAGGGCCTCAATGCCCTCCCTCGCGACGGGCACACAGCGGCGCTCCTCCACCGTCGCCTCCTCACGGAGGAACAGCGCGCCTGGCTGGGGGCGCTCCCCCTCCGGCTCAACGCCTACGGCGCCGTGTACGTCCACGCCTCGCCGGACGAGCCCGCCGCGTGGCACCGCCTCGACGGCTTTCGCGCGGTTCGCGCGCAGTTCGCCGCGTTCGAGGGGCCGCTCTGCTTCGTCGGCCACAGCCACCGGCCCGCCGTCGTGGCCGACCGCGTGGGCGTTCTTCGCGTCCGCCCGGGCCACCGCTTCCTCGTGGACGTGGGGAGCGTGGGGCAGCCGCGCGATGGGGACCCGCGTGCGGCGTTCGCCCTCTACGACTCCGCCGCGTTCACGTGCGAGATCGTTCGCGTCCCCTACGATGTGGAGGCGACGGCGGAGAAGATCCGCGCGGCGGGGCTCCCGCACGGACTCGCCGACCGCCTCCGCAAGGGGCGCTGAGGGTCGCTACTTAGCGAGGGTGAGGCGCCGCGCAGCGGTGAACGTTTCCCCCTCAACACGGAGCACATACGCCCCGCTTGCGAGCCCCGCCCCCTCGACCGTCAGCACGCGGTCCGCGCCCGGCGCCACGACGCCGTCGTAGACCACGGCCACCCGCCGCCCGAGCACGTCGTAGAGCGAGGCTGTTACGCGCTGCGCCGCCGCCACGCGGAGGGCGACGCGCGCCATCGGGTTGAACGGGTTCGGATACGCCGCCGACAGCGCGAAGCCCTCGGGGAGCGAGCCGTCGGTCCCGGTGACGACGCCCGGCGTGACGGTGAGCGTGAAGCGCTCCGTCCACCCCGTCGGGCTCGCCGTGAACGCATAGTCGGGCTGGTCGCGGAGGTCCACCATGGCGCCGGTCACGGCGTCATGGAGCAGGAACGTCCAGTCCGAGGGAAACGCGTCGAGCACCCCCCAGCCGAGCGAGTAGTTGCCCGCGTGCGAGGTGAAGAACGCCAACGGCAGTTCGATCGGCCCGGCTGGCTGGAACGGCTGCGTCTCGAGTGCCTTCCGGACGGGCGCGCCCTCTGGCCCCGCCCCGACGGGGGCGAGGAGCGCGGCGGGGTACGCGAAGGACCCGAGCTTTGAAGCATCGTGCCGATCCCACGCGGCGTCAGCGTCCTCGACGAAGGCTATCGCGGCGGCCTCGTCGTATGTGGGGCCTGCCCCTGTTTGTCCTGTGAGCGCGAGGGCCAGCCAGCGGACGTCGGGGTCGGCCCCGGTTCGGGTAGCGATGGGCCCACCGGTCATCCCGTAGAACGGCGGGTTCGTACCGGGCTGCCGGAACGCATCGTCGTAGGTGAAGGTGACCGGGAGCGTGGGCGTGCCGGTGACCTGCGCGAACACCCCCTGCCAGGCGGCGAGGTCGTCTGAGGCGTCGAGGAGCGTGCTGAGCATGGCGTAGGAGCCGGCCGCGCCGTTCGCGTTGGGATTCCAGACCTGGAACGACGACGACTGGAGCGTCCCGCTGCTGAGGGTTAGCCCGCTCAGATCGAACGGCACGTCGAAGGGGTTGCCGAGGAGGAAGAAGCCGTCGCCGAGCACCGTACGCTCTGTGAACACCACGGACACATCGCCCGTGGCCGGCGAGCCCGTCGCCGTGAGCGTGAGCGGGAGGCCGGCGCTCTCGCTTTCGCCCTGCGTGTTGCTGGGGTCGGGGTCGAACGCGTCGCTGTAGAGGTACCAGATGAACCCGCGCCCCGGCACGAGCGACGCGCTCTCGCCGGAGGGCACCGTGAAGCCGTAGTTCGGGCCGCTGTTGGCTCCGCTGTACCCGGTGTAGAGGTTCGGCTGCCCAGAGGGGAACTCGTCGGGGAGCCCCTGGACGAGGCTGAGGTCGGCGAGGGTGCCGACGGTCATCCCGCTCACTGGGGCCGAGAGCATTCGCCACCCGCTGGCGCCCGAGGCCGTCTGCGGCACGGTCGCGGGGTTCACCGTCGGGAAGAGCGAGAAGTCGTCCACGGCGAGCCCGTCGTCGGCGCCCGACGCATCGAATGAGCTCCACCGGACCCAGATCGTCCCGCCGTTGGCGATGCTGAGCCCGGTAAGGGTGTTGAGCACGATGGTCCGGTTCGCCGCCGCGTTCCCGTCGAGGGCGCCGAGGGTACCCGTCGTGACGGGCGCCGTGAAGTCGAGCGCATTGACGTCGGTCCACGTGCCCGTGGTGAGGCTCGTCGCGTCGAGGCTGTACTGGAAATCGAGGCGGTCGACCCGCCCGGTGTTGCCCAGCCGCCACTGCTCGCCGGTGTACTGGATGGTCAGCGCCTGGATGGTGTAGCCGGTCTGGTTCTGGAAGCCCGCCCCAACGGTCGGGGTGAGGGAGCTGCTCTGGAGCCCCCCGAAGGCGCGCTCGTTGCTGCCGGTCGTTCCGAAGCTGTACGTATCACCGGTGTTACTGCTGCCGGTCCCCGCGGTGTACGTCGTGTTCGCGTTGGTCCCCGCTTCCGCGAGGGCCCAGCCCAGCGGCAGCACGCTGCTCGTGCCGGTGGAGGCGAGGGTGTTGAACTCCTCCACGTAGACGCCCCCCTCGAGCGCCACCGGCGTGCTGGGGAGCAGCGCCGCGCACCCCGCGCCCATCGGCCAGCCGTTGTCCCGAAACAGCGCGCAGGTGTTGGCGCCGGGCGTCGTGTGCGCCTCGCCGGCGCTGATGAACGGGGTCATCAGCGCGTTGTCCTCGGGGGGGGCGTAGGTCGCCTCGTCGAAGTGAGAGAACGACGAGCCCTCCAACCACGTCGTGGGCGCGTAGAGGCGCGCACGCGTCCCGAGCGTCGCGCGAACGGACGACCCATCGAAGAAGACGTCCTCGCTCTGGAGGAGGCTGCCTAACTGGAACGAGGGGTTCGGGTACAAGGACGTGTTGAGCATGGAGGTGCCCCCGGCGTCCTCCACGAAGCGGTCGTAGATGTAGGGTAGCCCCAAGGCTCCCCAGCAGCCCAAGCCGGCCGTGCCGCCGGTGCACTCGTCCGGCGTCGTCCCATCGTCCACCGTCGCACTCCCGACAAACCCGAGTCCATGCCCGAGCTCGTGCAGCACCACCGAAACGAAATCGTACTCCCCCGCAGGAGGATTCCCATCGGTGCCGAAGTACCACAGCGCAAAGTCGCTGTTGAACGTGGCGGTGATGTCCGCCGCCCCGGCGGCGTTGATGTTGGTCCCGCTGATCGCTTCCGCCAGCGCGACGGGGTAGAAGGTGTTGGGGTGCGGCGCGCCGGCGAACGTGTGGAGCGTAGTAGGACCAGCGGAGCCGAGGATGCTCGGGCCTAGCGGGGACCAGTTCGCCGTCACATTAATGGTGACCGACGACGTGAGGTGCTGGCTCCAGATGTCGACCGCGTGCTGGAACGCGGCCTGGGCCTCCGGTGAAAACCCGTTGTACGTCACGTTGAACGTGGCCGTCAGCGGCAGAGCGGGATCGAACGCGTTGCGCCCCTCGCTCGGCCCATGCGCGCGGACCATGTCCGTGTGCTCGGCCGGCATCGTGCATACTGGCCCTACGAGCGTGATCGAACGGCTCTCCTGCGCCTGCGCGGTCCCTGCCCACGCTAGCACGGCCAGCCCCAGCATCGAGGCGCTGCCGCGCTTCCGCCGGCGGAGCCGGTGCGCTCCGTATCCCGCCCCGGCGAGGGCGAGGAGCCCGAGCCCCCCATCGACGGGGACCGCCGGGGGCGGGGGCGGGAGGCAGGGCGACGTGGGGCAGGCCACCGCGTCGGCCGCGCCGCCGGCGGGAGCCGCCGCTTCTTCGGGCCCGCCCGGCGCCGCCCACTCCGGCAGCGACTGGGCGAGGACGACAGGGGTGACCAGGACCGTCAGGAGCGCGTAGAGGGATCGCATGGCGGTGGGTGAGGGCAGGCGCACCCGGACGCCACACGTCATCGCGCCGGGTTCATGAGCAAGCTACGGTATCGGTCTTTCGCTCCCAATCTGAACCCGTCAATTAATTTGTATGAGGGAGTGGGCTCGTATCTCTTACTCCCTCTTCCCCTTTGCCTTCCGGCGGTCCCGCCGGACTTGGTAGACCCCGTACCCCGCCCCGGCGAGGGCGAGGAGGCCGAGCCCCCCATCGACGGGGACCGCCGGGGGCGGGGGCGGGAGGCAGGGCGACGTGGGGCAGGCCACCGCGTCGGCCGCGCCGCCGGCGGGAGCCGCCGCTTCTTCGGGCCCGCCCGGCGCCGCCCACTCCGGCAG
>DASPKS010000233.1:0-6246 GCA_035628035.1 Rubricoccaceae bacterium
GCGGAGGGAACGAAGCACCCGGACCACTCGCTATCGGTCAGCACGATCATGTCGCGGCCGTGCCGGTAAATCACGCTCACGCCGTCCTCGCAATCACAGATCACGTCGTAGTCGGTTTCTACGGTCCCACCATTCATCAAGCTGTTGTCGAAGTCGACCGCGCCCTGCCACGCGGGCACGGCGCCTGCCTGGAGGACGATGAGGGGGCCGCCGTCGCCGCCGATCCACTCGAGGGAGGGCTCCATAGGAGTACGCGTTGCGAGCTGCCGAAGCTTACGCCGGCCTGTGCATCCGCGGGCCTTGCCCTGCGCGGGCAGGTGGTCGTAGCCTGTTGGCCCCTTCTCCTCCCGACCGATGCACCCGCTCCTCCGCCCGCTCCTCAACCGCGGTGGCGCCGGCCGCTACCTCTCCCGCGCCGAGTCGGTCGAGCGCCTCCAGCCGCTCGTCCGACAGTTCAACCGGCTCGTGATGGACTACGCCGCCGCCGAGGAGCGGCTCGCCGGCACGCGCCACGCCGAGCGCCTCGGCACGCTCGCCAAGGCGCTCCGCACGGAGGGCGGCAAGCTGTTCGAGACCGTCTTCAGCCTCGGCGGCAAGGCCCCCACCGGCGCCGACCTCGAGCCGGACGCGGACGCCTTGGGCCGGAGCGCTGCCGACGTCCTCTACCACCTCCTCGACACCGAGCGCGCCTACCACGAGGCCCTCACCGAGGAAGTCGACGCCGTGCACCACCAGGAGCGCACGCGGGCCATCCTCGGCAACGTCGCCCGCGGGAGCGCCGCCCGCCTCGACGCGCTCCGCGAGCTGACCGCGCGCTACCCCCGTCGTCGCGCCTGAGCGGCCCGTGGCCGTGCCCCCGTCCCTCCCCGTCGTCGTCTCCGGCATCCAGCCCTCCGGGACGCTCCACCTCGGCAACTACTTCGGCGCGCTCCGCCAGCACGTCGCGCTGGCCGATGACGAATCGCGCCGGGCCGAGGCGTACTACTTCATCGTCAACTACCACGCCCTCACTTCGCTCCACGACCGCGAGGCGCTCGAGCGGTACACCTTCGACGTCGCGCTCGACTACCTCGCCCTCGGGTTCGACCCCGAGAAGGCCCACCTCTTCGTCCAGAGCGACGTGCCGCAGGTCACGGAGCTCACGTGGATCTTCCTCTGCCTGACGCCGGTGAGCCGGCTGGAGCTGGGCGTCTCGTACAAGGACAAGGTCGACCAGGGGCTCCCCGCCAGTGGCGGCCTCCTCACCTATCCCGTCCTCCAGGCCGCCGACATCCTCATCTACGGCGAGGGCGCCAGCGGGCTCGTCGTCCCCGTTGGCGCGGACCAGCGCCAGCACATCGAGATGACGCGGGACACGGCGTCTCGCTTCAACGCCGCTTTCGGCCCGGAGGAGGACCCGCTGTTCGTCCTCCCCGAGCCGCTCATCCTCGACGAGGTGGCCGTCGTGCCCGGCACCGACGGTCGAAAGATGTCGAAGTCGTACGGCAACGCCATCGGGATCTTCGAAGAGGGCGCGGAGCTGAAGCGGAGCGTGATGGGGATCGTGACGGACTCCACGCCGCTGGAGGCGCCGAAGGACCCGGAGAAGGACAACGTCTTCGCCCTTATCAAGCTGTTCGCCGCACCCGAGCAGCGCGAGGAGATCGCCGCGGCGTACCGCGCGGGCGGCTACGGCTATGGGCACGCGAAGAAGCAGCTTCTGGAGCTCATTACCGGCTACTTCGCCGAGGCCCGCGAGCGCCGGAAAGACCTCGCCGCGCGGCCCGATTACGTCCGCGACGTGCTCCAGACCGGCGGCCGGGTGGCGCGACAGAAAGCGGAGGTCCTGATGGAGCGCGTCCGCGAGCGCGTCGGGCTCATCGTGTTTGCTCCTTAGCGTCCCGGCCACGTGCGTCTCTTGAACCGCCTCCACGAGACCTTCGACGCGGACGGCGCGCGGGGGGTGCTGCGCCGGACGGTTCGGTTCCTCTACCGCCGCTTCGTGCGCCCCCTCTCCGGCACGGCCCGCCCTGTTCGGTATCACGGCGTCGCGGTGGACCTCGTGGTCAAGCGGATGGATGCGCGTGTGCCTGCCGCGTGGGTCCCAGAGGACCTCCGCGACAACCCCCTCTACGAAGCGGCCCAGATGCGGGCCCTCGCGGCGCACGTGCGGCCGGGCGATGACGTCGTGATCGTAGGGGGCGGATGGGGCGTCACGACGGTGGAGGCGGCCCGCCGGGCGGGCCCGACGGGCCGGGTCACGACGTTCGAGGGGGCCCGGGAGTGGGTCGGCCGGGTCGAGCGCGCCGTGCAGCTGGCCGCCCCCCCGGCTCCGGTGGAGGTCGTGCACGCCGTCGTCGGGCAGCCGCGGTCCCTCTTCGGGGAGGCCGGAGGTGCGCGGGTCGTTCCGCCCTCCGCGCTTCCCCCTTGCGACGTGCTCGAGCTGGACTGCGAAGGTGCCGAGGCGGAGGTCCTCGCGGACCTGTCGTTCCGGCCGCGCGCGATCCTGGTCGAGACGCACGGCGTCTTCGGCACCCCCACGTCGCACGTTCGGGGCCTGCTCCACGAGCGGGGCTACGTCGTCGTCACGGACGAGCCCGCTGCGGACGACGCGACGCGGGGGTGGTGCGAGGCCAATGACGTCCGGGTGCTGTCCGCCGTTCGGTCCGAGACCCTCACCCCTCCGCCGGCCCGATGATCCTCGTCGTCGACAACTACGACTCCTTCACGTATACCCTCGTCCACCTCGTCGCGGCCGAGGCCGAGGAGGTCCGCGTCGTCCGCAACGACGAGGTAACCGTGGAAGCCGTCGAGGCGATGGCGCCGGCCGGCATCTTGCTCTCACCCGGCCCCGGCCGGCCGGCCGATGCGGGAATCGCCGAGCCGCTCCTCCGCCGCCTCGGCGCGACGACCCCCTTCCTCGGGGTATGCCTCGGCCTCCAGGCCATCGGCGAGGTGTACGGCGGGCGCGTCGTTCGCGCGGCGGCGCCCGTGCACGGCAAGCCCGGCCGCATCCACCATGACGGCCAGACGATCTTTGCCGGGCTGCCACAGGACTTCGTCGCCACGCGCTACCACTCGCTCGTCGTGGACCCCGCCACGCTCCCTGATTCGCTCGCAGTCTCGGCCACCTCGGATGACGGCGCCATCATGGGGCTGCGCCACCGCGCGCACCCCGTCGAGGGCGTGCAGTTCCACCCTGAGAGCATCCTCACGGAGGCAGGGCCGGCGCTCGTGCGTAACTGGCTGCGGCGGTGTGGCGTTGCAGCGCCCGTTCTCGGCTGAGCCGTGCGCGTCAAAGTCTCCGGCCTCACCACGCTCGAAGACGCCCGGCTCTGCGCCGGGCTCGGCGCCGACTACCTCGGGTTCGTCCAGACGCCTGGGGATGCGCGCTACATAGCCCCGGAGGGCGTGCGGGAGATCCTCACCTGGGTGGTCGGGCCGGAGCCGGTGGGGATTTTCGAGGATGCCCCCCTCGACACCGTCCTCTCAGCGTGCAGGGCCGCCGGCTTCCGGCATGTCCGACTCGACGGGCACGAGCCCCCCACAACCGGCCGCGCGCTCCGGGAAGCGGGCCTCGCGGTGATCCGAACGGTGCGCGTGCACCACGACGCCTCCGCGGAGCAGGTTCGCGCGCTCCTCGCCCCTCACGCGGAGGCCTTCGATTACGCCTGCCTCGACGTGGGCGGCACGAGCCTGTTGGGGGGCCCCGGGGAGAGCCTGAGTTGGCGGATCGTCCGCGCGCTGGCCGAGGAGGTCCCGCTCTTCCTGGCCGGCCCGCTCACCGCGGCGAACGTGGCGGAGGCCATGCGGATGCGCCCCTTCGCGCTCGACCTCTCGGCCCCGGGGGAGGTAGCCGATGGCGAGACGACCGGCCTCCTCGACTTCGAGGCCCTCGGTGCCTTCTTCGACGCGTTCCGCGCGGCGGCGGCCGACGGCTAGCGCATCGTGCCTGGCTACCTTCCGGCTCCTGCTCGCCGGCCCGCCCATGAAGAAGCGCCTCCTCGACCTCGCCCATGCCCGCAGCGGCGACAAGGGCGACGCCGTCAACGTCGGCCTGATCGCGCGCGATGCGCGGCACTACGCGTTGCTCCGTGAGGTGGTCACGCCGGACCGCGTGAAAGCCCACTTCGGGCCGATGGTGGAGGGCGAGGTGGAGCGGTTCGAGCTGCCCAACCTCGGCGCGCTCAACTTCCTCCTCCACGGCGCCCTCGGCGGTGGCGGCACGGTCTCGCTCAAGCTCGATGCGCAGGGGAAGACCTACGCCGCCCATCTCCTCCGCATGGAGGTCGAGGTGCCGGACGACCTGAGCTGACGTGCGTCTCTTCTCCGCCCTCCTTCTCGTGGCGCTCAGCGGGTGCGGCGGCGACGAGCCCCCCGTGGCGGAGCCCGACCCGCTCCTCGTCGCGGCCCTCGCTGACCTCCACCTCGCCGACGCGCGAGCCGACCTGACGGGCACCGCGCGCGACAGCCTCCGCGCCCTCGCCCTGGCCCGGCACGGGCTCAGCACAGCCGACCTCGCCGAGGTGCTAGATGGTCTCGTACGCGACCCGGAGGGAGCAACCCGGCTATACGACCGCGTCTCCGAGCGCCTCGCGGCGGGGACCGCGGCGCCGCCCCGCTCCGTTCCTTCCCTCCCCGTCAAGCCTGAGGGGGCCGAGTAGACGCCCCGTCCCCGATGCACCTCCAGATCTTCACCACCGGCGGCACCATCGACAAGGTGTACTTCGACGCGAAGAGCGAGTACGAGGTGGGCGAGCCGCAGGTGGCGGAGGTCCTCCGCACGGCCGGCGTCACGTTCGACTACGCCGTCGAAAGCCTCCTCCGCAAGGACAGCCTCGACCTCACCGACGACGACCGCGCCCTCATCGCGCGGCGCGTGGCGGAGGCGCCGGCGCGCCGCGTCGTCCTCACGCACGGGACCGACACCATGGTCGAGACGGCACAGGTCGTCGCGGAGCGGCTCGGCCCGGCACCGGAGAAGACCGTCGTCCTCGTCGGCTCATTGACGCCGGCGATGTTCCGCCAGACCGACGCTGAGTTCAACATCGGGTTCGCCGTGGCGGCGGCCCAGACGCTCCCCCCCGGCGTCTACGTGGCGATGAACGGGCGCGTGTTCCTCCCTGGCGAGGTACGGAAGAACCGGGTGGCCAACCGGTTCGAGCCGCTCTGAGCGGAGCGGCCCTTGGGGGCTCATTTGGGGGTCCCCCGGCACCTTCGCGCCGTCTCCTCGTTCGGGACCGATGAAACCCCGGCCCACCGCCTTACCTTCTGCAGATTTTTTACCACCGCCCCCTCCATGCGCGTCTTCCTCCTTACGGCCCTCGCCCTCGCCACCGCCCCCGCGTTCGCTCAGGGCGCCGTGGTCCGCCCCTGCATCGGGGGCATCGCCGACGAGGACGGTAACCCGTCCACGACGAACAACAACTACCCCTGCAATGGGGTGGACCTCTACGCCCACCTCCCCATCAACACGTTCGCTTCGCCCGGCAGCCCGGCGCCCACGGTAGACAACAGCGAGCTGTGGGGGTGGACGGACCCCGAGACCGGAAAGGAATACGCCCTCGTCGCCCTCTACAATGGGACGGCGTTCGTCGACGTCAGCACGCCGGAGGCCCCGGTTTACCTCGGGAAGCTCCCCCAGCCCGCCGGGGTGAGTCCCTCCCTGTGGCGGACGCTGCGGGTGTACAACAACCACGTGTTCGTCGGGAGCGAGGCCAACAGCCACGGCGTCCAGGTGTTCGACCTCACGCAGCTTCGGAACGTCACCACCCCCCCCATCACGTTCGCGCAGAGCGCCCGGTACACCGGGGTCGGTCGAACCCACACCCTCGAAATCAACACGGCGACGGGGTTCATGTACCTCGCGGGGACGAACACGTGCAGCGGGGGGCTCCACATCGTCAACGTCCAGAACCCCGTGACGCCGGTACAGGCGGGGTGCTTCTCGGCCGACGGGTACACCCACGAGGCGCAGTGCCTCGTCTACGACGGGCCCGACGCCGACCACGCCGGGAAGGAGATCTGCGCGGCGTACAACGAGGACCACGTCGCCTTCGTCGATGTCACGAACAAGGCGAACCCCACCCTCATCTCGCGGGGGTTCTACCCCAACACGGGGTACACCCACCAGGGGTGGTTCACCGACGACCGGCGCCACATCCTCCTCGACGACGAGTTCGACCCGGCCAACCCCGGCACGCGGACGATCGTGATGAGCGTGGCGGACCTCGACGCCCCCACGTTCGACTTCAACTACTTCGGGCC
>DASPKS010000234.1:0-37167 GCA_035628035.1 Rubricoccaceae bacterium
AGCGGGCCCAGGGGAGACCCCACTACGCGGGTGGAGTTCTCCCGCGTGCTCAACGGACGCTGGAAGGATGGAACACCCCTCACGGAAGGGGGCACCGGCTACCAGACAGGCGGCACCATCGTGCCCTTCGCCTTTCCCGGCGATCCGGTGACGGACACGTACTGGAGCGAGGAGAACCCTAACAACGGCCCCGGCCAGAACGCCGGCGGCGACCGGAGGGGCACGATCACGTGGGAGACCTTCGACCTCGCGCCGGGCGAGGCGCGCGACCTCTCTTTCGCCGTGCTCTTCGCGTGGGGCACCAACCGGCTCGACTCGGTAACGCGCCTCCGCGCCGCCTCCGACCGGGTGCAAACGGCCTACGACGACGGTACGCTCTGGAACACCGTGCCCGTCGCGGCAGAGTCGGCGCCGCCTGCGCAGCGTGCGCTCACGCTCCACGCGCCCGCGCCGAACCCCGCCGAGGGCTACGTCGAGGCCGTGGTGGAGACGGCGCGGGCGGGCCGCGTCCGCGTGGCGCTCTACGACGTGCTCGGCCGCGAGGTCGCCGTCCTCACCGACGGCACGCGTGCCGCTGGCCGTCACGCCCTCACGCTCGACGCGCGCACGCTCCCCGCCGGGACGTACCTCCTCGTCGCGGAGGCCGACGGCGCGCGGGCGGCGCGGCGCCTCAGCGTCGTCCGCTAGACCACCTCGCTCACGTACGGTAGGTGGTTCGGAACCTGCGGCCCGGCCGTCGGGTGTGCGGCCGAGCGGCGGCCGGCTCCCGCGAGGAGGGCGTGGAATCGGGCGCTGCCTCCCTTCTCTTCATCCCATCTCAGGAGGTACCGCCATGCCACGCGGAGACAAGTCATCGTACACCGACAAGCAGAAGCGCAAGGCCGAGCACATCGAGGAGAGCTACCGCGAGCGCGGCGTCTCGGAGAAGGAGGCGGAAAGCCGTGCCTGGGCCACCGTCAACAAGGAGTCGGGCGGGGGGAAGAAGTCCGGCTCGGGGCGCGGGAAGGCAGAGTCGCGCGCGTCGTCGAAGAAGGGCGGCCGGAAGGGCGGGAGCAGCCAGGGCTTCGAGAAGCGGAGCGCCGCCGCGAAGAAGGGGTGGGCGACGCGCCGCCGCCAGGGCAGCTGAGCGCGACGGCGGGATAGAAAAGCGCGGCGCCCCGCGAAGGAGCGCCGCGCGCCGCGTTGAATGCAGGCCCCCGCCTTACGAGTTGGCGGAGGTGCCGTAGTCAGTCCCGCTGACCATCCCGCTGTTGCCGGAGCCGCCCTCTGGGGCGTCGCCCGCGGAGTGGCCGGAGCCGGGGTCGTTCTTCGTGGCGTCGTCGGCGGCCGCGCCGAGGTTACCGCGGTCGCCTCGGGAGCGCTCGGGGCCGACGGCGAGCTCGTCGCGGACGTACTCGTCGGTGTCGTCGTCGGTCATGCCGGCGGGGGGCTCGTCGGTGATGGCGAGCGCGGCGAGCTCGGCCGCGCCCCCGCCGCCCGGGTCGTCGCGCGTCACGTCGTCGCCCGTGGCGCCGCCTTCTTCGTCGCCGCCGCCCGCCATCGAGCCGCCGGGGAGGTTGGTGTCGAGATCGTCTGCCATGAGGGGCCTCCTGGAGAAAGGGGTAGAGAAGGGAGGGGGTTGTTCTTCGGCGAAGCGGGGGGGTTCCGCCTGCGCGTCGAGGCGTTGCGCCATGCCCGTGTCAGCTTGGCACCGGGTATTTGTATGCCCTTTCCGTCCGCGCTCCCCCCGCGATGCCCCACGCGGTCCTCGAACTCACCGTCTTCGTCGCCTCGCCGGGCGACGTGGCGCGCGAGCGCGACGCGCTCGGCGCGGTGGTGGACGAGATCAACCGGACCGTCGGTGGGCGCGAGGGCTTCCGGCTCACGCTGAAGCGGTGGGAGACGCACGCGCGCCCGGCGGCGGGCCGCCCGCAGGGCGTCATCAACGGGCAGCTCGGCCCGTCGGACCTCTTCGTCGGCATCCTCTGGAAGCGGCTCGGCACGCCGACGGGGAAGGCGGCGTCGGGGACGGTCGAGGAGTTCGAAGCGGCGCACGCCGCGTGGCAACGCAACGGGGCGCCGCAGGCGGAGGTGCTGTTCTACTTCAGCGAGGCGCGCGTGCGTCCCTCCGACGTGGAGCCTGAGCAGCTCGCGGCCGTGCAGGCGTTCCGCGCCCGCGTGGCGGCCGACCACCTCGTGTGGACATACCGCGGCCCGGCACACTTCGCCGACATCGTGCGCCCCCACCTCATCGACGCGGCGCGCGCGGTGGCGCGGCGGCATCGGCGCGCCGAGCGGCCGCAGGGGGCGCCGCGCCCGACGCGCCCCATCGCCCGAAGTCCGAAACGCTACACCGACGCCGAGCGCCGCGTGTACCTCGTCGAGGCCTTCACTACGGTCGAGCGATATTTCCTCGGCGCAGCGGAGGCGCTCCGGGCGCACCGGCCCCGCGCACACGTCGCCGTCCTCCGGCTGGATGAGGGGACCCTCTACGCCGAGGGCGCCGTAGACGACATGGTGCGGAGCCGGTGCCGGATCTGGATCGAGGGCCGCGCCGCGCTCGCCTTCGGCGGCAGCCGGTACCAGCGCGTGACGAGCGAGTTCGTCCGGCTCGACGCGCTGGCCGTATTGAAGGAGGCCGACGGTGCCCTCGCGTTCACGCTCACGGGCACCAACGCGCAGGCCGACTTCGCGCTCGCGCCGGAGGAGGTCGCCGAGCGGTTCTGGCTCGCGTTCGTCCGGAAGCTGGGGGCGGTGTAGGGCCTAGGGCTGCGTCGCGAGGCCGGCCTGGTCGAGGAGCCACGCGTACTCGAAGGCGATCTCGCGGAACCGCCGGAAGCGCCCCGACGCGCCGCCGTGCCCGGCTTCCATGTTCGTCCGGAGGAGGAGCGCGTTCTGGTCCGTCTTGAGGTCGCGGAGGCGGGCTACCCACTTCGCCGGCTCCCAGTACTGCACCTGGCTGTCGTGGAGCCCCGTCGTCACGAGCAGCGGCGGGTAGGCCGTCGCGCGGACGTTGTCGTAGGGGGAGTACGCGAGCATGTAGCGGAAGTACGTGGAGTCGGCGGGGTTCCCCCACTCGTCGTACTCGAACGTCGTCAGCGGGATGGTCTCGTCGAGCATCGTCGTCACCACGTCGACGAACGGCACGTTGGCGATGACGCCGTCCCAGAGGTCGGGCCGGAGGTTGACGACGGCGCCCATGAGCAGGCCGCCGGCACTCCCGCCCTGGGCGTAGAGCCGCTCGGGGTCGGCGTAGCGGTGCGCCACGAGGTGCTCCGCCGCGTCGATGAAGTCGGTGAACGTGTTCATCTTCTGGAGGAGCTTCCCGCGGTCGTACCACGCGCGGCCCATCTCCTGCCCCCCACGGATGTGGGCGATGGCGTAGATGAATCCGCGGTCGAGCAGGCTCAGCCGCGGGATCGAGAACCCGGCCGACGACGACGCGCCGTAGGAGCCGTACCCGTAGAGGAGCAGCGGCGCCGTCCCGTCCACGGGCGTCTCGCGGCGGCGGACGAGCGAGATCGGCACGGGCGTGCCGTCGCGCGCCGTGGCCCACAGCCGCTCGGTCACGTAGTTCGCCGGGTCGAAGTCGCCGAGGACAGGCTGCCGCTTGACGAGCGTGGCCTCGCGGTCCTCCAGGTCGTAGTCGTACGCCGACTGCGGCGTCGTCATGGAAGCGTAGTTGTAGCGGACGACGTCGGTGTCGTAGGTGGGGGTGTAGCCGAGGGAGGCGGCGTAGGTGGGCTCGCCGAAGTCCACCTCGTGGTCGAGCGCGCCGTCCTTCGTGCGCACGCGGAGGCGGCTCAGCCCGCCCTCGCGCTCCTGCGTGACGACGAAGTCCTCGAACACGTCGAAGTTCTCCAGGAGCACGTCGGCGCGGTGGGGGACGAGCGGCTCCCACCGGTCGGGCGCGTCGGTGGGGGCGCGCATGAGCTGGAAGTTGGTGGCGCCGCCGAGGTTCGTCCGCACGTACCAGTGGTTGCCGGCATGCTGGAGGGTGTGCTCGTGCCCCCGCTCGCGCGGGCGGAACACGACGAACGCACCCATCGGGTCGTCGGCGTCGAGGTAGCGGTACTCGTCGGCGAGCGTCTGGCTGGAGCCGATCAGGAGGAAGCGGTCGGACTTCGAGCGGGACACGCCCACGCTGAACTCGGTGTCGTCCTCCTGGAAGACGACGGCGGCCTGGTCGGCGGGTTGGCCGAGGGTGTGGCGGAGGATCTGGTACGTGCGGAGGGTGGCGAGGTCCTGCCGCGCGAAGAACAGCGTCCGGTTATCGTTCGCCCACGCCATCGAGGGCGAGACCGGGTGGATCACGTCGGGGAGCATCGCCCCCGTGCGGAGGTCCTTGAACCGGAGGGTGTAGATGCGCCGCCCGACGGTGTCCTCGGCGAACGCCAGGAGGTTGCCGTCCTCCGTCACCTCCCAGTTGCCGACGGCGTAGTAGCCGTGCCCCTCGGCGCGCTCGTTGGCGTTGAGCAGGATCTCCTCGTCGGCCTCCATCGAGCCGCGGCGGCGGGCGTAGACCGGGTAGTCCTTCCCCTCCTCGAACCGGGTGTAGTACCAGTACCCGTTCTCGAAGAACGGCGCCGACGACTCGTCCTGCTGGATGCGCCCGACGATCTCGGTGAAGAGGCCCTCGCGGAGGTCGGCGAGGTGCGCCGTCATCGCCTCGGTGTAGGCGTTCTCGGCTTCGAGGTACTGGATGACCTCGGGGTTCTCGCGCTCGCGGAGCCAGTAGTACGGGTCCGTCCGCGTGACGCCGTGGTGCGTCATCGCGTACGGGCGCTGCGCCACGTCGGGCGGCGTCTGCGCGTGGGCGAGGGGGAAGGCGAAGAGGGCGAGGGCCATGAGGCGGCGCATGGGTTCGGCCGGTGAACGGGAAGGACGAGGAAACTAGTGCGGGCGCGGTCAGCGTCGACGCCGGCCGGGGAGCGGAACCACCAGCCCGTCCATGAAGAGGTGGCTGAAGTACCCCACGAGGGCCGCGCCGTAGAACGGGAGCCCCGAGAACGGCCGCTCCGGGAACAGCACGAACGGGAGCACGAGCAGCGGCGACGGGATGAGCAGCATCGCCCAGAAGGTGTGGGTCCACCCCCGATGCTTCCCGATGATGGGGAGGATGGCGAACAGCCCGAGGAAGGCGGCGTGCTGGAACTGCCGCGTCGCGATCAGCACCACGTCCACCACGAAGAAGAGGGCATAGAAAAAATTCTGCTCCTTCGAGTTGGTGTCGACGTCGGGCCAGAGGCCGAACATCAGGCAGAGCCCGAAGAGGACGAGGGGGTAGGCGACGAGCTCCAGCTCGGTGAACTGCCGCCACGCCTCGTCCACGGCGAAGACGAGGAAGAGCGCGGCGGCGTAGGCGGCGAAGAAGACGGCAGCGCCCGTGAGGTGCCCTTTGTACCCGGCCATGCGGAAGGAAAAAGGTCAGCGGCGGAAGCGGCGCAGGAAGCGGCCCGCCCACGCCTCGCCCTCGTCGAGGCCGAGCAGCGTGGCGCCGCCGAGGTACGCCGCGCCGTAGAGGCCGACGACGAGGAGCGCGAGCAGCCACACGGGCAGGGAGGGGAGCAGCGCCCACAGCCCCGCCGCCGGCACCGATGACGCGACGGCGAGGCCGAGCATCCGCAGCGCCGCGCCGGTGGGGAGGCGGAACGCGGGTTCGTGCCTGCGAAGCGCCGCTGTGAGCCGCGCCAGCTCCACCCACGCGCCGACGACGCTCCCGAGCGCGAGCCCGACGGCACCCAGCCGCAGCGGCGACCCGACTACGCCGACGAGCGGCACGGCGCCCACCGGCACGCGGTCGAGCACGAGCATGAGCCCGGCCCCGACGGCCGCGCTCGCGGCCACGCGCCACACGGCGATGCGCGCGGGCGTCTTCGTCTCGCCGAGGGCGAAGAACGCGTTCTGGAGGAGGCGCGCCGTGGTCGTCGCGCCGAGGCCGAGGGCGTACGCGCCCAGCACGAGCGCGACGAGCGCCACGTCGTCGTCGCCGAAGGAGCCCGTGTGGTAGAGCGCGCCGACGACGAGCGGCCCGAACACGAGGTACCCCACGATGGTGGGGATGATCAAGAAGAGGATCTGGCGGAGGGAGGCCGTTACGCGGTCGAGGAAGGCGTCGAGCTGGGCACGCGAGATCCGGCTCAGCTCGGGCAGCTCGCTCGCGGCCACGCTCATCCCGAACAGCGAGATGGGGAGGATGTAGAGTACCTGCGCCGCACTGAGGGCGGCGATGGCGCCGGCGGCGAGGAAGCCCCCGAGGAAGATGTCGAAGTACGCCGAGAGCTGGTACACCCCGCGCCCGGCCACGACGGGCCCGAACGCGCGCACGGCCTCGCGCACGCCCTCGACCCGCGTCGAGAGCGAGAGACGGAACCCCCGCGTCACGCGGAACACGAGCGGGAGCTGCACGCCGAACTGGAGCACCCCGCCCACGAGCGCGCCCACGAGCGCCGCCTTGAGCAGCGCGGTCATCCACGCGATGGGCGAGGCCGCCTCTTCACGAACCAACAAACCAGCCAGCACTAGCGCGCCGATGATGGCCACGTTCCACAGCACCGGCGCCACGTAGGGCAGGAAGAACCGGCGGTGGCTGTTGAGCACGCCGAGCGCCCACGCCGACAGCACGAGCACGCCCGTCATCGGGAATGTGAGGTAGATCGCCTCGACGCTGAGCGCGAACCGGTCGATAGGCAGCTCGCCCGCCGCTACGCGCGCCGCGTCGCCGATCCAGCCGGGCGCGAGGACGGCCATCAACGGCCGCGCCAGCGCCATGCCGAGGAGGACGAGCACCGCGGAGAGCGCGACGAGTAGCCCGAGGATCGCCCCGGCAAACCGCCCCGCGTCCTCCTCGCGGCCGTCGGCGAGGAGGCGGCTGTAGACGGGGATGAACGCCGCGGAGACCGTTCCTTCGCCGAGGAGGTTCTGCAAGAGGTTCGGCGCGCGGAAGGCCACGCGGAGGACGTCAGCGTGGGGGCCGAGCCCGAAAAAATGGGCTAGGGCCCGCTCGCGCACCAGCCCCAGGAGGCGGCTGGCGAAGATGCCGGCGGCTACGAGCGGCGCGGCACTCCGGTGGGGCTCGCGCTCCGCCGTGGCCTCAGCCGGGGAGCCCGGTGCGGCGCTCGCCGCTTTGAGCGGCGCGCCCTCCGGGGCTTTAGGGGCCGCGAGTCCCGCCGGCCCGAGGTCCGCTTCCGTGGCCGGCTCGTTCTGCGGCTCCGGCACCCCCTGCGGGGCCTGCGCGTCCGGCGTGGGCTCAGGCACGGGGCGCCCGGTCGAGGAAGAACCGCACGGCGAGGTGGTACCCTGCCGGCCCCAAGCCGGTGATCACGCCCGCGCACGCGCCCGCCGTGAGGAGCGTGTGGCGGAAGGGCTCGCGGGCGTGGACGTTCGTGAGGTGCACCTCGACGACGGGCACGCGCACAGCGGCGATGGCGTCGCGGAGTGCCACGCTCGTGTGGCTGTAGCCGGCCGCGTTGAGGATCACCCCGTGCATCCCGTCGTCGCCGGCCGCGTGGAGCGCGTCAACGAGCGCGCCCTCGTGGTTGCTCTGAAAAAAAACGAACTCGACGCCGGGGAAGGCCGCGCGCAGCCCCGTCTCGATCTCGGCCAGCGACCGCGTGCCGTACACCTCGGGCTCACGCCTACCGAGCCGGTCGAGGTTGGGGCCGTTGAGGACGAGCAGCTTCACGGCGCGGAAGCTACGTCGAGCGTCAGCCCATCGTATCCGAGGCGGATGCCGTCGGGCAGCGCGGCCTCGGCCTCGACGTGGAGCACGTCGTGGGTGAGGTGGAGGAAGAACGTCCGCCGCGCGCCGACCTGCTGCGCGGCCTCCACGGCCTGCTCAATCGTGAAGTGCGTCGGGTGCGGGCGGTGGCGGAGCGCGTCGAGCACGAGCACGTCGAGGTCTTCGAGGAGGGCGAAGCTCGGACCCGGGATGCCGCTCACGTCGGTGAGGTACGCGAAGCGGCCGATGCGGTAGCCGTAGATCGTGCAGTCGCCGTGGTGAACGTCGATGGGCGTCACCTCCACGCACCCGCCAAAGGCAGAGCGGCTTTCGACGACGAAGGGATCAACGACGGGACGGAGCCGGAGCTGCGGGACACCGGGGTACGAGCCGTCGGCGAAGATGTAGCCGAGGATCACGCGGAGCTCGGCGGCCGTTGTCGGCCGCGCGTAGCACGGGATCGGCGTGCGCGGGCTGAACAGGAACGGGCGGAGGTCGTCGGCCCCGACGACGTGGTCGAAGTGGTGGTGCGTGAAGAGCACGGCGTCCACGTGCTCGATCCCGTAGGTGAGCGCCTGCCGCCGGAAGTCGGGCCCCGTGTCGATCACGAGGTGGACCGGCCCACCATCCGTCTCGGCCACGACGTAGGCGGCACAGCGGAGGCGGCGGTCGCGCGGGTCCTCGGAGGTGCACACGCGGCAGCGGCAGCCCAGGACGGGCACGCCCGTCGAGGTGCCCGTGCCGAGGAGCGTGACGCGAAGCGCGCGGAGGGCCGGTGTCATCCGGCCTCGTCCTCCACCGTCGCCTCGCCGGCGGTGCCCGCGTCGGCGGCGGCCCAGGCGTCTTCGAGGGCATCGCGCACGGCGGGGCGGAGGTAGAGCCGGTCCACGGGCAACTCGCGGAGCACGCCCGCCAGCACGCCGAGCCGCGCCTCCGGGGGGTGCAGCCGGTTCAGCACCACCACGTCGCGGCCGTCGACGGTGCAGCGGCCGCCGCGGAACGTCCCGCGCTCGTAGCGTACGCGCACGCCGAGCTCGGCGAGCGCGCCTTCGAGCGCCTTGATGATGGCCTCGGGCTTCATGCGCGGCGGGGCGCGCGGCTACGCGGGCTGGTACTTCTTGAGCAGCGACGTCCCGCTCTTCTCGTCGCGTACGTCGAACGCGAGGGGGGAGACCGCCGGGTCCTCATCGACGGTGAAGCGGACGCCGCGGAGGGCGAACTTCCACCGCGTGAGCCGGCTGGGGAAGCCGCGCCGGAGGTACGCCGCTAGGAGCGGGTGCACGCGCACGCGCACGAGGCGGTCGCGGTACTTCTCCGGCACGTTCGCGCGGTAGGCCCTGAGCCACCCCTCGATCCGGTGGGCGAGCTCTTCGGGGGTGACCGTCTCTGGTGCGGCGGCCTCCACCTCCGTGGCCCGCTCGGGCTGGGGGATCTCGGCGGCGCCGGCCAGGCGCGCGGCCTCGGCGGGGTCGAGCCCCTCCTTCGCCGTCGCCGTGATGCTCGGGCGGAGCCGCTGCCGCGTGATCTGGACGATCCCGAACTCGCTCATCGGGAGCACCTTCGTCACGGCGCGGTCCTTCTGGAACTCCTTCCGGAGCTCCATGAACACCTTCCGCTGGTCGGACTCGTGCCGCATGTCGATGAAGTCGACGACGATGATGCCGCCGAGGTCGCGGAGGCGGAGCTGCTTGGCGACCTCGCGGGCCGCCTCGAGGTTCACGTTGAGGAGGTTCTCGCTCTGCGACATCCCCTTCCCGGCGCGGCCCGAGTTCACGTCGACGACGTGCATGGCCTCGGTGTGCTCGATGAAGAGGTAGCCGCCCGACGGCAGGCTTACCCGCTGAGAGAACGCCTCCTCGACGGCCTTCTCGAGGCCGGCCGCACGGAACACCGGCGTGGGCGCCTTGTGGAGCACGACGCTCTCGGCCATGTGCGGGGCGACGGCCTGCACGTACGCCTTCAGGTTCTTGTGGAGCTTCGGGTCGTCGACGAGGATGCGGTCGTAGTCGTCGGTGAAGAGGTCGCGGATGATCGAGGAGACCATGCTCACGTCCTCGTAGAGGAGGGCGGGCGGCTTCACGCGCTCGGGCCCCTTGAGCTGCTTCTCGATCTTCCGCCACTTGTCGACGAGGAGGCGGAGGTCGGTGTCGAGCGTCTTCGCGTCGCGCCCTTCGGCGACCGTCCGCACGATGACGCCGAACCCCTCCGGCTTGAGGCTCTGGGCGAGCGTGCGGAGGCGGCGGCGCTCGCGCGAGGAGGCGATCTTCTTCGAGACGGCCACGTAGTCGGCCGCCGGCACGAGCACGAGGAAGCGCCCGGCGAGGGAGATGTCGGTCGAGACGCGGCTGCCCTTATTCGAGATCGGCTCCTTGACGATCTTGACGAGGATGAGGCCGTCGCGACGGAGGAGGTCTTCGGCGCGCCCGGTGAAGACGCCCATGCCCTCCGGCTTCGACGTCGCATGCATGCGGCCCTTCGGCTCTGCCTTCGGCCGCGCCGCCGGAGCGGCCTTCGGCTCCTTCTCGGCCGCCTTCCCGGGCTCCGCCTTGGCACGGGGTTTCCGCTGGGCATCGGCCGATTTGACGGCCGCCTTTCGGGCCGCCGCCGCAGGCTTCTCGGTAGGCGCCGCCGCGGGCGGGATCTCCGGCGCCTCAGGGGGAGCCTCCGCCGACGCGGCCTTACGGCGCCCCTGCTGCCGGGCCGGCTTTGCCTGCCCGGCCTTGGCGACCGGCGTGGGTTCTGCCGGCGGCTCCGCCGTCGGAAGCTCCGAAGCCGGCTCCGGAGCGGGCACGTCCACGACCGGAGACTCGGCTTCGCCCTCGGCTGGGATGTCCTCACTCGCGCCGCCTCGGCGACGGCGACGCCCCCCGCGGCGTCGGCGGCGGCGCGGGGCGTCACCCCCGGATGCGTCGTCCTCCTCGTCTGCCGTCACGAGGTCTCCCTCGCCAGCCGGCGCCGACGTAGGGATCTCATCCGGAGATGCGGCCTCCGTGCTCGCGGGCGCCTCTTCGAACAGCTCGCCGGAGGGCTCCGGGCGCTGCCGACCTCGGCTCCGGCGCGGTGCTGGGCGCGACTCCTCTGTAGGTGTGGCCTCGAGCGCCGGCGCATCCGCCGTGGCTGCGGGAGACGCCTCCTCCTCGGGGGGCTGCGTGGCGGCGGGTTCCTCGCGCTTCCGGCGGGAACGGCGTGGCGGCGCGGACTCGCTTTCGCTCCCGTTGGTCGGCGTCCCCGCGGCGGGCGTCTCCGAGGGCGCGGCCTCCGGAGCCGGCGACTCGGCGCGGACCGGCGCGGCTTCGGCGGGCTTCGGCTTGGGCGGCTCGACGCGGCCCGGCTTGAACGTGAGATCGATCACGTACGGCGACCGGCGGGGGGGCGTGGGCTCCTCTTGCTCTTCTTCCTCCTCGCGGCGGGGCCGCTGCGGCGACCGGCTCCGCGACCGCGCGGGACGGGCGCGCCGCGCGGCCTCGGGGTCGGAGAGCTCCAGCTTCTCCTCGACGTCGGGCTCCGACTCGTCGTCGGCCACGCGCTTCTTCGGCGCGGTGGCGAGGGTGTGCCGCGCGGCGGTGGGCACGTCCTCCCCCACGAGGGCGAGCAACGCCGGGAGGTTCTCCGTGAGGTCGGAGAAGTGGAGGAACGCGTCCTGCTTCTGGCCGATGTCGACGAAGGCGGCCCGGATGGCGGGCATCACCTTGCGGATCCGGGCCAGGTAGATGTTACCGAGGGTGCGGACGTTGTCCGGGTTCTCGACGTAGAGCTCGGCGAGCTTGCCGTCCTCTACGATGGCGATGCGCGAGCGGTCCTTGCTCGCGTTGATGATGATCTCTTTCTTCATGAGGGGGGTCCAGGAGCGCGGGCGCGCGGTCCCCGGCGCGCGGCCGGCGGGCGGCGGCGCAAGTGGGGGGCGCCTCGGGCGCGGGGCGAAGCGAGCCGATGGCTGCCGGGCCCCCCGCGCGGGGACGCGCAGGAAGGGCCGCCAGGCAGCGGGCGAGCTCGCAGAAGACGTAAACGAAAAGCAGCATGCGGGCCGACGCGCGGGAATCCTCGGCGCATCGGATAAGGAGGGCCCTGCGCGGTACGCCGTCGGCGCGGCGCGGTTCGGGCGGGAGAGGGGAGCGGCGCTCGTCCTCCGTAGGCGAGCGACCACCAGACAAAGACCCGGCAGGGCGCGCCGGCTCAGGGCCGTGCGCCGAAGCTACGCCGCCCCCTCGCCCGGCCGCAACGGACGAGCAGCCGCGCATTCACGGCTTCCGCACGATTTCTAATCTGGAATCCTCGATTTCGAGGGGTCTTGTTATGAACCCCCTCCGGAGGTCGGCGGTAGGAGACGGTAGCTTCCGCGCCGCACGGGGAGGTCGGCACCCTGCCGATGCCCGCCTGCGCCTCGCTTTACGACTCGCATCCATGAGCACCCCCGCTACTCCGCAGGCCGCCGCCCCCAACGGCGCCGCCCCCAAGGTGAAGGGCCTCGAAGGCGTCATCGCGCTCGACTCCGAGCTCTGCTTCATCGACGGCGCCGCCGGCGAGTTGGTCTACCGCGGCTACGAGATCGACGACCTCGCGCGCAACACGACCTTCGAGGAGGTGGCCTACCTCCTCTGGCACGGCGAGCTCCCCACGCAGGCCCAGCTCGACGACCTCAACGCGCAGCTCCGCGCCGAGCGGCCCATCCCGGCCGACCTCCTCGACCACCTCCGCCACCACACGCCGAAGGACGTCGCCCCCATGCACGCCTTCCGCACGGCGGTCTCGATGCTCGCGCACTACGACGACGAGGCCGAGGACATGAGCCCGGAGGCGAACCTCCGCAAGAGCATCCGCCTCACGGCGAAGATGCCGACGATCCTCGCCGCCTTCGACCGGATCCGGAAGGGGAAGGAGCCCGTGGCGCCCAAGCAGGAGGGTTCCACCGCGTTCGACTTCCTCCACATGCTCAACGGCGAGGAGCCGGGCCCGAGCGCCGAGCGCATCTTCGACGCCGCCCTCGTCCTTCACGCCGAGCACGGCCTCAACGCGAGCACGTTCACCGCCCGCGTCATCGGCTCCACGCTGGCCGACATCTACTCCGCCATCACCGGCGCGATGGGCGCGCTGAAGGGCCCCCTCCACGGCGGCGCCAACATCGAGGTGATGGAGATGCTCCTCGAAATGGACCGGAGCGGGGAGACGGCCGAGTCGTACGTCCGCCGGAAGCTTGCGAACAAGGAGAAGATCATGGGGATCGGCCACCGCGTCTACAAGACGCTCGACCCCCGCGCGGCCATCCTCCGCGAGTTGCTCGTCGGGCTCTCCGAAGAGAAGGGCGAGATGAAGTGGCTCGAGATGAGCGACACCATCCGCGAGGTCGTCGAGAACGAGAAGGGGCTCAGCCCCAACGTCGACTTCTACTCGGCGTCGGTGTACTACCTCCTCGGCATCGAGACCGACCTCTACACCCCGATCTTCGCCGTGAGCCGGATCACGGGGTGGTCGGCGCACCTCCTCGAGCAGTGGCAGGACAACCGGCTGATCCGCCCGCGCGAGGCGTACGTGGGCCCGCGCGGGAAGACCGTGCAGCCTATCGAAGCACGCGGCTAAGCCCGCTCCGAGCATTGACCGAGGGGCGCGGCCACGATGGTCGCGCCCCTTCCGTTTGAGGGGGCACCTCGGCGGGCGGGCGGTTAACTTGGCGGACCGCCGTGCGCGCGGCGTTTCGGACGAAACCCTGCGCGGGCCGCGCGGTAGCTTGCCCTGGCCGGTCCGCCTCTCTCCCCATGGCCACGACGCTCTCGCCCCTCCGCATGGCCGTCGACCGCGCGGCGCGCGCGCGGCCGCTCCAGCGCTACCGCATCCGCTCGGGGATGTTCGGGTGGATGCTCCACCGGTTGACGGGGCTCGCCCTCGTGGGCTACCTCGTCATCCACGTGTGGGGGCTCAAGTCGATGACGGACCCCGACGCGTACAACGCGCTCATCACGGGGTACCACGCGCCCGTCTTCAAGCTCGGCGAGTTCTTCCTCCTCTGCGCCGTCGTCTATCACGCCATCAACGGGCTGCGCATCGTGCTCATCGACTTCCTCGGGTGGAGCCGGCACCAGAAGCGGCTCTACTGGACGCTCGGCACCGTGGCCGTCGTGCTGATGGTGGTGGGGGGCTACCCCTCCCTCGCCGCGCTCGCCGAGTACCTCAGGGGCTGACCGCGCACCGCCATGACGAAGACCTACGGCCGCACCGCCCGCAGCAGCGCGTACCAGTGGTTCACCCACCGGATCACGGGCACCTTCCTCGTCTTCCTCCTCATCACGCACTTCTGGGTCCAGCACTTCGACCGGACGACGGCGAGCATCTCGCACCGCGCGATCACAGCCGAGGAAGCCGCGCGCGGCGTGCTGCCGGAGTACCGCGAGGAGGCCAATGAGGCCGTCCGCCAGCGGCGCGAGTCTCAGCGGACCCCGCCCCAGGGCGGGCAGGTGGTGCCGGCCGCCCAGACGGCCGCCCGGGCGACGCCCTACGAGGTGCTCATGCTCCGCCTCGGCGACCCCGTCTACGCCGTGCTCTGGAAAGGCTTCAACCTGCTGTTCCTGCTGTTCGCCCTCCACCACGGGTTCTACGGCGTCAACAACGTCCTCACCGACTACATCCGCAACGACCTCATCCGCGTGGTGGCCGTCGCGCTCTCGTGGACCGTCGCCCTCGGGCTGTTCCTCGTCGGCGCCTACGCGGTGATCGTGGCCGGCCTCAACACGTAGGGCGCGCGGGGCGCCCGAGCGAACGAACCGCACCATGACCTTCAGTCACGACGTCGTCATCGTGGGGGCCGGGGGGGCCGGGCTGATGGCGGCCCTCTACGCCCGCGAGGGGGGAGCCGACGTCGCCGTCGTCTCCAAGCTCCACCCCCTCCGCAGCCACACCGGCGCGGCGCAGGGCGGCATCGGCGCCGCCCTCGGCAACGAGGAGGAGGACCACTGGCTCTGGCACGCCTTCGACACCGTCAAGGGCTCCGACTACCTCGGCGACCAGGACGCCATCGAGACGATGTGCCAGGACGCGCCGCGTACGATCATCGAGCTGGAGCACTACGGCGTCCCCTTCTCGCGCACGAAGGACGGCAAGATCGCGCAGCGCCGGTTCGGTGGGCACACCCGCAACTACGGCGAGGCCCCGGTGCGGCGGGCCTGCTACGCCGCCGACCGCACGGGCCACGTCATCCTGCACACGCTCTACGAGCAGTGCACGAAGAACAACGTCCGCTTCTACGACGAATTCCAGGTGCTCGACCTCCTCCGCAACCCCGACGGGGCGGTGTGCGGGGTCGTGGCCTACGAGCTCCTCTCGGGCGAGGTCCACACCTTCCACGCGAAGATCGTCTGCTTCGCCACCGGGGGCTATGGCCGCGTGTACAAGACGACGAGCAACGCGCACGCCGGCACCGGCGATGGGTTCGCCCTCGCCCTCCGCGTGGGCGTCCCGCTGGAGGACATGGAGTTCGTGCAGTTCCACCCGACGGGGCTGTACCGCCTCGGTATCCTCGTCACCGAGGGGGCGCGCGGCGAGGGCGGCATCCTCCGCAACTCCGAGGGCGAGCGGTTCATGGAGCGCTACGCGCCCACCGTGAAGGACCTCGCCCCCCGCGACATGGTCTCCCAGTGCATCTACAAGGAGATCCGCGAGGGCCGCGGGATCAACGGGAAGGACTACGTCCACCTCGACATGACGCACGTCGGGAAGGACGTGCTGGAGCACAAGCTCCCCGAGATCTCGATGTTCTCGCGGATGTACCTCGGCATCGACCCCGTCACGACGCCCATCCCCATCGCGCCCACGTGCCACTACGCGATGGGCGGCATCCCCACCGACAGCGACGGCCGCGTGGTGGACGGGAAGACCCGCGACGACGTGGTGCCCGGGTTCTTCGCCGTCGGCGAGTGCGCGTGTGTCTCCGTCCACGGCGCCAACCGCCTCGGGACGAACTCCCTCCTCGACCTCGTCGTGTTCGGCCGCCGCGTCGGGATGGCGATGGCCGAGCACATCGGCCAGGACCGCAAGAAGGCGCCGCTCCCGGACGACCCCGAGGGCCGCACGCGCGACCTCCTCGAAGGGCTCCTCGCCCGCGCCGACGGCGAGAAGGCCGTCGCCGTGCGGACGGACCTCCAGGAAACGATGATGAAGAACGTCTCGGTCTTCCGAAACGAGGACACCCTCTCGGAAGCGATGGCCGAGCTCCCGAAGCTGCGGGAACGTGCCGCGCGCCTCGTCGTGCAGGACAAGGGCCGCCGGTTCAACACCGACCTCCTCGACGCCGTCGAGATCGGGTTCATGGTGGAGTACGCCGAGGCCATCGCCGCCTGCGCGCGGCACCGCACCGAGAGCCGCGGTGCCCACTCCCGCGAGGACTTCCCCGACCGCGACGACGCGAACTGGCTCAAGCACACGCTGTTCTACCGCGAGCCCGAGGGCGGCCACCGCATCGAGTCGAAGGACGTCGTCATCACCCGCTTCCAGCCGAAGGAACGGAAGTACTGAGCCCCATGCAAGTCACCGTCAAGATCAAGCGGTACGACCCCGAGCGCGACGAGCAGCCGCACTGGGAGAGCTTCCAGGTCGAGGCCGACCCGATGGACCGGGCGCTCGACCTGCTCATGAACATCAAGTGGCACGTCGACGGGACGCTCACCTTCCGGAAGAGCTGCGCGCACGGCGTCTGCGGCTCCGACGCGATGAAGATCAACGGCGAGAACCGGCTCGCCTGCGCCGTGCTCGTCCAGGACCTCGTCGGGAAGAACGGCGGGACGATCACGTTCGAGCCGATGCCGACGGCACCCATCATCAAGGACCTCGTCATCGACCAGACGAGCTTCTTCGAGAAGTACCGCGCCGTGATGCCGTGGCTCGTCACGCACGGCCCCGCGCCCGAGAAGGAGCGGCTCCAGCGGCCCGAGGACCACGCCGTCATCGAGGACGCCACGAAGTGCATCATGTGCGGGGCGTGCACGCACGCGTGCCCCTCCACGTGGGCCGACCCCGACTACCTCGGCCCCGCCGCCATGCTGAAGGCGTACCGGTACGTGTTCGACTCCCGCGACGAGGAGGCCGAGGAGCGCCTCCAGATCGTGGACTCGAAGGACGGCCTCTGGAAGTGCTACACCATCTTCAACTGCGTGGAGTCGTGCCCGAAGGGGATCGACATCACGCGGTGGCTCTCGGCGCTCAAGCGAAAGGCCGTCACCGCGAGGTATTGACGGAACCTCCTGCAGGCGGGGCGTATGACCCGCAGCACTCCGACTCGTCGGGGTGACTCTCCACAGTGGCAACCCCACTGCTTGCCTTCCCGCCCGGCGCTAATCCCGCCGGGCGGGTTGTTTTTTTGCTTCCGGTGGCGCGGCGTGCCTCGTGCCACCGGGCAGTCTCGGCGCGAGCGGTTTTCCTTCGTGCGGAGAGACCTCGGTTACGCCGGACCCGCTGATGCCTCTGGACCGCTGAGGCCTACCCAGTAATCAACCGCCGACTCAAAGGTGATCTCGTTGCCGACTTCATCGGCTTGATCGGGGGTCAGGTACCCTCCAGGGCACGAAGAACGGAAACCCGTTGCCCAAAACAGAGGACCTCCCGTTCCTGGACCGTGTGAGTAGTCCAGCGTTAAGACCTCGTCCTTCCCATCCCATGTGAGGCGGAGTCTTGGTTCGCCATCGCCAACCGTGATCATGCGACTACCGAAGGCCTCTGGGTGTGCCTCTTCGGTCACATCTGCTAAGCCACAGGAGATAGCGCGGGTCCGGAGATAATCAAAAGCCTCCTCGACGGTGATACGCCGCGACATAGCCCGAGGCCGCCGGTGCTATTACCCGCCGAGGGCGCGGGCGACGGCGATGAAGCGCGGCACGTACTCGCGCGTCTCGCGCGGGAGGTCGCGGTGGATGTCCCAGTACGTCGGCGTGCGGCCGAGGCGGCGGCGGTGCCGCGCCACGAGCCCCTGCACGCGGGCCGGGCCCCAGTTGTACGCCGCCAGGGCGAGCTGCCAGTCGCCGTTGAACATCCGCCCGAGGCGCTGGAGGTGGCGCACGGCCGCGTTCGTCGCGCGCGTCGGGTTGTGGATGGCCGTCGAGTCGAGCCCGTACATCGCGCCGGTGCCGGGCATGAGCTGCCACAGCCCGATGGCGCCGGCCGAGCTCACCGCGCCCGACGAGAGCCCGCTCTCGATCACGGCCACGTACTTCAGCTCCGTCGGGAGGCCGCGCGCGCGGAGGGCGCGGTCGATCATCGGGAAGAGCCGACGGCCACGCGCGCGCACACCCCGGAATCCGCCGAACGACCGCGACATCACGGCCGACTGCTGCTGGATGAGCCGCTCCATCTCGGGCGGGAACGCAAGGATCGCCGGGATCGCGGGGGCCGCTTCCACCTCGGGTTCGGGGGCAACGGTGCCGCCGGGCACGTCCGTCACGGGGCGGCCGTGGTCGTCGAAGTCGGCCAGCGAGGCCCCGCGGAGGCGGGCGAACTCGTCGGCCGAGAGGGCCACGGGGCGGACGCCGCCGTGGTGCCGCTCGTAGGCCGCCTGCGCGCGGAGGTACAGCGCGCGGAAGTGCTCGTTGTAGATCGCGCCACGGTCGGCCGCGAGCGCGCGGGCCTCCGCGAAGGCCTCGTCGGCGAGGCGATGGGCGGTGGCGTTGTCGCTCCGCCGCTCGGCCTGCTCGATGGTGAGGAGCGTCCGGCGGAGCGCGACGACGCGGCGCGGCCAGTCCTGCACCGGCGTCGCCCCGGGCGCAGGCGGCATCGGAGCGGGAAGCACGCTATGCGGCGCGGCCGGCGGCACCGTGACGGAGTCCGGCACGAGGACCGGCGTGGCCGTCACGGACGACGCCACGAGCGCCCCCAGCGCAAGCCCGGAGAAGGGCCCGCGGAGGGCGCGAAACAGCGCGTTTCGAGGCGAACAGAAGGCTGGACGGAGGGCGTTCAGCATGACGGACGACGAGGCACCAGGGTGCCCCTTGGCGGGCGAAGAGGATACCACCCAGAACCCTGCGAAACCTGGTCCAACAGGGGTGCCCTATGCGGAGTCTTCAACGAGCGGCCCCGTGCCATTCGGGTGCACCGGCGCGGCCCATTGCAACGGGAGCGCCGCTCGCGCGTTCCGTGCGCACCGTGCGCATCCCGCACGCTGGCCCGCATCCGCCGCCCAAGCCTACCTTACCGCCCCGCTCCGCGTTTCGATGAACCCCGACGTCAAGATCCTCTTCGTGGACGACGAGCCGGACCTGGCCCCCCTCATCCGGCAGAAGTTCCGGCGCCACGTCCGTGAGGGGCTCTTCGACCTCGACTTCGCCGGCGACGGCGTCGAGGCCCTCCAGAAGCTGGAGAGCGACCCCACCATCGAGATCGTCGTCACCGACCTCAACATGCCGAGGATGGACGGGCTCACGCTGCTCGGCCGCCTCCGCGAGCGCGAGCGCGTTCAGAAGGCCATCGTCGTCACCGCCTACGGCGACATGGAGAACATCCGGACGGCGATGAACCGGGGCGCCTTCGACTTCCTCACGAAGCCGATCGACCTCAACGACCTCGAGGTCACCATCAACAACGCCCGCGAGATCGTCGAGCGCGAGCGCGAGGCCGCGCGCGTCCGCGAGACGTTCGGCCGGTACCTCTCCGACGAGGTCGCGCGGGCGATCCTCGACAACCCCTCCGCGCTCGCCCTCGGCGGCGAGCGCCGCGAGGTGAGCGTGCTCATGAGCGACATCAGCGGGTTCTCGGCGCTCTCGGAGCGGCTCGAGCCCGAGCGCGTCGTCGAGCTGCTCAACGTGTTCCTCGGGAAGATGACCGACGTCATCGACCGGTTCGACGGGACCATCGACGAGTTCATCGGCGACGCGATCCTCGTCATCTTTGGGGCGCCGATGCCACAGACCGATCACGCCGGGCGTGCTGTCGGCTGCGCCGTGGCGATGCAGCGGGCGATGGAGGAGGTGAACGCCGAGCTGAAGCGGCGCGGGCTCCCGAAGGTGGAGATGGGCGTGGCCGTGAACACGGGGGAGGTGGTCGTGGGCAACATCGGCTCGGAGAAGCGCGCGAAGTACGGCGTCGTCGGGAGCCCGGTGAACCTCACGAGCCGCATCCAGTCGCTCGCCGCCTCGGGGGAGGTGGTGATGACGACGGCGACACGGGAGAAGCTCGGCGAGAACGTCCGCATCCGCTCCACGCGCGAGGTGTCGATGAAGGGGTTCGCCGAGCCGATCACGGTCCACTTCATCGACGGGGTCGGCGAGCCGTACCACCTCGACCTCCCGCAGCGCGACGCCGAGCCGCTCGTGCCGCTCGCCGTCTCCGTCCCCTGCTTCTACACCGTCCTCGACGGGAAGCAGCTCACCGATGAGGCGCGGCGGGCCGAGATCGTCCGCCTCTCCTCGACGGAGGCCGTCGTGCTCACGGCGCGGAGCGTGCCGCCGCGCTCGGACCTCAAGCTCGCCGTCCCGCTCTCACCCGCCGCGGCGGCGGCCGCCGCCGAGGGGGAGCCGACGGCCGAGCTGGGCGACCTCTACGCGAAGGTGGTCGAGAGCGAGTCGAGCAGCGTCGGCGGCCCGATGCTCACGCTCTGCTTCACCGACGTCCCCGAGGAGGTAGAGCGCGCGCTGACCCGCTTCCGCGCTCACGGGATGGCGCCGGAGGCCTCGCCGGAGGCCCAGGCGTCCCCGGCGTCGGCCTGAGCCGCCGCGCGCCCGCGTGCGCCCTGCCCGCGTGCCGATGTCCCGTCTCGCTGCCCCTGCCCCCTACCGGCTGGTGCTCGCCGGTGTGCTGGCGGCCCTCGCCGTCGTCGCGCTCGGCGTCCGGCCGGCGCTCCCCCAGGGCGGCGACGCGGCGGCGACCGATGCGGCCCCCACGACGGCGGAGGAGAGCCCGCTCGCGTTCCGCCGCCTCACGGCCGAGAGCGGCCTCACGAGCAGCGCCGTCACGGCCGTCACGCAGGACTCCCTGGGATTCCTCTGGGTCGGCACGGTGGACGGGCTGAACCGCTACGACGGCTACGAGGTTCGCCCCTTCCGGCAGGCGGAAGGCGACGCGCGGAGCCTCGCCGACAACGGGGTCTCGGCGCTCGCGCCTGCGCCGGGCGGCGGCCTCTGGGTGGGCACGTTCGGCGGGGGCCTCCACCGCTATGACCCCGCCACGGAGTCGTTCACGCGCCTCCGCCACCGCGACGACGACCCCGGCAGCCTCGCTTCCGACGAGGTGCTCGCCGTGCTCCCCGCCCGCGACGGGACCCTCTGGGTGGGCACCACGGCAGGACTCTCGCGCCTCGACCCAGGGGCCGACCGCTTCGTGCACTACCTACACGATCCCGCCAATGCGGTTACCCTCCCCCACAACGAGGTACAGGCGCTCTTCGAGGACGCCCGCGGCGTGCTGTGGGTGGGCACGAAGGACGGGCTAGCCCGCCTCGACCGCGCGACGAGCCGGTTCGTGACGTACCGCACGGGCGGCCCGGAGGACCTCCTGGCCAACAACGTCTCTGCCATCCGCAGCCGCGAGCGCGGGGGCCTCTGGGTGGGCACGTACGGGGGCCTCTTCGTCTTCGACCCCGCGGCCGCAGCGCTAACCCCCGTGGCCCTTACGGGTCCTGTGGGGTGGAGCGTGATCACGGCGCTGTATGAGGACGCCGAGGGGACGCTCTGGATCGGGACCGGCGGCGGCCTCCAGGAGATGCGCCCTTCCGGCCGCGTCGTGCTCCACGCGCACGAAGAGGACCAGCCGGCCAGCCTCAGCGACGGGCCGGTCTCCGCGGTGTTCCAAGACCGCCAGGGGGTGCTCTGGGTGAGCACCTACGGTGGCCTCAACGCGACCGACCGCGCGCAGGGCACTTTCGCCTCGCTCCGCCACGAGCCTGGCGACCCCGGCAGCCTCGCCAGCAGCAACGTGCTGTCGGTCCTGCCGGGGGCCGACGGCACGGTCTGGGTAGGGACCGACCGCGGGCTCAACCGGGTCAGCCCCGACCGACGGACCACGATGCATTTCACCGAGCGGGAGCTCCGAAGCCCTGAGGTGCGGGCGCTCCTCCAGACGGCCGACGGCACGCTGTGGGTCGGGACCGGCTTCGGGCTTGTCCGGCAGGAGGGAGGGCGCACGTTCGCGCACCTCGGTCCGGAGCAGTCGGGAGGACCGAGCGTCGCCACGTCGCTGGCCGAAGATGGCGCGGGGCGCATCTGGATGGGGACCGTAACCGGGGGGCTGCTCCGCTACGACCGCGCGACGAATGCCTTCGCCGCGTACCGCCACGACCCGGCGAACCCCCGCAGCCTCGCGCACGACAACGTCCAGGCCCTCGCGGTGACGCGTGACGGTGCGCTCTGGGTGGGCACGCGTGGGGGGCTCGACCGCCTCGACCCGGCCACCAATGCCTTCACCCACTTCCGCCACAACGGGGCCGACACCTCCTCGATTAGCCACGACGCCGTCCTCACGCTGCTCGTCCAGGCGGAGGGGACGCTGTGGGCGGGCACGGAGCGCGGCGGGCTCTGCCGCTTCGACCCGTCGGGCGCCGCGGCCGGGTTCACCTGCTACACCGAGGCCAACAGCGACATCCCCTCCAACACCGTGAACGCGCTCGTCGAAGACGGCGCGGGGTTCCTCTGGCTCGGGACGAACCGAGGCCTGAGCAAGTTCGACCCCGTCACGGCGACGTTCCGCACGTACGAGGGAGGCGCCGATGCGCTCGTCACGAGCCCCCGGGCGGCGGCGCGCGCGCCCTCGGGCGAGCTCCTCTTCGGGGGGCCCGGCGGGCTCCGGCTCTTCCGGCCGGAGCAGGTGAGCACGATCAACCCGAACCCCCCGCAGGTCGCCCTCACCGGGGTAGCCATCAACAACGAGCCCGTGGCGCCGGGCGAGGAGGCGCCCTTGCGCGCCGCCGCCCCCGTAGCGCCGGCGCTCCACCTCGGGCCCGAGGACCTCGTCGTCACGTTCCAGTTCGCCGCGCTCCACTTCTCCGCCCCCGAGCGGAACCGGTACGCCTACCGGCTGCGCGGCTTCAACGGCGAGTGGGTGGAGACGCCGCAGCGCGCCGTGACCTATACCAACCTCGACCCCGGGCGGTACACCTTCGAGGTGCGCGCGGCCAACGCCGACGGGGTGTGGAGCGAGCAGCCCGCCGCGCTCCGCGTGGTGGTGTCGCCGCCGTGGTGGCGCTCGCGGTGGGCCTACGCCCTCTATCTCCTCCTCTTCGCCGCCGCCGTCTATGGGCTTGACCGCTACCAGCGCGAGCGGCTCCTCCGGCAGGAGCGGGAGCGGGCGGCCATCCGCGAGGCCGAGCTCCGCGCCGAGAAGGCCGAGGCCGACGCGAAGGTGCTCAAGGCCGAGGCCGAGCGGAAGGCGGAGGTGGAGCGGGCCAACGCGGCCCTCCAGGAGTCGCTCCGAAACCTCAAAGCCACGCAGCAGCAGCTCGTCCAGGCCGAGAAGCTCGCGTCGCTGGGCCAGCTCACGGCGGGGATCGCCCACGAGATCAAGAACCCCCTCAACTTCGTCAACAACTTCGCCGCCCTCTCCGTCGACCTCGCCGACGAGGTGGCCGACGAGCTGGCCGCCCACAAGGACCGCCCGGTGTCCGAAGTGGCCGACGAGGTGGCCGACCTCCTCGCCGACCTCAAGGAGAACGCGCGCCGCATCCACGAGCACGGCCAGCGCGCCGACCGCATCGTGCAGGCGATGCTCCAGCACACGCGCGGCGGCGCCGGCGAGCGCACCCCCACCGACGTCAACACCCTCGTCGAGGAGTACGTGAACCTCGCCTGGCACGGGATGCGCGCCCGCGACGCCGACTTCAACGTGGCGGTCGTGCGCGACCTCGACCCCGAGGCCGGTGAGGCCGAGCTCGTCCCGCAGGACATCGGCCGCGTCCTCATCAACCTCCTCTCGAACGCGTTCTACGCCGTCCAGAAGAGGCAGGCCGCAGACGGCGCGGGGTATCTGCCTACGGTGACCGTCTCGACGCGCCGCGTGGGAAACGCCGTGGAGGTGCGCGTGGCCGACAATGGCCCCGGCATCCCCGCCGACATCCGCCACCGCCTCTTCGAGCCGTTCTTCACGACGAAGCCGACGGGGGAGGGGACCGGCCTCGGCCTCTCGCTCTCGTTCGACATCGCGCGGAGCCACGGCGGCACGCTCGCGGCGGAGAGCCCCCCTGAGGGGGGCGCCGCGTTCACCCTCACGCTCCCGGCGAGGCTCCCCGCCGACGCAGAGCCACCCGCGACGCCGGGCGGCCCGCTGGCCTCGGCCCGCCGCTGACTACTCGACCGAAGCGTCGGTCAGCTCGAACCCGTTGGGGAGGTCGCGGCCGGTGAGGCGGAGGCCGCTTACGGGGGGGGCCACCTGCATCGCCGTCGGCACCGCCCGCACAAGGTCGGTGCAGACGGGGTCGGGCAACCCGAAGGGCGTGAAGATCAGGGCTCCATTGGGGCACCCCATCCCGTCCACGCCGTCGGTTCGGTCGAGCGAACTGCCCTGGTAGTCGGTGACGATGATGATGACGCCCCCGTCGCGGACGACGTGGACCGACTGCGGACCCGCGTTGCTCTCGCCTCCGGACACGGCCGCCCGTCGTGCCCCGTTGAGGGGGATCTCGGGCGAGCGGAAGACGAGGGAGTCGGCGAGGTAGTACTCGAGGTAGACGGAGGGGATGCCGAGGCCGTCGTTGAACTCGAAGAGGACCTCGTCGCGCTCGCGGGCGCGGCCGTCGTGCCACACCGACATCAGGTCGACCATGGCCCCCCCGGCGAGCCCCCCCAGCGTCATCCCCCAGCGGCTCCCCTCCGGCACGTCGACGGCGACGGTGCGGAAGTCGCCGCGGAGGACGGGCGCCGTGCGGATGACGTCGAGCCCGTCCTGGCCGCTGCCCCCGATGTTCGTTACGCGGAGGCGGCCGTTGCGCAGCTCGAAGCGGGCGTCGCCCCGCGCGCGGAGGCGGACGCCGTTGAAGGTGACCTCGTTGGTGTTCACCGCCTCGGTGTCGCACGAGGCGAGGAGGAGGAGCAAGACGAAGAGGGGGGCGATCCCTGGGAGCGGTAGGGGAACGCGCGGCGGACCGTAGCGCATGGCAGGAGCGGCAATAGGCACACGTAAGAGTACGGTGCAGGCCGCGCGCAATCAACCGCTTGCGGGGTGCTGCCGGCGGATGGTGCTGCCCATGACCTGCGTGGAGGCCAGAGGCCACTTCGGCGAGGGTGCCGTACCTTCCCGGGCGCCCTGCCGGATCCCGCGCCCCATCTCGCCCCGCCCGTCTCATGCGCAGCCTCTGGAAAAACGTGCTCGGCCCGAGGGAGGAGGGGGAGGCCGAGGACCTCCTCAGCCGGATCCCCCTCTTCGACACGCTCGACCGCCGCGAGCTGGCCGCCGTCCGCCGCATCCTGCATCGCCGGGAGTACGTGGCCGGCGAGTCCATCTTCGTGCAGGGCGAGCCGGGGCTGGGGATGTACATCGTCGTGCGGGGGATCGTCTCCATCCAGAGCGAGCCAACCGGACGTGTGCTGATCGAGCTCGGCGACGGCGACTTCTTCGGCGAGATCGCCCTCCTCAACGAGGTCATCCGCTCGGCCACGGCGCGCGCCCGGACGGACTGCCTCCTCCTCAGCCTCTTCCAGCCCGACCTGATGAGCCTCCTCGACCGGAGCCCGCGCATCGGCGTGAAGGTGTTGCTGGCGCTGGCGCGGCTAGTAGGGATGCGGCTCGTGCAGGTGAGCGACGAGCTGGAGGAGATGCGGAGTGAGCACGAGCGGGCGCAGGCGCAGCTGGCCGGAGCGGTCTCGAACACCGCGGGCCCGGCCGCCGAGGGCGCCTCCGTCACGGGCCCGCGGGGCCCGCGCACCGATGCGGACGCGCCTCCCCTGGGGTAAGCTGGCCGTCGGGCTGGCCGTCCTCGCTGCCACCGTTGCCCTGCTCGCCGTCGCGGCGGACCTCGTCGTGATGGTGGTGGTGGGGGCGATCCTCGCGTACCTCCTCTCGCCGCTCGTCAACCGGCTCGAAGGGCGAGGGCTGAGCCGGACGGTGGCGGCCTCCATCGTCTTCTTCGGGTTGTTCGCGCTGTTCGTCGCCGTGGTCTACTTCACGCTCCCGCTCGTGGCGGCGCAGGTGGCCAAGCTCCAGGTGCGCTGGGGCGAGGGGCGGCTGTACCGCGTGCTCGACGACCTCGAGCGCCAGGTGGCCGCGTGGATCCCGCTCCTCGAGCCGGGCTCGCTGGGGCTCTCGGCGGCGGCGGCGCGCACGCTCGAAGAGCAGTCGGCGCACTGGCTCGACTTCCTCTCGGGCACGCTCTCGTTCCTAGGCGACGCCATCGTCATCCCCTTCGTGCTGTTCTTCCTCCTCCGCGACGGGCCCGTACTCCAGCGGCAGGCGCTCGCGCTCGTGCCGAACCGGTACTTCGAGTTCGCGATGAACATGCGCTACCAGGTGGACGCCCACCTCGGCGGCTACCTCCGGGGGCAGGCGCTCATCGCGCTCCTCGTCGGCGCGCTCACGGCGCTGGGGCTCGCCGTTGTGGGCGTGGACTACTACCTCCTGCTGGGGCTGCTGGCCGGCGTCGCCAACCTCGTCCCCTACATCGGGCTCCTCGTGTCCGCCGCCGTCACGCTCGCGGTGTCGGTGCTCTCGACGGGCGGATTCGCGGAGGTGCCCGGCATCGTCGTCGTGTTTGCCATCGTGCAAACGGTGGAGAACGTGGTGCTCCAGCCGTGGATCACCTCGCGGAACGTGTCGCTGCATCCGGTGACGATCCTGCTCGCGATCCTCATCGGCGGGCGCGTTTACGGCGTGGTCGGGATGGCGCTGGCCGTCCCCGTCGCGGCCATCCTCAAGGTGGTGTTGTACGAGACCATCTTCAATCTTAGGCGCTACCGGCTCTAGCTTGTAGCTCACCCGCGCCCGATGCCCGACCCGTCCCCGCCCCCTCCGCGCATGCGCCTGCGTTTCTGCGGCGTCCGCGGCTCGATCCCGACACCCGAGGAGGGGTTCCTCGGCGTGGGCGGCAACACGTCGTGCGTGGAGGTGCGCGCGGGGGGCGCCCCTATCTGCATCCTCGACGCGGGTACCGGCGCGCGCCGCCTCGGGATCGAGCTCTCGGAGGCGGGCGAGGCCGAGGACCTCCACCTCTTCCTCTCGCACTTCCACTGGGACCACCTCCAGGGGCTCCCCTTTTTCGCCCCGCTTTACGGTGCGGGCCACCGCGTGACGTTCTACGCGGGCGAGCCCGTGGAGCGTCTGGAAGAGCTCCTCATAGGGCAGATGTCGGCGCCGTACTTCCCCGTCCCGTTCCGTACGCTCGCGGCCGATTGCCCGATGGTAGAGATAGGCCCCGAGGTGCCGGTCACGCTCGGCTCGCTCACGCTCCGCCCGTTCCCGCTCAACCACACGCAGCCGACGCTGGGGTTCCGGCTGGAAGCGCACGGCGCCGTCGCTGTCTACGCGTCGGACTACGAGCACGGGCACCCCCACCTCGACGAGGTCCTCCGCGAGATGGCCGCCGGCGCCGACGTGCTCATCAGTGACGCGCAGTACACCCCGGAGGAGTACGTGCCGTGCCGGGGGTGGGGGCACACGACATGGTTGGAGGCCACCCGCGTGGCGCGCGACGCCGAGGTGAAGCAGCTCGTCCTCTTCCACCACGACCCCCTCCACAACGACGAGGCCCTCGCCCACATCTTGGAGGAGGCCCGCCGCCACTTCCCGAACACGGTCCTCGCCACCGAGCAAACGGTGATCGAGCTGTAGCGGGGCCAACCAAAAGGGGGCCCGGCGTGGTGCCGAGCCCCCTGGGGATGCGGAGCCGAGGGAGCCTCAGCTCACCGTGCGGCGGCTCTCGATGCGGAGGCGCTGGCCCGGGCGGATGTTCGAGCCCGAGATTCGGTTCCACTCGCGGATCTGGCTCACCGTCACGCCGTAGCGGCGCGCGATCTGCGTGAGGTTCTCACCTCGGCGGACGGTGTGCGTCGTCGTCCGCGCGCGGCTGCCACCGGACGAGCGCGCCGACGAGGCCGACGCGCTGGGGTCGATGCGGAGGCGCTGGCCGGGCCGGATCGTGTCGGTGCTGAGGTTGTTCGCTGCGCGGATCTGGCCCACGCTCACGCCGTAGCGCGCGGCGATCTGGGTCAGGTTCTCGCCCCGGCGGACGCGGTGCGTCTGCGTCCGCGGGCTGCGGGTCTCGCTCCGTCGCGGGGTCGTGCGGCGCGTCTCCCGCTCGGGCGCCTCGTCGGCGACGGTGCGGACGGGCGTGGCGGGTTCGGTCGCGGCGGGCTCGGCGTCGCGCGTGGTCTCGCGCGGGCGCTCCGTGCGGCTGGGCTCGCGCTCCCCGCGCTCCTCGCGGAGCCGGCGGGCGGCGTCGGCCAGGCGGGTTGAGCCCTCGCTGCGGGGGCGGCGCGCCGCGACGAGCTCGGCCTCGTCGGCTGGCGCGAGCGGGCGGACGTTCCGCGCGCCGTAGTGGACGGTCTGCGCGGCGAAGGCCGTGCGGTCGGGCATGTACCGCGGCGCGAGCGCGTCGAGGTCCGACGCATTGCGCGAATAGCTCCCGACGGGGATACGGAGCATCCACGGGTCGCGCTGCTCGGGCACGCGGCTGCGCCGGAGCGACGGGTTCAGCGCCTCGAGTACGTCGGTGCTCGTCCCGATGAGCTGGGCCACCTCACGCAGCGTCGTCCCGCTGCGGACGGGGACCTGGTCGTAGGTGTACATCGCCCCGCGCTCGCCGCCGTGGTCCGGGTTGGAGAGGAGGAGCGCCGTAGCGATGAACATCGGGACGTAGTTGCGGGTCTCGCTCGGGATGTCGTTGTAGATGTCCCAGAACGTGGCGCGGCGGCCCGTGCGGCTCTCGAAGGTCTGGATGGCGCGCTGGATGCGGGCGGGGTTGCAGTTGTACCCCGCGAGGGCGAGGTGCCAGTCCCCGAACCGCTCGTAGAGGTCGCGGAGGTGCTGGGCGGCGGCGCGCGTGGACTTCTCGGGGTCGAGGCGGTCGTCGATCTCGCTCGTCACGCGGAGGCCGTAGGCGCGGCCCGTCGCGGGGATGAACTGCCAGAGGCCGGCGGCGCCGGCGTGGCTGCGCGCGCGAGGGTTCAGCGCGCTCTCCACCATCGCGAGGTACTTCAGCTCGTCGGGCACGCCCTCCTCGGCGAGGATGCGCTCGATCATCGGGAAGTACGTGTCGGCGCGCGTGCGGAGGCGGCTCGTGTGGCCGTCCGACCGGCGGAGGTACGACAGCGAGCGCTCGACGAGGCGGTTGACCTCCATCGGGATCGTCGCCGCCACGGCGACGGCCGAAGCGCTGAACTCTGGCAGCTCCACGTCCTCGAGGAGCGGGCCGTCGACGGCGTTGAGGTCGGCGAAGGCCGCCTGGAGGAACGGGTAGATCTCTCCGCGGTCGAGCATGGGCTCGTCGTAGAACCGCTCATACTCGCCCATGATCGAGGCGAAGACGTCGCGGAAGCGTGCGTCCTCGGCCACACCTGGGAGGGCGGCGAGCAGCTGGAGGTCGGCCACGAGGCCGTCGAGGATCTCTTGGTAGCGGCGGCTCTGGCCCGAGGCTTCGGCCTCGAGGAGTTCGGCCTGGCGGACGCGGAGGCGGGCAATGCGGCGGGCAAGCTGCTCGGGGCTCAGCGAGTCCGCGGCGGCGGCGTCGAGCGCGGGCGTCTCTACTCCGGTGGGGATCACCTGAGCAGGGCGCGAGCGCGTCGGAGCCTCCGCGGCGGGCTGGGCATAAGCCGTAGGAAGGAGCAGCGTGCCTAGCAGCGCGGGAGCAAGGAATCGCATGGGGACAGCTGTGCTAGGTAGGACGGACGCGGACACCCCTAAACTAGAGCCTTAGAGCACCCTTCTCAACCCCGTCCTGCATCAAACGTTCATTTTTTAGCAGGGCCACCTTCCAGGGGTGCGGAAGCGCTTAGCCCGTTGGCGCAGCCTGCCGTTATCCACCGCACTCTCCACATATCCACGGTGGAGCGGTCCAAACGGGTCAGACAGGGCCTTTGAGGCCTGTAGGCCTACCTCCTACAGCGGTGTCTACAGCGGGATGTTGCCGTGTTTCCGCCGCGGGTTCTGGGCCACCTTGTTCTTCAGCATTTCCAGCCCCCGGATGAGCACCCGGCGGGTGTCGCGGGGCCGGATTACGTCGTCGATGTACCCCCGCTCGGCGGCGACGTAGGGGTTCGCGAAGCGGGTCCGGTACTCCTCGGTGAAGCGGGCCTCGGCGATGGCGGGGTCGTCGGCCTCCGCGATCTGCTTCTTGTAGATGATCTCGACGGCGCCCTTCGGCCCCATCACGGCGATCTCGGCGGTGGGCCAGGCGAAGTTGAGGTCGCCCCGGATGTGCTTCGAGTTCATCACGTCGTAGGCGCCGCCGTAGGCCTTCCGCGTGATGACGGTCATCTTCGGGACGGTGGCCTCGCAGAACGCGTAGAGCAGCTTGGCCCCGTGCCGGATGACCCCGCGCCATTCTTGGTCCGTCCCCGGGAGGAAGCCTGGCACGTCCTCGAACACGACGAGCGGGATGTTGAAGGCGTCGCAGAAGCGGACGAACCGCGCCCCCTTGACGGAGGAGCTGAGGTCGAGCACACCCGCGAGCACGGCCGGCTGGTTCGCCACGACCCCGATGCTCCGCCCGCCGAGGTGCGCGAAGCCGACGACGAGGTTCGGCGCGTAGTCGGCGTGGATCTCGTAGAACCGCCCGTCGTCCACCACGCGCCGGATCACGTCGTGGATGTCGTAGGGCTTGTTGGGGTTCTCAGGGACGAGCGTGTCGAGCGCGTCGTCGGCACGGTCGACCGGATCGCTCGTGGGGCGCGTCGGCGGCGGGTCCTCGCAGTTCTGCGGGAGGTAGTCGAAGAGGTCGCGGATCTTGAGGAGGCAGTCGGCGTCGTTCCGCGCGACGACGTGGCAGACGCCGCTCTTCTCGGCGTGGGCACGCGCGCCGCCGAGCTCCTCCTGCGTGACCGTCTCGTTCGTAACGGTCTTCACCACGTTCGGGCCCGTCACGAACATGTAGCTTGTCCCCTCCACCATGTACACGAAGTCGGTGATGGCCGGGGAGTAGACGGCGCCGCCCGCGCACGGCCCCATGATGGCGCTGATCTGCGGGACGACGCCGCTCGCGAGGGTGTTAAGCAGGAAGATGTCGGCGTAGCCGCCGAGGGAGTCCACGCCTTCCTGGATGCGCGCGCCGCCGGAATCGTTGAGCCCGATGATGGGCGCGCCGTTCTCGAGGGCGAGCTTCATGAGGCGGACGATCTTCTCGGCGTGGGCGAGCCCGAGCGAGCCGCCGAAGACGGTGAAGTCCTGGCTGAAGACGTACGCGAGCCGCCCCTTGATCGTCCCGTAGCCCGTCACGACGCCGTCGCCGTAGGGCCGCGTCTTCTCCATCCCGAAACCGGTGGCCTGGTGACGGACGAACCCGCCGAGCTCCTGGAACGAGCCCTTGTCGAGGAGGAGGTCGACGCGCTCGCGCGCCGTCAGCTTCCCCTTCTCGTGCTGCTTCGCGATGCGCTCGGTCCCCCCCCCGGCGAGTGCTTCCGCGCGGCGGCGTTCCAGCTCAGCCAACGGGTCGTGTGCGTCGGGCGAAGGGTCGGGCATCGGGAGCAGTGAGAGGCGCGGGCCAAGATACCCGCGCCTCCCGCTTTGCTAGCCCGCATGCGGATAGCCCGCGTTACCGGGACGGAAGCAGGTAGCCTTCGAGCCTATGGAACACGTAGCCCTCCCGTCGGTCGCCGGGCCGGCCGGCCCACCGTGGGTCGGTCGTGGTGAAGTAGTCCCCTCGCGTAGCGTTGAACCAGCTGTAGAGCGGGACGGTGGGCGTGGCCGGGCGCGGCCGGTCGGGCGCGTAGAGGTAGCCTTCGTGCCGCACGAAGGCGTAGCGCCCCCCGACGAGTGGGTCGCGGGGGCGTGCGTCGGGGAGGGAGGTGAGGAAGTTGTCGCCGCGTGCGGCGTGCCACCATGTCGAGAGCCGGACGGTCCCCTCCGGCTGCGGGTGGTCGGGGCTGAAGAGGAGGCCCTCAAGCCGCGTGAAGGTGTAGCTCGCCCCGGCCGGGCTGACGATGCGCTCCCCGTCGCAGCCGGCCCACTCCGGGTCGGCCGTGGCGAAGTGGTCCGCTCGCCCGCTGCTCCACCAGTTGTACAGGTTGCGCGTCGGTGCGCCCACCTGGGCCTGCCGCCGGAGTTGCGCGCAGGCGGAAACGCGCAGGCCAGCTTCGAGCCATGCGGCGATGTTCGGGTGCTCGCGCCTGTCGCTGTCCAGCCCGCCCTGCCCGAACGTGACGACATAGCGCCCGCCGCCCCCTTCGGTGCCCTGCGCGACGCCCACCACCGTGCGGGCGCCCGTCGCGGGGTTGGTCCAGTAGAGCGGGCTTCCGGAATCGCCCGGGATGACGGTCGCCCCGCCCTCGCCGGAGACGCGCATCAGGTGCGGCTGGAGCACGCCGAACGAGACGAACGGGATGACGCCGTCGCGAGCGTTGGCCGTCAGGCGGAAGCGGGGGGCTGCCTCGGTCTCGGTGCCGCCCCAGCCAGCCATCACGAAGCGCTGCCCGCGCCAGAACGCGGTGGGCCTCGGTGAAGGGGTCCGCAGCAGGACCGGCTGGGGGATCGCCACGCTCGGTGCGACCGGGCGCGCCAGCGCGAGCAGCACGATGTCGTCGTAGCCAGCGGGGTTGTAGTGGGTCGCAGGGATCGTCTCACGAAAGGCGGTGCGGTCGACGCCGAAGCTCACGCTGCGGGGGACGCCGACGGCCGCGAGCGAGTGCCACTCGCCCGGTGTCCGTTCCGGGGCCGGCTCCAGGCAGTGCCCGGCGGTGAGGACGATGTCGGGGCGGATCAGCACGCCGGTGCATCCGTTGCTCAGGCGGACCGTCGCGTTCGCCATAGGTGTGTCTGCGTCCCGGGTCGCCACCGTGAGCGCTTCGCCCCGGCCTCCGGCGGGCTGCGCGCGCGGCGGGTTCAGCGCGGCGGGCACTATCACCCCTGAGAGCATGACCGAGAGGATCAGAGTAGACGTACGCATGTGGGGGTCACTCCAGCCTCCGCGTATGAGCGCGCAGAGACCCTTGGTGGAGAAGGCGACAACAAGGTCGCCGACGGGCGCGCCGCGCCACAATCGCACGATGATGTGAGACCCCCTAGGCGCTCCCTAGACCAGCCCTTCGCGAAGCGCCCGGCCGACGGCCTCGGCCACGCTGTGCACCTGGAGCTTCCCGTACACGCCGCGGATGTGGCTCCGCACGGTGTCGAGGCTCACGCCGAGGCGGTCGGCGGCCATCTTGTAGCTGAGCCCGTCGACGAGCGCGCGGAGCACCTCCTGCTCGCGCGCGGTCAGGCCGAGGCGGTCGGCCTCGTGCCCGTTGCCCGGCACCGCGCCGACGTGCCGCACGAGGTCGAGCACGGTCCGCGCCACGCCGGCCGAGAGGGGCGAGCCCCCGGCCACGACGTCGCGGAGCTGCGCGAGGAGCTGCTCGGCGGGCGTGCGCTTGACGAGGTAGCCGTCGGCCCCGGCGCAGATGGCCTCGACGATCTTGGCGCGCTCCTCGTAGACCGTCAGCACGACGACCTTCGCGTCGGGGAGGCGGGCCTTGATCCGGCGCGTCCCCTCGACGCCGTTCATCCCTGGCATCTCGAGGTCCATCAGGACGAGGTCCCAGCCGTCCCCATCGTTGTCGGTGGGGAGCGCGGCCAGCGCCGCGGCCGGCGAACCGAAGGCGCCGGCGAGCGCGAAGTCGGGCGCGTGCCCGAGAAGCACCTCCAGGCTCGCCCGGTAGCGCGCGTCGTCTTCGATGGTGACTACCCGGACCGGCACGGTGGGGAGGGGAGCGATCGGGAGAAAGTAGGAGGCCCGGTGCGCCCCGGTGTCCGCATAATGATGTGAGCCGCGCTATCCGTGCGGATCGCGCCGCGCGCCGAGGAAGCGGCGCGGCCGGCGGAGCGGCCGGAGCGGGAAGCGGAGCACGACCTCGGTGCCGCCGCCGCGCGGCGTGCCCCACGCGATCTCGCCGCCAATCTCAGCGGCGCGGCGGCGCATCCCTTCGAGTCCGCGTCCGCCCGCGCGGACCTCCGTCGGCAAGCCCGCCCCGTCGTCGCGCACGGCGAGCAACCAGGCCCGACGGTCGGGCCGCAGGCGGAGGGTGACGTGGCGGGCACGGGCGTGCCGGGCCGCGTTGTGGAGCGCCTCCAGCCCGACGAGCAGGACGGCCCGGCGTAGCGGCAGCGCGAGCGGTTCCGGCGGCCACGTCTCGGGCAGGTCGGCCGTGAACGCCGTCACGTCGTCGGCGAAGAGGCGGCGGCCGTGCTCGACGAGGCGCTCGGCCAGCGCTTGGAGCGTCGGCGTGCGGGGGTCGAGCGCCCAGATGATGTCGGAGAGGGCGCCGCCGAGGTCCTCGGCCGTGGCGGCGATCTGGTGCGCGACCTGGCGGCGGTCCGGCTCGGCCAGCGCGTCGCCGGCGAGAACGCCGGAGAGGATGCTGATGCTGCCGAGCCCGGAGCCGACCTGGTCGTGGAGGTCGGTCGCGATGCGGGTGCGCTGGCGCTCCAGCCCGAGGAGGTAGGCGAGGCGGGCGCGGTAGCCTGCGTAGAGCGCGGCCGCACCGGCGAGGGCGAACCCGAGGAGTGCCCACCCGCGCTGGTACCACGGCGGCTCGACGCGGAAGGCGAAGGTGGCCGGCTGCGGCGACCACCGCACGCCGTCGAGCGAAGCGCGCACCTCGGCGCGGTACGTGCCCGGCGAGAGGTCTACCCAGCGGAAGGTTGGCTGCGAAGCCTCGGCCCACGGCCGGCCAGGGCCGAGGCGGACCTGGTACCGGAGACGGCCGGGGTCGCGGAAGGAGAGCGCGGCGAAGTGGAGCTCGAGGCGGTTGCGGTCGTGCGGCAGCGCGAGCGCGGCGCGGCGCGCGACCGGATGCCCGTCCACGCGCACGTCCACGAGCGCTACGCGCGGTGGCCGCGGCAGGGCGTCACGCGCGGCCGGCGGGACCCGGACGAGTCCGTGCGGGGTGGTCAGCCACAGCGTGCCATCGGGGTCTTCGAGGAGGTCGGCGGCATCGACGGCGGGGAGGCCGTGCCAGCCCGTGAGGCGCTCGTGGACACGCCATCCTTCGGGTGCGGCCGGGTCCTCCGTCACACGCAGCGCCATCCCGACGCCCACGATCCACACCCCCCCCCGTGGCGACGGCACGAGGCCCTGTACGAAGCCCGACGGCAGCGCACGATTTCCCGGGAGGGGCACCCACCGGCCGGCGCGGCGGACGAGCACGCCCAAGCGGTTGGTCGCAGCCCACAGGGTCCCGCCTGGCATCTCGGCGAAGGCGGTCACATGCGCGATGCCCGGGATGGTGTCGCACATCCACGCGGTGCGCCCGGTGAGGGCGGCCTCGACGGGCGCGCGGCAGATCGTCTCGTCGTGCGCTACCCACAGCGTATCGGCACGGCCGACGCGCACCGCATCCACCCAGGGCTCCGCTTCGGGGAAAGGCAGACCGGGGATCGGCGTCATGCGGTCGACCTCCACGCGGAAAAGCCCGAGGCCGGTGCCGAGCAGCAGCGTACCCGCTGGCCCTTCGTCGAAGGCGAGGAGCCCGGTCCTGGTGGGATGCACGCGCCGCACACGCCCCCCGCGGATCGCGAGGAACCCCCAGCTGCTCCCCATCCGGAGCGTCCCGTCGCGGCCCACATGCATGCGGGAGACCGTGTGCCAGGGGGGCGTGTGGAACTGCCAGCGGCCCGCGCCCATCCGGAGGTAGCCCGCGCCCTGCCACGTCGTGACCCAGAGCGAGTCGCCGGTGCGGGCGAGGAAGCGGGTGTGGTTGGAGGGGAGCCCGGTCCGCTCGGTCCACAGCGCCGTCTCCGGCTCGGGGAGCTGGTAGAGGCCGCCGAAGGAGCCCATCCAGAGGCTGCCCTCGTGATCCACGAGGAGCGGCCCGCCGCCGACGAGGCCGTGCTCCGTCCCCGTGATCTCGGGGGGCTGGCCCGAGGGCAGGGCCACGAGGTAGTGGTCGATGGACACCCACAGCGTCGAGCCGCGCTGCGCCAGGGCGATGCCGCGCCCGGGCGCGCCCGCCGCGAGGCCGGAAAAGCGGAGGCGGTCGGGCCCGTCGGTCAGCTCCCACACTTCGCCGCCAAAAGTGAGCGCGAGCACGCGCCCGCCCGGCTGTGGGAGGAGGTCCACCGCGCGGTCTACCTCGCCCATCCGCTGGAGCGGGGCGCCCGGCATGAGGCGCCAGACGACCGGCCCGGCGACGAGGTAGAAGCCCCCCTCCGGGGCGGCGCGTACGAGCCGGACCCGCGCGCCGCGCCAGGCCGCCGGGGCGAACGCGCGCCACGCGCCGCGCCGGTCGCGGCGGAGCAGCGTGTCGGCGCGGGCCACCCACAGCTGCCCCCGCGCGTCGAAGGCCGCGCTGCGGGCGCGTGTGAGCGGCGTCCCCTCGGGACCAGCGACGGGGGCCGCGCCGCCCTCGGTGAGGGTGAAGACGGCGCCATCGCCCTCGTCCTGCACGACGATGACCTCGCCCGTCGGCGCCGCGGCGAACTCGCGGACGGGCGGGGTGAGGACGTCCGGCGCCCACCGCCGCATCTCGATCCCGTCGTAGCGATAGAGCCCGCCGACGGTGCCGATCCACAGGAAGCCCGCCGCGTCCTGCGCGAGGCTGCGCACGCCGGGCGCCGACAGCCCGGCCTCCGCCGCAAAGAGCCGGACGTGGCGCTCCTGCGCGGGCGCCGGCCCGGCGAACGCGAGGCCGAGGAGCGCGAGCGCTGCACCCTGCGCAGGGAGGGCCGCCAAGGAGAACGGGGAGCGCCGCATCGCGGGGCCGCGCGCGGGCGGCCGACGGGAGCCGCCGCCATGCTACGCCGCCCGGCCCACCCGGGCAAGCGCGCCTTCTCCCTACTGGAAGCGCACCTCGACGGCGTCGGTGAACGCTCCGACAGACCTATCCGCCGCCCACGCGGGTGTAGGTCACCGAGAAGCCGGCCTGCGTGAGCGTGAGCGCGCGCCCATCGGGGGAGACCTCGTACGGGACCTCGCCGCCGCTACCCCCGTCCACCACCAGCCGCACCCGGTCAGGCCCAAGGACGCAGAAGCGGCCCTCGCTCCGCTGCGGCGGCGTCGCGGTGTGGTCCTCGATCTCGAACTGCCCCGACGTTCTGAACCGGACACGGAGCTCGCCGTCGGGGGTCCCGCTGAACCCCGCCACCACTGCCGTGGCGAGCCACTCGCCTGCGAGCGGCCCCGGCGGCTGGCATTCCGACTTCGGCCGCGTTGGCTCCGCTACGAGGTCCTCCACGTCCTGAGGAGGGTCCTCGGAAGGGCCGTTGCCCCCGCAGGCGGCGACGATCAGTGCGGCGAGGAGGAGGAACGGAGCTGAGCGCGGCACGACGATGCACCGTGTTGGTTCTTTCCAGGGTCTACAGGTCCACGCTACGGTGCGTCTGGGGATATGCGCAACCCTCCGCTCTTCCGGTGCGGCCCGACCCCCTTCCGCTTAACCGCGCTTCCGCTTAACCGCGCT
>DASPKS010000235.1:0-2201 GCA_035628035.1 Rubricoccaceae bacterium
CCCAGGCACTCCGCGTCGCAGACGCGCGCGTGCGGCGCGCCGACCCCGAACGCCTCCCGCCAGCTCACCTGCCGCCCCTGAGACCGCGGGGCCTTGCCGACGTGCTTGCGCAACAGCTTCTCCGTCATGCCCCCGGACGGCACCACCCTCCAGGCCCCCTCCGTCTCCTTCCAGCCCGGCCCGACGGCCCGCCCGCGCTCGTCGAACAGCGTGACCTCGCGCGGACGGAAGCGCCGGCCCTCGCAGTCGAACTGGAAGACCTCGACGCGGCTCTTGTACCTCACCGACGGGTCGCCGGCGAGCGCCTCCGGCCTCTCGAAGCTCCACCGAAAGGTCACGCGGAAGACGCCGTCGCTGTCGTTGAATATCCAGGAGGTGTTGATGTCTATGAAGCTGTCCTCGAAGGTGTAGACGCGCTGCCACTCCGGCAACGTCTGGGCCGCGGGCCGGGCGGCCGGCACGAGGAGTAACGCTAAGGCCAACAGCAACGCTCTCATCATCCCCTCCTTTCACGCCCCGACCTGTTCAGAGCATCGGCCGGATGGCGCGCGCGAGCATGATGGTCGGGCTTCGGTCGTCAACCGTGAACCCGTCTTCTATTCCCCAGATCGCCGAGAGGACGGCCTGGGCGAAGCCCCACGCCAGCGCCCGCCCCGCGTCCAGCTTCAACTCGGCCTCGTAGCGCCTGACCCTCCGCTCGACGGCCTCGGGCGTGGCGAAGACCTCCGGCCTCTCGAAAGGGTTCCGCAGCGCGGCCCCGATCTCGTACTCGGCCTCGCCGACGACGCCCTTCGGGTCTATCGCCAGCCACCCGCGCTCGTCATCAAGCAGCACGTTGTAGTGATGGAGGTCGCCGTGCAGAAGCCTCACGCCCCGCTGCGACGCGCAGAGCCCCGCGTACACGTCCTGCGCTTGCTCGGCGAGGTCACGCGGTATCTGACTGTCGCCGCTCGCCAGATACCACCCGAACCCTCTGCCCCACTCCTCGACGGTCACGGTCCCTTCAGGCGGCGGGGCCGGCCGGGACATTCGTCGGATGACTTCGGCCAGAATCTCCGTCGCCTCCTCGTCGCGGCCGTCGAGCGTCACCCTTGTGAGCGGTGTCCCAGGCCTCAGCCGCTCCATCAGCACCGCGCCCCCGACCTGCTCGTAAACCCTCACGGCCCCGCGGCCGGCGAACGCCTCCAGCACCTCGCCGCACCGCCACTCGTCGCCCGGCCCGCGCAGCACCTTCAGCACCACGGCCCGCCCGCCGCGCCGCCCGAACGCCACGAACGAGCTGTGCGTCTCCAGACCCTCCTCGACGGCCACGCCCCACTCGCGCGCCCGCTCCGCGACCCGCTCGCTCAACGGCCTGATGCTCATCGCTCCCGCCCCGGACGCGGCTAACTCTTCACCGCCTCGACGACGAGGGTGTTGCCGCCGAGCAGCACCTCGTCGGACTGGAGTTCCGCCGCCCACCGCTCCGACCTCCTCCGCGCGGGCTGGCAGCGGTTCAGCACACGGATCAGGGCGACGAAGGGGAAGTAGGCCCAGGAGTTCTTCTTCGGCCGGTCGCGGTGCAGCCCCAGAAGCTCGAAGCCGTTCTTCTCCAGGACGTACCTGAGTTCGGGGTAGGCGATGGGGTTGATGTGCAGGGCCACCTCCTCGCGGCCGCCGAACTCCTCGCTCATCTTCGCCAGGTGCTCCCGCGAGAGCGGCTTGAAGTGCGAGGTATAGCCGTAGAGGAGCCACTTCAGCCGCTCCTCGATGTTGAGGATGTTCGGGACGCTCGTGATGAGGCGCCCGCCGGGGCGGAGGAGGCGGCCGAACTCCCGCGCCGCCTGGTGCGGGTTCTCGATGTGTTCGAGCCCCTCGACGCAGACGACGTAGTCGAAGCTGCCGTCGTCGTAAGGGAGCGTCGAGGTCAGGTCGCCGCGCTTGATCTCGACGTCGGGCAGCCGGAACATCTCGGGGTAGAGGTCGCAACACCGGACGTCGAACCCGAGGCCGACGAGGCGCGAGGCGAGGGCGCCCTCGCCCGCCGGCACGTCGAGCAGGCGGCCGCGCGGCAGCGGGGCCAGCAGCCCGGCCACCACGTCGTAGATCGCCTCATGCGCTAACGCTTTGACCATCACTCCCCGCGCGAGCAGCTACTTCTATCGCTACTCGCGCCAAAACACAATCATTTTCGGGCCGGCGCATTCTCGGCGGGCGGGGGC
>DASPKS010000236.1:0-4753 GCA_035628035.1 Rubricoccaceae bacterium
TAGAGGTGGCAGGAGATCGGCTTGGGGAAGGCGAGGAGCCCCTCGCGGTGGGCCTCCTGGATCGCGCACTTCGCCACGCCCCCCCGGAAGACGGCGAACACGCACTCGTTCCCGCCGACGGTCATCACGGCGAAGGAGCCGTCCTCGGCGTCCCGCTCCCACGTTCCCTCGCGGAGGATCGTGGCTTGCGCGGCGGGGCGGAGGCGGTCCCACACGACGGGGAGCGCGGCCTCCAGCTGGGCGCGCTCCTCCGGCTCCAGCGGCGCCCCCCGGACGCCCTGCACGCAGCACGCGCCGCGGCACTTCCCGAGCGCGCATGCGAAGGGCGCGTCGAGGACGGCGTCGGAGACGAGGACGGGGCCTACGGCGAACATGCGGTCAACCTAGTGCGGGGGGCCGGGGATGTCAATTGAAACCGGGCCGGCGCAGGGGGCGGAAGCCCGCGCCCGGTGCCATCCCCTGACACCACCCCGGCGTACTTTGGCCGTAACAAGCTGCTTATTCGCTCATGGCCTCTACCCCCGCCGACGCCCCGCGCGGCCCCCTCGACGCCGTCCGCAAGGACGAGGACTTCGAGAAGGCCCTCCGCCCGTCCTCGCTCGACGAGTTCATCGGGCAGGAGAAGATCAAGGACAACCTCCGGGTGTTCCTCACGGCCGCCCTCCAGCGCGGCGAGGCCCTCGACCACGTCATCCTCTCGGGCCCCCCCGGGCTCGGGAAGACGACCCTCGCCCACATCGTCGCGCACGAGATGGGCGCCGCCGTCAAGACGACGAGCGGGCCCGCCCTCGACAAGCCCGCCTCCATCGCCGGCCTGCTCACGAACCTCGACGAGGGCGACATCCTCTTCATCGACGAGATCCACCGGCTCTCGCCCGTCATCGAGGAGTACCTCTACTCCGCGATGGAGGACTACGCCATCGACGTGCTGATCGACTCGGGGCCCAGCGCGCGCTCGGTCCGCATCGCGCTCCCGCCGTTCACGCTCATCGGCGCCACCACGCGGAAGGGGCTCCTCACCGCCCCGCTCCGCGCCCGCTTCGGGATCGACTTCCGGTACGACTACTACACGGCCGACGTGCTCCAGCAGATCGTCGTCCGCTCGGCGGGGCTGATGGGGATCGAGATCGCCGAGGACGGGGCCTACGAGATCGCCCGGCGCGGGCGCGGCACGCCGCGCATCGTGAACCGGCTCCTCCGCCGCACGCGCGACTTCGCGGAGGTCGAGGGCGACGGCCGCATCACGCGCGAGGTGGCCGAGCGCGCCCTCAACGCGCTCGACGTGGACGAGGCTGGCCTCGACGACATGGACGCCCGGATCCTCCTCTCGCTCATGCAGAAGTTCGACGGCGGGCCCGTCGGGCTCTCCACGCTCGCCGTCGCCGTGACGGAGGACCCCGGCACCATCGAGGAGGTCTACGAGCCGTACCTCATCCAGGAGGGGTTCATGGCGCGGACGCCGCGCGGGCGCGTCGCCACGCGCCGGGCCTACGCCCACTTCGACCTCGAGCAGCCGCAGCAGACCGGCGACCTCTTCGAGATGTTCTGAGCGAGCCTCGCGCTAAAAGCGAAGCGCCCCGGCCAGCGACAGCCAGCCGGGGCGCTTTTACGTTTGAAGGGCGTGGTCAGATGTTCTCGCGGACGTCCTGGCGGACGTCGGCGATCTTCTGCTTCGCCTTGCCCTTGATCTCGTCCACCTGGCCCTCGGCGTGGGTGGAGTTGTCGTCGGTGAGGTCGCCCCAGGCTTGCTTCACCTTGCCTTTGGCTTCGTCGAGGGCGCCGTCGGTGCGCTGGTTCGCGGGATGGTCGGCCATGGGAGGGGGGGTTAGAGGAGCGGGAATAGAAAGGAAAGGGCCGCTGAGGCGACCCGGGCCCTTAGACGATCCGCTCCCCTCCGTGATCCCCCCACCGGTCAGGCGCCGCGGCGGGAGCGGAAGTAGTCGCGCGTGAGGCGGTCCGTGATGCGGCCGGCGGCGAAGTCGGCCAGCCGCTCGAGGCCGGTGGTGAGCTCGGTCTCCGAGAGGGCCGCCAGCGCACGCGCGGTGATGACGTTGCCGGCGGCGGCGGGGAGCCCGAAGACGGAGGCGTCGAGGACCTCGCGCTCGCGGAGGCGGACGCGCCAGAGGAGCCGTCCGTTGTCGGGGTTCATGAACAGCACTTCCCCTTCGAGGACGAAGTACGTGGCGCCCTCGAACGAGTCGGCCACGAGGGCGACGTCGGCGAGGCGGAGGTCGAGGAGGAAGTCGGCGTCGGTGGGGGCGCCGACGGGGGCGAAGCCGAGGCGGTCGGCGCTCTGGGCGAGGACCTGGCGGGCAATCCGGTCGGCCACATCGACGCGGCTGGCGGCGCTGTCGAGGCGGGCCTGGGCGCGGCGGGCCTCGCGGTACTTCGCCGCGGCCGTACCCACGCGGACGGCGCTCCCGATGGGGTCGTACGGGTTGATGGCGGCCTCGCCGGGGTCGCCGGCCTGCACGCGGGGGTGCGGCGGGATCGCCGCCATCACGGCGACGGTGCGCCCGCGGAGGTCCACCTCGCGGAGGCGGTTCGTACCCGAGCACCCAGAGAGGGCAAGGGCAACGAGGAGGAAGGCAGGGAGGAGGCGCATGGCAGGAACGTAGGGGTCGGCGGCCATTCAGGCGCCGGTGTATTTTCAGCCGCCGGGGTGTCCCCTCCGGTAACGCTTTTCTCCTGCCCACGCTTCCGCGCCCATGCCTTACGTCGTCGCCCAGCCCTGCATCAACTGCAAGTACACCGACTGCGTGGAGGTGTGCCCGGTGGACTGCTTCTACGAGGGGCCGAACTTCCTCGCCATCCACCCCGACGAGTGCATCGACTGCAATGCGTGCGTGCCGACGTGCCCCGTCGAGGCCATCTTCGCCGACGACGAGCTCCCGCAGGAGTGGGCGCACTACGCCGAGTGGAACGCGTACCTCGCCAACCAGTGGCAGCAGATGGGGTACAACATCACCGAGAAGAAGGAGCCGCTCCTCGCCGAGGGCCACGACAGCCCGGAGAAGGGGGAGGGCGACATCCTGACGTGGGAGGGGGCGCCGGAGTGAGCCCCCGATGCCGGTACGCCCGAAGGTCCTCCTCATCCACCTCGGCCTGACCACGTTCGTCGAGGACGACCGGCGGCTCCTCGCCGAGCGGTACGACGTGCGCCCGTTCTGCTTCGACGGGAAGCGCGCGACGTCGGCCGCCGGGCTCGCGGGCCTCTGGGCCTCGCAGCTCCGGTGGCTCCGCCGCGAACTGCCGGGGGCCGCGCTCGTCTACGGGTGGTTCGTGGATCATCACATGGTCCTGCCGACGCTACTCGCGCGCCGCGCCGGGATCCCGGTCGCCCTCGCGATGGGAGGCTACGAGGCGAACACGCTCCCGGCCGTGAACCACGGCGTGATGATCAGCTGGCGCGCGCCGCTCGCGCGGTACGTCTTCCGCAACGCCAGCCTCCTCCTCCCCTGCACGGAGGCGCTCGTCCGGTTCGAGAACCGGTTCGGCGCCTGGCCCGACGTCCTCCACGACGGCATCCTCAACCAGATGCCCGACCTCACGACGCCCGTCACCGTCATCCCGTTCGGGTTCGACCCGGCGGCGTGGCCCATAGGGCCCGCGGAGCGCGCGCCGTCGGTGCTGACGGTCGGCCTAGTGGACCGCGAGCGGACGTACTTCCGGAAGGGGCTCGATCTCTTCCTCGCCGCCTCCGAGCGGATGCCCGATGTGGCGTTCCGCGCCGTCGGCGTCGTGGAGGCCGTCGTGCGGGAGGCGTTCGGGCGGCCGCTCCCGCCGAACGTCACGCTGGAGCGGTCGGTCCCGCGCGAGGCGCTCGGCACGGCCTACGCTGGGAGCTCCGTCTACGCGCAGTTCTCCCGGTCGGAGGGGCTACCCAACGTGCTCTGCGAAGCAATGATGTGCGGGTGCGTGCCGGTGGGGAGTGCCGTCGCCGGCATCCCCGACGCCATCGGCGACGCCGGGTTCGTCGTCGAGACACCCGAGCTGGACGAGCTCGTCGGCGCGCTGCGCCGGGCGCTCGCGGCGCCGCCGGAGCTGCGCCAGCGCGCGCGCGACCGCATCGCCACGCACTTCTCGACGGCCCTCCGCCGCGAACGCCTCCACGCCGCCGCCGAAGGGCTAGCGGCCAGGCACCCGCAGGGCGCCACTACGCCTGGTCGGCGTGCATGAGGCGGTAGAGCAGCGCGACCTCGTGCGCACTCAACGCCCGATCGAAGATCATTACGTCGTCCATGGACCCTCGGAAGCGGTCCCCGATGACCGCCTGCCAGAAGTTGTGCCGGAGAGGGCCGCCCGAACCGGAGTAGTACCCCCCGATGTCCCGCCCGTTCATGTACAGGCTCATGTCCTGGGGGCCTCGTACGACCCCAATCACATGGACCCAGCGATCATGGAGGCCAACGGGCGACGAGTACTTGCTCCGCCTGGACTGGGGCCCGATGGGGCCCCCACTGGTATAGTGGACGCGAAGATCCCAGTGGGTGATCTGTAACCCAACACCGTAGTACATGGAGTCAGGCTCGGTTCGCGGATAGAGGTCCGAATGGAAAAGGGAGCCCACGCTGTCCTCGGTGAAGCGGACCCACGTGGCTACCGTGAACGGCACCCGGATCTCGTTGAGGACGTCGCCGAGGGCGACGCGGTCATCCCCGTCGAAGGCGTAAGCCCGGTTGGGCCGCCCCCGCCAGTCCGGTGTCAGCGTGGCACCCTCCGCCGTGCCGTGGTACCCGTTCGGGCCGAAGTC
>DASPKS010000237.1:0-5578 GCA_035628035.1 Rubricoccaceae bacterium
GGTGGGCCCGCTGAGGTAGCCCGAGGTCAGGTAGTCGAGGTCGCCGTCGCCGTCGAGGTCGAACCACGCGACCGTGCCGAAGAAGTCGACCGTCGGGATCTCGGCGGTGTGGGTGAGGGTGCCGTTGGTGTTCGCGAAGAGGATGGCGAGCCCATCTTGGCCTGGCATCACCGTTCCCACGACCACCGCGTCAAGGTCCCCATCGTCGTCATAGTCCGCCCATGCGGCGCCCTTGGTTCGGTTGAACTCCCGCTCCCCGGAGATCTCGAACTCGAGGGTGTCGGCGATGAATACGCCGTCCTCATTGCGGTAGAGAAGCGCGGCGCTATAGGGGTCTGGAGGGTACTGATCCCGTCCCAGCTCCGTTACTAGGAGCATATCGAGGTCGCCGTCCCCGTCGTAGTCGGCAAGATCACTGGCGCTGCCGTGGATGGCGATGGGGAAGCTGAGAGAGTCGGGGACGAACGCGCCGTTGGCGTTCTCATAGAAGACGACGCACTCCTCCCCCTCGGGAGGTCCAACAGGCCCGCCGCAGTGCCAGCCGACGTCGTGGTAGAGGAGGTCGAGGTCCCCGTCGCCTTCGAGGTCTCCCGTGGTGAGGTGCAGGGCGCCGGCGTAGAACGGGAACGTGGTGTCGGCGGGGGTAAAGGAGCCTGCGTCGTTCCGGTACAGAACGAGCCGCGTCGAATCCACAGTGATCTCGGCCTCGAACCTCTCGGAGAGAAAGAGGTCGCCGTCGCCGTCATTGTCGTAGTCGGTCCACACGGCCGAGCGGGAGTCGAAGGCGCCGCCGATGAACTCGCTGTACGGGGGGAGCACGACGGCCTCTACGAACGTGCTGTCGTCATTCCGATAGATGCCGCTGTAGAAGGGCGTCGCCACGAGGGCGTCCACGTCGCCGTCGTTGTCGTAGTCGCTCCACGAGACGGTCTCGCCATCGGGGTCGGCGGTGGTCTCCTGGGCCGGATACGGCGACGCGGGGAAAGGCACCTCCGTGAACAGGAACACCCCTGCGGTGCTTACGCTGTCGTTCCGGTAGAGGACGGGGCGCATCATCGGGTCTACCGAATAGACCGCCTGCCGGATAGCGAGGAGGTCGAAGTCGCCGTCGCCGTCGTAGTCCGCCGGCGCGACGGCGGCGTGCCCGCGCTGCGCGGGGAAGTTCGCCGAGACGAGGCTGAACGCGGGTTGCGCGAGCGGGGCGCCCGCGGCCAGCAGGGACGCGGCAAGAAGGCTCAGGGCGTAGTGGTTGCGCATCGGGCGAGGGCCCAGAGGGAGAGGGGCAGGGGCAATCTAGAGGGAGGCCGCGCGCCCCGCCATAGGGTACGGGTCCTATTTCGGCACGCTCCTAGGGCTCGCGGCGGGCCCCCTCCACGCTGAACGCGGGGGCGCACACGGCCCAGTACTCACATGGCGCGTCGAACGGGTTGCCGTAGCGCACCCGCTCCCCCCGCTCGACGAGAACGGTCTCGCCCGGCCCTACGTCGGTCGCGCCGCCGTCGTGCTCCACGCGCATCGTCCCCCGAAGGACGATGGTGACCTCGTCGAACGCGGGCCGTTGGAACGGCTCGGTCCAGCCCGGCGGGGCGACCATGTGGGCCACGCTGAGGGCCGTCGTCCCCGTGTTCACCCGCCCCACGTGCTCCTCGATGACCTTCCCCCCGGGCACGGGGATGGCGGCGGGCGAAGAAATCTTGCGGGGCATGCAACTTCGAGGGGGGTTCCTCCGCCAAAATAGGCGAACGCTCCGCCGCCGCTGCTCGCCGCTTGCTTCCCCCGCCCGTGCTTCTGGTCCTGCTCCTCCAGCTCGCGCTGCCCGCCGCGATCCTGCTGTGGCTCCTCCTCGCCGCCGCACCGGAGCGCCGCCGCGACCCTTCCCCCTGACCGCCGGAACGTCCTCGGGCATCGGTAACGCAGCGCGGCCCGGCCTCCTACGGTGGAGGTCGGGCCGCGCGCTTCTTCCCTCTCTGGGGAATCACCGGGCGACGGTGAGCTGGCCGGTGCGGTGCTCGGTTGTCCCGCCGCGCGCGGCCTCCACGCGGTAGAGGTACGACCCCGCGGGCAGCGACGCCACGTCGACCGCGAGCGAGCGAGCGGCGCCGGCGCCCACCGGGCGCGCGGGGAGGGCGAGGACCTCCCGCCCGAGGAGGTCGAACACGCGGAGGGCCACGGCGGCCGCCTCGGGGAGGTCGAACCGGACCACGGCCACCTCCCCCGACGGGTTCGGCACGGGACTGAGCAGCGCGAACCGGGCCGGGGGGGTACCGTCTTCCCCGGTCGTCACCATACCAATGGTGAACGTGCCTGTGGGGGCAAAGGCCCCCCCGTTGAACGCGTTGTCGATGGCTTGCACCGTCCACTCGTACTCCCCTTCCGGCAGGTCCCTGAGGGTCCACGTCGTGTTGTGCGAGACGTTGCCCGCCTCGGGGAGCAGCCGGGTGCCGCTGCCGTCTGGCTGCGACTGCGGGCTGACGATGTCGGAGCCGGGCGCGAGCCGGACCCAGAGGTTGTACGTGAGCGCAGCGGCCGGCGTGTGGTCGTCGTCGGCCGCGCCCCACGAGAGGGTCACACTGTTCTCCGTGGGGACGGCGACGAGGTCATTGGGCGGGGCCGGGGGGTGGTTCATCGCGACGGCATCGTTGCGGAAGAGCTGCGCCCGCGCCACGTACCTCGGCCCCCCGTTCTCCTCGTACCCCCCGGACACGAAGTAGTCGAGGTCGCCGTCGCCGTCCACATCGTACCACGCAAACGTGCCGACCGCCCAGCCGATGTCGGGGGCGGGGAGTTCGGCAGCGAGCACGAAGGTGCCGCCCTCGTTGGCGTAGACCCGCGCCACCCCTACGGAGTCGAGGCCGACTTCCACCCCCCCGGCAACGAGGATGTCCACGTCGCCGTCGGAGTCGTAGTCGGCCCACGTGGCGGCCGTGAAGCCGGTCCAGCTCCCTCCCCCGGTCTGCTGAACGAGGACGGGCTCGTAGTGGGTCCCTTCGTTGCGGTAGATGCGGACGGCCTGCTCGCCGAGCCCGGTGGAGTCGTCGTGGAGCAAGCCGGCCGCGAGCACGTCGAGGTCCCCGTCGCCGTCGGCGTCTCCCCAGTCGACCGTTCCCTCCGAGACGTGCGGGAGGGGGAGCCCGGCCTCGGTAAACACGCCGCCGTCGTTGCGGTACGTCCGGGCGAAGCTGAGCTCTTCGGCGAAGTCGGCGAGGAGGAGGTCGAGGTCGCCATCCGTGTCCATGTCCCCCCACGCCGTCGTGGCCTCGTGGGTGGGCGGGAAGGCGGCCCCGACATCGGTAAAGCGCCAGGCGTTGCCCTGGCCGGGCCCGTCGTTGCGGAGGAGCGCGGTGGGGACGTACTCGTAGTGCCCGTCGACGAAGGCGAAGACCGACGGGATGAGGAGGTCGAGGTCGCCGTCGTTGTCGGCGTCGGCCCACGTGATCGAGCGGCGGTCCACCTGCTGGGCCCCGTTGCTCTCGAAGTAGTCCGGGAGCACGGTCGTCGTGCGGATGAGGACGCCGCCGTCGTTGCGGTAGAGCGCCATGGCCCCTTGGTACCACCCGCCCTCGCCCTGCACGCCGAGCACGACGTCGAGGTCCCCGTCGCTGTCGTAGTCCCCCCACGCGAGGTCGGCCCGGGTGCCCTGGAGGTTACCGATGGGGGCCGGGAGGGGCGTGAGCGCCCAGGCGGAGTCGCCGAGCGGACCGTCGTTGCGGTAGAGCGTCAGGCGGTCTTCGATGAGGGCGGCCGTCGAGTCGGTGGCGTGCGTGACGTGGATGCCCAGGATGAGGAGGTCGAGGTCGCCGTCGAGGTCGGCATCGGCCGGAGCGGACGAGTTGATCCAGAAGTCCGTCGCCGGGCTGTCGTGGAGGGAAGAGTCCGAGAGGGCGAGCTCGGTGAAGGTCGTCTGAGCCCACGCGGCAGGTTCGCCGAAGAAGACGATTGCGACGAAGAGCGGGGTAGAGAGGCGCATGGAAGGGACCGGCTAGAGAGGACACCACCGGAGTGGCGCCCTCATAGTACAGCACGAGCCTGCCCCCTTGCATAGGGCTAAAGTCCTATTCCACAACCACTCGTCGGCAGCCGACGCGGATGGGGGAGCTACTCCTCGTCGCTCCCGCCGCCCATCAAGCCATGCCGCCACGCCCACGCGACGGCCTCGGCGCGGGAGCGCACGTCGAGCTTCCCGTAGATGTTCGTGACGTGGTTCTTGACGGTGCTCTCCGAGATGAAGAGGTGCCCGGCGATGGCGGCGTTGTCGAGGCCCCGCGCGATGAGGCGGAGCACCTCCCGCTCGCGCGCGCTTAGCGAGGCCGCCTCCTCGTCGGCCGCGCGGCGGCGGAACATGCGCGCCGCCACGCCCGGGCTCATCCAGCCCGTCTCGCCGCGCGCCACGCCGCGCACGGCCGCAACGAGCCGCTCGGGCACCTCCTCCTTCGTGAGGTACCCCGCCGCGCCGTTGTCGAGCAGGCCGGAGACGTACTCCTCGTCGTCGTAGGCCGAGAGCACGAGGATGCGGACGGCGGCGCCGGTGGCCTGGAGGCGCCGCGCCACCTCGACGCCGGTCATGTCGGGCATCTCCATGTCGAGGAGGAGCACGTCGGGCTTCCGCTCGCGCACGAGGTCGAGCGCGGCCCGCCCCGTCGCGGCCTCGCCGACGACCTCGATCCCCTCGGCCCCGTCGAGGAGCATGTGAACGCCGGCCCGGAAGAGCGCGTGGTCGTCGGCCAGCGCGACGCGGATGGGACCGGGCGCGCTCACGCCAGCGCGGGCTCGGCGGCCGGCTGCGGCAGGGGGACGGCCACGCGGAGCGCCGTCCCGGCGCCGGGCGCCGACGTAATCGAGAGCCGCCCCCCGAGGGCCTCGGCCCGCTCGGCCATCCCGAGCAGCCCGAACCGCCCTGCGCGCGCGCCGTCGAGCCAGTTCGAGGGGACGACGAAGCCGCGTCCGTCGTCGCGGACTTCGAGCGCGGCCTCCTCGGCGTCGAGATGGAACGTGACGCGGACCGTCTTCGCGGCGGCGTGCTTGACGGCGTTGCTGAGGGCCTCCTGCGCGATGCGGAAGAGGGCGAGGCGGACGTCCTCGGGGAGCCGCTGCCCATCGGCGGCGAGGTCCAGCTCGATCTTCGGCGTGGGGTAGGCGGCCTGCGTGTGGTCGGCGAGGGAGCGGAGCGCGGCCGACAGGCCGAAGGGCGCGAGGGCCGGCGGGCGGAGGGCGCCGCAGATCACGCGGAGCGCGTTCCGCACGCGCTGGAGCGTCTCCAGCGCCGTCTTCAGGGTGCCATTGGCGTGGAGGGCCTCGATGGCCATCGCGAGCTGGAGGTTGGCGCTGTAGAGGTCCTGCACGGGCCCGTCGTGGAGCTCGCGCGCGAGGTGGAGCCGCTCCTGCTCGCGGCTCTCGGAGAGCCGCCGCTGCGCCTCGGCGAGCTCCGCCCGCCGCTGCTCGCTCCGCCGGAGGCGGCCGCGCTGGGAGGCCCACGCCCCGGCGAACCCGAGCGCGAGCACGGCCAGCACGAGCCCGAGCCGGAACCACCACGTGTCCCAGAACGGGGGGACGACGACGATGGGGAGGGCGAGCCCGGCCT
>DASPKS010000238.1:0-6523 GCA_035628035.1 Rubricoccaceae bacterium
AGCTCCCACGCACCTTGCTGAAGCCGAGGTGGCGCACGGTGAAGCCCACGCGCGAGTGGGTCGGGTCGATGGCGAAGGTCTGGACGGCGACGGCCTGCGTGATCGTTTCCATGAGAGCCAGGGTTGGGTTATTGGTAACGGCCGTAAATTACTTGTTCAAACAAATAAATGCAACCCCGGTTCCTTCACAAAGCGCCCGGTCGTGATCTCCACGCGCCCTTCGCCCTGCTCCAGCGGCCGAAAGGCTATATTGGGGGGCCGGTCAGCCGAAGGGCTCGCCGGCAAAGTGAGGGCAAGTCCCGTACGGCCAGCTCCCTCTGAACCCCGTCAGGGCCGGAAGGCAGCAGCGGTAGGAGGTCGACGCGGCGCGATACGGATCGCTTGCCCTCACTTTTTTGGTTTAAGGAGGGCCGGTGAGGAATCGGGCCCCGGGGTGACGCGCTTCCCGGATGTGGCTATCCTCTGCCCGCGTTCACCGCCTTTCTCCGCATGTACGACGCCGTCATCGTCGGGGCCGGCCCCGGCGGGAGCACCGCCGCCGCCGTGATGGCGCGCCAGGGCCTCCGCGTCCTCCTCCTCGACAAGGACACCTTCCCCCGCGACAAGACGTGCGGCGACGCGCTCTCGGGGAAGACCGTCGACGTGATGAAGCGGCTCGGGATGATCGAGCCGCTCCTGCAGGCGACCCAGATCGACTCGTGGGGCGTCACGTTCTCCGGGCCCTACGGCGATGAGGCCGCTATCCCGTTCACGAAGGCGCTCGACAAGCCCATCGCGCCTGGGTTCGTGTGCGACCGCGTGACGTTCGACAAGCTCGTGTTCGATCAGGCCGTCGCCGCCGGCGCGGAGATCTGGACGGGCGCCACCTGCACCGGGCTGCTCCGGGAAGGCGAGAAGGTGGTCGGCGTGAAGGTGAAGCGGAACGGGACGGAAGAGGAGGTGCGCGCCCCGCTCACCGTTGGCGCCGACGGCGCGTACTCCGTCGTCGTGCGCGAGCTCGGGATGGACCAGCTCGAGGAGCAGCACTACTGCGCCGGGCTCCGCTGGTACTGGCGCGGCGTCACCGGCTTCCATGCGCGCAACCACATCGAGATCCACTTCGTCGAGGAGTCGATCCCCGGCTACTTCTGGATCTTCCCGATGGCGAACGGCCTGGCCAACGTCGGGCTCGGGATGCTCTCGAGCGAGGTCAAGAAACGCGACCTCAAGCTGAAGCCGCTCCTGGAGCAACTCGTCCAGCACCCCCGGTTCAAGGAGCGGTTCGCGCAGGCCGAGCCCGTCGACAAGATCCGCGGGTGGGGGCTCCCGCTCGGCTCGAAGCCGCGTCGCCTCGCCGGCGACGGGTGGCTCCTCGTCGGCGACGCGGGCAGCCTCATCGACCCGTTCACGGGCGAGGGGATCGGCAACGCGATGGTCTCGGCTGAGAAGGCGGCCGAGTGGGCCGGGAAGGCGAAGGAAGCGAACGACTTCTCCGCCGCGTTCCTTGCCGGCTACGGGGAGGACGTGCTGAGCTACCTCGGGCACGAGCTCCGGCTGAGCCACGCGATGCAGCGGCTCGGCCGCTGGAAGTGGCTCCTCAACACGGTCATCCGCAAGGCGAGCCGCTCCCCCGAGGTCGCCGACGCCATCTCGATGATGTTCGACGACGAGAGCGAGCGCGAGAAGCTCGTCTCGCCGCTGTTCTACCTCCGGCTCCTGGCGGCCTGATCCGGTAGCCCCGATGGCCCTCCCCGAACAGACCACGTGCTGCGTCGTCGGGGGTGGGCCGGCGGGGATGGTGCTGGCGTACCTGCTCGCTCGCGCGGGCGTCGAGACCACACTCCTCGAGGCGCAGGACGACTTCGACCGCGACTTCCGCGGCGACACGATCCACCCCGCCACGATGGAGCTGATGGCCGATCTCGGCCTCGCCGAGCGGCTCCTTGAGCGACCCCACGTGAAGGTGCACGAGGGCGCCCTCACCGACGTGGACCGCGGGCAGCGCTACCTCCTGGCCGACCTCCGGTACCTCCGCACGCGCTTCCCCTACATCACGCTCATGGCGCAGCCGGACTTCCTCGCGTTCCTTGCCGAGGAGGCCGCGCGCCTCCCCACGTTCCGCCTCGCGATGGACGCGAACGTGACAGGGCTGATCGAGGAGGACGGCGTCGTGCGCGGGGCGCGCGTGAAGGACCAGGAGGTGCGCGCGGACCTGGTGGTTGGCGCCGACGGGCGGAGCTCGCGCGTGCGCCGGCTCGCCGGGCTGGCGCTGGAGGAGCAGTCGCCGCCGATGGACGTCCTCTGGTTCCGCATTCCGCGGGCGCCGGAGGACCCCACGCCCGACGCCGTCGCGGGCTACATCGTCCGCCCCGGCGGGATGATGGTGCTGTTCAGCCGGGGCGACCACTGGCAGTGCGGGTTCGTGATCCCGAAGGGGGAGTACCGCGCCGTGCGCGACGCCGGGATCGCAGCGTTCCGCGAGGCCATCGTCCAGCGCGTGCCCTGGCTCGCCGGCCGCCTCGACGTCCTCGACGACTGGGCCGACGTGGCGCTGCTGACGGTGCAGGCAGGCCGCGCGCCGCGGTGGCACCGCCCCGGGCTGCTGCTCATCGGCGACGCCGCGCACCCGATGTCGCCCGTCGGCGGCGTGGGCATCAACTACGCCATCCAGGACGCGGTGGAGACGGCGAACCGGCTGACGAAGCCGCTCCGCGGGGGCGCGCTCACCGAGGCCGATCTCGCGGCGGTGCAGCGGCGCCGCGAGCCGCCCACGCGGCGGGCCCAGCGGGCGCAGCGCGCGGCGCAGGACTTCCTGATCCGGCGCGTACTGGAGGGGCGGGGTGCGCCGTTCTGGACACGGGTGCTCCCCCGCCTCCCGCTCCTCCGCCGGGTGCCCGCCCGCCTCATCGGGTTCGGCTTCGGGCGCGTGCGTGTGGAACCGGGGCTATTCGCGGGGTAGTTGCACTGCACTTGTCTCACCAGCCTTTCCCCTCATGCGTTGCCTCTTCCTCCTCCTGCCGGCCGTTCTGCTCACGGCCTCTGCGCAGGCCCAGATCGGGCGCGGCGCCCAGGAGTTCAACGGCTCCGGCTCGGCCCTCTTCGATGACGACTTCACCGTGATCAACGTGGGGATGAGCTACGGCTACTTTCTCACGCGGAACGCCGAGATCGGTCCATCCGTCCAGATCACGCACGTCTCCACAGACGACGACTTCGGGGACAACTCCTCGACCTCCGCCGTGATCGGCGGCTTCGGCCACCTCCATTTCGGGGGGCGCCGGTCCACTTCAGTCCCCTTCGTCGGCTTCGAGGCGGGCGCAGCGGTGGGGGATGGGGACGACGGCGCGGTGTTCGGGCTCGTCGCCGGGGGGAAGTTCTTCGTCGCGCCCGGCGCGGCGCTCGTCCCCGCGGCGTCCTTCCAGTTCGACGACGACGGGAATTCGGTGTTCGGCGCGCGCTTCGGCGTCTCGGCGTTCCTCCGCTGAGGGGCGCATGGCAGGCTGAGGGCGGCGGAGGCGCACGGGAGCGCCTCCGCCGCTTCTTTTTGGGATCTCCACCCGCCGCCGCCCGGGCGCTTCTACTTTTCCCCGTTCCCTATGCTCGCAGCCCCTCCTATGGTCGCCTCGCCGTTCGTCCTCGCTCAGCAGACCGCCCCCGGCTTCGACCCGTCGTTCCTCCTCATGATGGGGATGATCTTCGTGGTCTTCTACTTCTTCATCATCCGCCCCCAGAAGAAGCGCGAGGCCCAGCGGCAGGCCATGATCAGCGCCGTCAAGAAGGGCGACAGGATCGTTACCGCCGGCGGCATCCACGGCACCGTCGTGAGGGTGGACGAGACGAGCGTGCTCGCGCAGGTGGACGACAACACGAAGCTCCGCTTCGAGAAGAGCGCCATCGCCCAGGTGGCGGCCAAGGAGGGCGCACCGGCGGCCTGACGTCTTCACCGCGCCTCCCGAACCGCGCCCCGCCAGGCGCCGTTGCACCGCCGTTCGACCGGACCCGCGCCATGACCGAGACTCGTTTTCCTCCCGGAACCCGTCGGTTTGACCGTATCGAGGACGCCCTCGACGACATCCGCGCTGGGAAGCTCGTCCTCGTCGTGGACGACGAGGACCGCGAGAACGAGGGGGACTTCATTACCGCCGCCGAGGTCGTCACGCCGGCGCTCGTCAACTTCATGGCGCGCCACGGGCGCGGGCTGATGTGCGTGCCCCTCACGCGGGAGCGTGCCGCCGTGCTCGACCTCCCGATGATGGAGCAGGTCAACACGTCCCTCTTCAACACCCCGTTCACCGTCAGCGTGGACTACCGGATCGGGACGACGACCGGCATCTCCGCCGCCGACCGCGCCGCGACGATCCGCGCCCTCGCCGACCCCACGGCGAAGCCGACCGACTTCGCCCGGCCCGGCCACATCTTCCCCCTCCGCGCGCAGACCGGTGGCGTCCTCCGCCGCGCCGGGCACACCGAGGCCACCGTCGACCTCGCGCGGCTGGCCGGCTTCCAGCCCGTCGGCGTCCTCATCGAGATCATGAACGAGGACGGCACGATGGCGCGCGTGCCGCAGCTCCGCCAGATCGCCGACCGCTTCGGCCTCCGCCTCATCACGATCAAGGACCTCATCGCCTACCGGATGCGGACCGAGAAGCTGGTGCAGCGGCTCGTCGAGGTCCACCTCCCCACCCAACACGGCGACTTCCAGCTCGTCGCCTTCGAGGAGGTCCTCACCGGTGAGCACCACCTCGCCCTCGTCAAGGGCGCCCCGTTCGGCGACGACGAGCCCGTGCTCGTCCGCGTCCACAGCCAGTGCGTGACGGGCGACATCTTCGGGAGCGCCCGGTGCGACTGCGGCGACCAGCTCGCCCGCGCGATGCAGCAGGTCGAGCGGGAGGGGCGTGGCGTCGTCCTCTACATGAAGCAGGAAGGCCGCGGGATCGGCCTCATCAACAAGCTCCGCGCCTACCAGCTCCAGGAGCAGGGGATGGACACCGTGGAGGCCAACGAGGCGCTCGGCTTCCAGATGGACCCGCGCGACTACGGGATCGGCTGCCAGATCCTCCGCGACCTCGGCCTCCGCAAGCTCCGCCTGATGACGAACAACCCGCGGAAGCGCGTGGGGCTGGAGGGGTACGGGCTGGAGATCGTCGAGCGCGTGCCGCTGGAGGTGATGCCCGGCGCCCACAACGCGCGCTACCTCCAGACGAAGCGCGACCGGATGGGCCACGAGCTGGCCCTTGGCGAGGGCGTCCTCGCCGACGGCCTCTCTGCCCACGACGCGGCGGTGCTGGGGGAAGTGATCGGGGGCGAGGTCCTCCGCCCCGACGCCTGATGCCGCACGACTGGGCCGCCCGCGCCCCCACCGCCGTCCGCCGCGCCGACCGCGCCATCACGGACGACGGGTGGATCCGCGAGCAGCTGCGCACCGCGCCCTACGGCACCCTCGCCACGGTCCACGACGGCCGCCCGTTCCTCAACAGCAACCTGTTCGTCTACGACGAGGGCCGCCACGCGCTCTACCTCCACACGGCCCGCGCAGGCCGGACGGCGGCGAACGTGGAGGCGGCCGGCGAGGAAGGCGCGCCCGTTTGCTTCGGCGTCTTCGCGATGGGGCGACTCCTGCCCGCGCCCGAAGCGCTGGAGTTCAGCGTGGAGTACGAGGGCGTGACCGTGTTCGGGACGGCCCATGTAGTGGGGGACCCCGACGAAGCCGCCCAGGCCCTCCAGCAACTCCTCGACAAGTACGCCCCCCACCTCCGCCCCGGCCGCGACTACCGCCCGGTTACCGCCGAGGAGCTCGCCCGCACCGCCGTCTGGCGCATCGATGTAGAAGAGTGGGTCGGGAAGCGCAAGGAGGTCGCGGAGGACTTCCCCGGCGCCTTCGAGTATTCGACCTTGCCAGAAGCCCCGGCGCAGAAGGGCGCGTAAGGGCAGACCGCTCTGCATCCTACGGCGAGATTCTCCGCATACCCCGGTGGCTCGATCCCCATCAACCTCCCGACCCATGCGCGCGCTCCTCCTCACGGTCGCCCTCACAGCCTTCCCTGCCGCTGCCCAGCCAGCCCCCTCGCCTCGTGCCTTTGTGGCGGCGGCCGATAGCGCCTTCGCGGACCTGGCCGCTCGGTTCCCCGAGGTGCCGGGGTTCGCCGTCGCCGTGGTGCGAGGAGACTCGGCGGTCTACCTGCGGGGGTTCGGGCGGGCCGACCGGGAGACCGGCACGCCGGTCACACCCGAGACGGCGTTCTACGTCGCCTCCGTGACGAAGGCCTTCACCGCGCTGGCCGCCGCGCTCCTCGACCACGAAGGCGCGCTCGACCTCGACGACCCGCTCACTGCGCACACGCCCGGGGTCGCCTTCGACCCGGCGCTCCAGGCCGATAGTGTCCGTCTCCGCGACCTCCTCACGCACACGTCGGGGCTGGCCAACGGCCCGCTCGTGACCCGCCTCGCATACACGGGCGAGCACACGCCCGAGCAGCTCTGGGCGCTCCTCGCCGAGACCCGTCCCGCCGAGGCGCCGCGCGGGACGTACGGCTACACCAACTTC
>DASPKS010000239.1:0-5207 GCA_035628035.1 Rubricoccaceae bacterium
CTCCTTGTGCGCGGACGAAGTACACGCCTGGCGGCAGCCCCGCGCGGTCCAGCGTGAAGCGGTGCGGGCCGGCCGCGAGTACGCCGTCGCGAAGCCACGCGACGCGCCGCCCGAGCGCGTCGTACACGGCGACCTCCACGCGCGCCGCGCGGGCGAGCGTGAGCGTGACCGCAGCCGCGCCACGCGCGGGGTTCGGGGCGACCGCGAGGGTGAGCGGCGAGGCCGGCGGCTCGGGCTCGTTGGCCACGTTGGCCTCGCCCTCGTACGGGCCGAGGTCCACCTCCGACCCCTCCACCCTCGGCCCACTGTTCATATCGACCGGGAGCGCCTCTAGCGTGTCCCCGTCGGCGTCGAGGTCCCACCGGTCCGGGGGGAGCAGCGACGCGAGGCCGAAGTCGAGCCCGGGGCTCCCCCCCTGGAGGCGGAGGTCGCCGTAGTCGTCGTCGCCTGTGGCCCACTGGTTGTCGGGGCCGGGGCTCGGCTCGCGTGCGAAGAGCGGGCCGGTGTCGATGATGTCCTCGCACGTCATCGGCACCGCGCACCCCTCCTCCACGATGGCGCGGCGGACCTCCACCGCGCCGAGCCCCGCGGCGAGACGCGTCCCGCGGTTCCCCCACAGCACGGCGTTGTGGAAGAAGTTCCCCCCCCACCGCGCCCAGATCACGGCACCGGGACGCTCCCCCTGGTCCCCGCTCTGGTTCCCGTACGCCGTGAGCCCCACGGCCTCGAACGGCCCCCCCGAAAACGAGTAGAGGGCGCCCCCGTCCTCTAGGCCCGAGCGGTTCCCCACGAGGGCCACGTTGTAGAGGCGGACCACGGACCCTTCGCGGGAGGAGATCGCCCCCCCGCCGTACCTAGACCTGTTGCCGAGGAAGTGGGTGTTGACGAAGGTGAGCGTACCCCCATCCCCACTGACGGCCCCCCCGAACGAGATCCCCCCGCTCACGTTCTGGCGGAAGAGACACCCGATGCAGAGGAGACTGCCGCCCACGCCCCGGTCGAAGTGCACGGCCCCGCCCCAATCGCCGGCGTTGCTCACGAACGAGGCGCGGAGGAAGACGACCTCGCTGTGATTGCTAAAAACGGCGCCCCCCCACTCTAAGCCCGGACCGGTCGAGGTGCGGTTCCCTTCGAACGTGCAGTCCCTGCTGAGGAGGTCGGAGTCGCGGACGTATAGGCCCCCGCCCTCCGAACCCTGGGCCTGGTTTCCCCTGAAGACGACCCGCTCCAGGCGCACGCTCGCACCGTCCATGCGCATGCCCCGCCGCCCTCCTCCGAAAAGTTCAGGGTGAGCAGGCAGTCGCGCATGATCAGGGCGGACCCCGGCATGGCGTTGATCCCGCTCCCCCGGTTGTCGACGACCTCGCAGTTCGCGATGACGGGGCTGCTCCCCCCTGGGAGGAGGATCCCTCCGCCGCCCTCCGCGCAATTCTCCGCGTGGCCGCGCGTGACGACAACTCCGTCGAGCACTGCGGTAGTAGTGCCCCCCGGCGTCGCCAGCGGCGACACCGTCACGGCGTGGCAGGAGTTGTCGGTCGTCTGGTTGGGGACCCCGATCTCTCCCGAGAGGATGGTGCGGTGACGCACCCAGTCCCGCTGGTCGTGGGTCTGCTCGGTCCCCTCGAACCCGCCGTAGAGCGCGACCCCGGAGCGGAGGATGAACGTGGCCGCGCGGTCGGTCCCCGCCGTGGGCTTGTACGTGCCCTCGGCCACCCACACCTCGTCGCCGGCTCCGGCCACGGCGAGCGCGTCCTGCAAGTCCGTGAAGGCATCAGCCCATGAGAGTCCTGTCTCGGTACCGGTGGCGCTGGCGTCCACGTACCACACCACCGTCTGCGAGCGCACGCCCATCGCGCTCGCCAGCGTGACCGCCATCAGGAGGAAGAACGCGCGCATGGGCCTACGGCGTCGTGTACCCCGGAGTGTAAGGAAAAACCCCCACGCCGGATCGCTCCAGCGTGGGGGTTCGTGGTGGCTCGGTCGGCGCGCCGCTCAGCGCGCCAGCGTCACGGCCTGCGTGCGCGAGACGGCGCCCGCCGTGAGGCGGACGAGGTACAGCCCGCTCGGGAGCCCCGCCGCGTCGAACGTGACTGTGTGCGCTCCGGCTGGCATCGTGCCGTCCATGAGCACGCGCACCTCGCGGCCGAGCGCGTCGAAGGCGACGAGCCGCACCGGCCCGCTCGCGTCGAGGGTGAAGCGGAGCGTCGTGGTGGGGTTGAACGGGTTGGGGTAGGCTGGCTCCAGCGCGAACGTCGTCGGCGCGCCTTCGCCCTCGTTCGCGGTCGTCTGCCCGGTGAACTTCACGATGGTCCCCGCGTCGCCGACGGCCCAGCCGTGGGTGGCGTCGGGGAAATGCACGCGGTTGAACGAGGCGGTCACGCCGCTCGGCTGCTGCACCCACGAGGTGCCGCCGTTGTTGGTGAACCGGATCTGCCCGAAGTCGCACACGATCCAGCCCGTGGTCGCATTGAGGAAGAACAGCCCGTTGCCGGGCGCGCCCGGGCCGACGTTGGTCCAGGTGGTCCCCCCGTTGGTCGTCTTGAGCACGCCGGCGTCGCCCGCGGCGATGTAGCCGGTAAGGGCGTCGAGCATCTGGATGTCCTTGAGGTCGTTGGAGGTCCCGCTCGGCTGGGTCGTCCACGAGACGCCGCCGTTGGTGGTGTGGCGGATCTCCCCGGAGCGGTTGACGACCCACGCCTCCTGGGCGCTCACGGCGGCGAGGCCCTCGGTACGGTCGCTCGAGCCGGTGTTGCGGAAGGTCCACGTCAGCCCGCCGTCGGTCGAGACGGCGGCATTGGCGTCGCGGCCGGCCACCCACACCACGGTGTCGCTGGCCCAGTCGATGGCAGCGCGGCCGTCGCTCATGCCGGTGGCGATCTGCGTCCAGGTGACGCCGCCGTCGGTGGTGCGGAGCACCGGCCCGGCGTCGGTGATGATGACCCCGACGGTGCCGGAGGGGTTGAACGCGATGCCCTGGTTGTCGAGGCCGGCGTTGAGGACGCGGGAGGTCCAGGTCTCGCCGCTGTTGGTCGTCGAGAGGAGGAGGCCGCCGTCGCCGACGGCGAAGCCCGTCGACGCGTTGATGAAGTGGACGTCGGCGAGCACCTCGGGGGTGCCGCTCGTCTGCGGCGTCCACGTCTGCGCGTGGGCAGCGACGGAGAGGCCGGCGAGAACGAGAACCCCGAAGGGCACCGCAAAGCGAAGGGTAGCGAGCGTTCGCATGGAGGGTGGTGGCGAGGAAACGGGGGGATGCGCATGGGGTTGTGCACCGGATGCGCGAAGGCCCGGCCCGGAGCGATCTAAAGCCCCGGCGGGCCGCTGCTGCCCGTCCCTTAACCAACCACCGTGCCGGAGCCGGCTACCGCAGGCGCGTGATCGTCCTGGCGGCTGTGAAGTCCTCGCCAACGACGCGGACGGCGTAGGCCCCGCTCGGGAGCGCGCCGCCCTCGAAGGTGAACCGGTGTTCGGCGCCCGCCGCGAGGGGGCCGTCGTGGAGGGTGGCCACGCGGCGGCCGAGCGCGTCGTACACGTCGAGCGTGACCCGCTGGGCACGCGCCACGCGGAGGGTGAGCGTGGTGGCGTCGCTGAACGGGTTCGGGTGCGCCGCCGACAGCGCGTAGCCCTCCGGCAACTCCCGCCCCGGCTCGTTCGCCACCACGCCGTCGAACCGCCGGTACACCCCGCGCGTGTCGGTGGCCGCGTAGAGCGTGTCGCCCCGCACGGCGAACGCGCTCACGAGGCTCTCGTGGAGGAGCCCCTCCTCGAACGGCACCCACGTCGTCCCGCCATTGGTGCTCGTGAAGACGCCGAGCCCTCCGAGGGGGGTGGTGCTGGGGTCCCCAAAGCTGACTAGCAACCGCTCCCCGTGGGCGGCGAGGGCCATGACGAGGGCCACCGGCAGGCCCGTGTTGGCCGGCTCCCAGTTCAGCCCGTTGTCGGTGCTCCGGTACACCCCCGCGATGGTGCCGGCGTACACGACGCCCTCGTGGACGAGCAGGCGGTGGACGAGGCGCGCGTTCGTGGGGATGCCGTCGGCCGAGAAGGTCCAGCTCGCGCCGCCATCGTCCGAGCGGAACAGCCCGAGGCTCCCGGAGAGCCCGGGCCCCACGCCCGCGAACAGCCGGCCCGCGTTCTCGGCGAGCGCGAAGACGGTGACGGTGCCAGGGGGCTTGCCCCCATCGCCGGGAAGCCCCGTGTTCCTGGGCGTCCAATTCGTCCCGCCATCGGGGCGGAAGAACACCCCGTCGGCCGTGCCGGCAAAGAGGCCGCCCCCACTGCGGAGGAAGGCCTTGATGAACCGGCCGTAGTAGGTGAGCCCCACGTTGGCTTCAGCCCACGACGCCCCCGCGTCGGTGCTGCGGTACACCCCGCCGCCGTAGTCGAACCCGGCGTAGAGCGCGTCGCTGAAGCCGAGCGCTTGAATGTCGCCGGAGACGGGTAGGCTAGTCCCTGAGGGCACCCAGGTTTCCCCCCCGTCAACGGTGCGGTGCACCCCGTTGCTGTACACCCCGGCGTAGAGGTCGGGCCCCACGACGAGGAGCGACTGCACGTCACTGCTGGCGAGGCCCTTGTTCGAGGGCGCCCACGTGAGGCCACCGTCGGTGCTGCGGTACACGCTCGCCGTCTGGAACCCGGCGTACACGGTGGAGCCCGTGCCGTAGATCGTCTGTACGGGCCGCTGCGGGAGCCCGGTGCTCGCTGGCTCCCAACTCGTGCCGAGGTTCGCCGAGCGGTAGAGGTACTGGCCGGGGGGGTGGTACGGCGTGTGAGCGAAGAGGAGGCCGCCGGCGGCGTAGACCGCGTTCGCGCGCTGGGTACCGGCGGAGGGGAGCCCGTTGTTCGTCGGCGCCCACACGTCGCCGAGCGTGCTTGTCCGGAAGACGCCGCCCTCGGTCCCTTGGACCGTCAGTACGCAGACGAACACCTCGCTCCCAACCACGGCGAACGTGGAGGGCCCGCCCCACGTGCTCATCGGGGGCAGCCCGTTGTTCACGGGCTCCCAGCTCGCCCCATCGTTCAGGCTCCGCCACACCCCGTGCCGCCAGATGCCCGCGAACAGGGCGTTCCCCGCCGAGGCGAGCGCCGTTACCTCTTCACCGGTGGGGAGCCCGTTGTTCACGGGGTCCCAGCTCTCGCCGAGGTTCGTTGAGCGGAAGACGCCGGACGCGCTCGTCCCGGCGTAGAGGTCGCCGCCCTCCACCCCGAGC
>DASPKS010000240.1:0-25663 GCA_035628035.1 Rubricoccaceae bacterium
CGGATAGGGCGGCGCGTGGTGTCGGTGGCTGAGGCCGTCGGATTCGGAAACGCAGCGTTGGGCGAGCGGGGGTTGGGCTGGGCGCCGGTGGCAGCGACGCCCTCAGCCGCGCGGTTCGGGGCCTGGGGTGGAGGCGCAACGTCCGCGTAGCTCACCATCTCGGTGGCCTCGCGGTCAGAGGCGCCGCCACAGGCCGCCAGCGCGAGCACAACGGTCAAGAGAAAGAACTTCATTGTCGGGTGAGGTGGGTGAGCCCATAGAACGTAGGGCTCGCCGGCTTATGACGGCCGCCCCTTCCTTCCCTTCTTCCGATTCTCGGAAGACCGATCCTTCTTGCCCTTCGGCTTCTCGCGCCGCTCCTTCGGGTTTTCCCCTTGGCGCTTCGTTCGATGCCCTGCATCGTGCGATGGGCCCTCGCTCACGAGCACGAGGTCGACCTTGCGCGTCTCGGGGTTGGCCGCGACCACGCGCACGCGCACGGGGTCGCCGAGCTTGATCACCCGCCCGGTGTGCGACCCCACGAGCGCGTACTTGCGCGGCTCGTACTCCCAGTAGTCGTCGTCCATGTCACGGACGTGGACGAGGCCCTCGGTGAGGAGATCCGTCATCTCGACGAACACGCCGAACGCCGTCACCCCCATCACGACCCCAGTGAACTCGTCGCCGAGGTGCTGCGCGACGTACTCGACCTGCTTCAGCTTCACGCTCTCGCGCTCGGCCTCCGTCGCGGCGCGCTCGCGCGCCGAGAGGTGCTTGCCCGTCTCGTAGAGCCCCTCGAGCGGGACCGCCTCGCGCCCGGCGAGGTAGCGCTTCAGGAGGCGGTGCACGATGAGGTCGGGGTACCGCCGGATGGGGCTCGTGAAGTGGGTGTAGAACCGGAAGCCGAGCCCGTAGTGGCCGATGTTCTCCGGGGAGTAGACCGCCTTCGCCATCGCGCGAATGGCCGCCTGCTCGATCACCGGCTCCTCCGGGGTGCCCTTCACGTGCTGCAAGAGCGCGTTGAGGTCCTCGCGCTGCACCGTCCCGTTCGTGAGCGCGAGCTTGTAGCCGAACGCGCGGACGTACTCGGCGAGCGTCTGGATCTTCTCCGCGTCGGGCGGGGCGTGGATGCGGTAGAGGAGGGGGAGCCCGCGCACCTTCCCCGCCTCCTCCGCCACGGCGCGGTTCGCGAGGAGCATGAACTCCTCGATGAGCCGGTTCGACGTGCGGCGCGGCTTGCGGACGACCTCGACAGGCAGCCCCCGCTCGTCGAGCAGCACTTTGACTTCCGGCATGTCGAAGTCGATGGCGCCCTCGCGTAGGCGCTTCTTCGTGAGCGCGGCGGCGAGGCGCCCGGCCAGGCGGACGTCGGAGGCCATCGGGTGATCCGCGCCGTCGAGCACCTCCTGGGCTTGCTCGTACGTGAACCGCTCCATCGAGTGGATGACGGTCTCGGCGATCCGCCACCGCTTGACGTTCCCGCGCGCCGTCACCTCCATGATCACCGAGTACGTGAGCTTGTCCTCGCGCGGGCGGAGCGAGCAGACGCCGTTCGAGAGCTTCTCGGGGAGCATCGGGATCGTGCGGTCCACGAGGTAGGTGCTCGTGCCGCGCGCGTAGGCCTCCTGGTCGAGTGCCGTTCCCGCAGGGACGTAGTGGCTCACGTCGGCGATGTGCACGCCCACCTCGTAGAGCCCCTCGCCGATCTCCTTGACGTGGATGGCGTCGTCGAAGTCCTTCGCGTCGATGGGATCGATGGTGAAGATGCGCTCGTGGCGGAGGTCGAGCCGCCGCGCAAGCTCTTCCGCTGGGATCTCGACGGGGATGGCCTCGGCCTCTTGCTCCACCTCAGCCGGGAAGTCGGCGCGGACGCCCTGCGCCATCGCGAGCGCGAGCACGGCCACGCCGGGGTCGCCGCTTGGCCCGATCACACGGAGGATGCGCCCTTCGGGGGAGGCCTTCGGGTCGTCGAACTGGTCGATGGAGACGACGACCTTGTCGCCCTCCTGGGCCCCGTTGAAGTCCTCTCGCGGGACGTAGACGTCGTGCGTGAGCCGGGGGTCGTCGGGCTTGACCCAGGCGAAGTGCCCCATCCGCTCGAACGAGCCGACGGTCTCGGTGCGGCCCCGCTCGATGACCTCCACGATCTCCGCCTCGCGGAGACGCCCGGGCTCGCGGTCCCGTACGGGCGCCGCGAGGGCCACGCGCACGCGGTCCCGGTCGAGGGCGGTCTTGAGCCGCGACGGCCCGACGTACACCTCCTCGCCGCCGTCGAGCGCGACGAAGCCGTGCCCCTGCGGGTTGACCGAAAGCATGCCCTCGGCGAGACGGGTCCGCTCCTTCTTCTTGTGCTGGAGGCGCCCGCCCTTGACCTCTGCCACCTCCCCACCGTCGATCAGCTCCTGGAGGACGTCGCGGAAGAGGCGGTAGCGTTTCTGGTCGCGGTAGTCGAGCGCCTGCGAGATCTCCTTGGCGCGGTAGGCGCGGTCGCCGTGGTTGCGGAGGAGCGAGAGGATCTGCTGCCGGATGACGGCGCGCGTGCGGTCGTCGGCCATGCGAAGGGAGAGGAGCGAGGGGAGGCTTTAACGCTCGCCGTTGGACAAGGTTGAGGGGAACCTGTCAGACGCGTTCCATCACCTCGAACACGAAGAAGGTGAGGTACTCCGTCTCTGGCATCGTTTCGAGGACAGGGTGGTCAGGCGGCTGCGTCCCGCGCGCGAGGCGGCGCAGCGTGACGTCGGCCCTCCGCGCGGCGTAGTGGACGATCTTCAAAAACTCGGCCTCCTCGATGGCTTGCGAGCACGAGGCCGTGGCGAGGATTCCGCCGGGCGCGAGCATCCGCAGCGCGGAAATGTTGATCCGCTGGTAGGCCCGTGTGGCGGCGTCGAGGTCGCGGCGGCTCTTGGCGAAGCCGGGGGGGTCGAGCACGATAAGGTCGTACTGGCCGGGCGGTTCTTCGGCCAGCTCGCCGAGGCGGTCGAGGGCGTCGCCAGCCTCGGTAGTGACACGTTCCGCGAGCCCGTTCGCCTGCGCGTTCGTCTGCACGCGGGCCAGCGCGGCGGCCGACACGTCGAGGAAATGACAGGAAGTAGCGCCGGCCGCGAGGGCGCGGAGTCCGAAGCCCCCGTCGGCGGAGAACACGTCGAGCACACGCCGGCCGTGCGCGAGGCTCGCCACCAGCCCCCGGTTCATCCGCTGGTCGATGAAGAAGCCGGTCTTAGGCCCGCCGAGCACGTCCACGAGGAAGCGCACGCCGCCCTCTTCGATCTCAAGAGGCCCTTCCAACTCCCCCCGCAGCAGGCCCGCGCGCTCGGGGAGGGCGTCCTTCCCGCGAAGCCCCACGTCGTTCCGCTCCACGATGGCAGCGGGGCGGAGCGTCTCTTCCAGATCGTCGAGGAGGACATCACGGCGCTGCTCCATCCCGTACGAGAGCGTGGTGAAGGTGAGGACGCCGCCCTGGTAGCCGGGCGGTCCGTAGTGGTCGATGATCGTCCCGGGTAGCCCGTCGCTCTCGGAGAAGACGAGGCGGGCATGGGTGGCGTCGGGGAAGGTGGCTTTCCGGAAATCGAGGGCCCGCCTGAGGCGGGCGCGGAAGAAATTGTCGTCGATGGCGGCCTCCGGGTCGCGCGTGAGGAAGCGGCCGGCGATCTGGGAGGCGTCGTGGTAGAGCGCCTGCCCGAGGGCCGTCCCGTCGGCCGTAGCGACCTGGACGACCGCCCCTCGCCCCGGCTCCCCCTCCACGCGGGCGAGCTGGTTGGCGAAGACCCAGGGGTAGCCACGGCGGACCTTGGTGTCTTTTCCGGCTTTGAGGACGAGGCGGGGCATCGGGGAGGAGCTAGAAAGGAGAGGGGCGGGGCGGACGGCCTGATCCACCGTCTTTTCCCTTGCGTTCGGCGGGGGTTTTTCCGATGTTTGGGCGGCCGCACCAACCCCCCAGCCCCGCGCGTATCGCCCCAGGTTACGTCTCTTTCCCTCTTCTGCGTGTACGCGCGCACGGACTGATGCTGATGCTCCGCCGGCCCCTCGCGGCCTTTTTTCTGCTGATCGCCTTCGGCGCCGCCAGCCTGCCGGGGCAGGCCCAGAGCACTGTAGTCAAGTACGGCGCGGAGTTCCTCGCCGGCGGGGTCGGCGCCCGCGCCCTCGGGATGGGCGGCGCCTACGTGGCCTCCGCCCGCGATGTCACGGCCGGGTACTGGAACGTGGCCGGGCTCGACGCCCTCCGCTACCCCGAGGCGGCGTACATGCACGCCGAGCGGTTCGGCGGCATCGTCTCGTTCGACTACGGCGCCGTCGCCTTCCCCCTCTCAGCGCGGAGCACCGTCGGCGTCTCGTTCTTCCGCAGCGGCGTCGACGACATCGCGAACACCCTCGCCGCGCTCAACCCCGACACGAACCTCCCCCGCCCGAACCCAGAGAACTACTTCACGTACTTCTCTGCCGCCGACTACGCGTTTTACCTCTCGTATGCCCGGCGCCTCCGCGAGAACCTCTCGGTGGGCGCCACCGGCAAGATCATCCGGCGCGGGATCGGCGACTTCGCCTCGGCCTGGGGCTACTCCCTCGACATCGGCGCGCAGTACCGCCTCGGGCGGTTCGCCTTCGGCGTCAACGTGCAGGACGCCACGAGCATGGTGCAGTCGTGGTCGGTGAACCCGGAGGCGTTCCAGACCGGCGACTCCCTCTCGTTCGAGGAGGTGTTCGGGCAGGCGCTCCCGCAGGGAGGCACCGAGATCGTGCTCCCGGTGGCCCGCCTCGGCTCGGCGATGAACTGGCCGCTCACGCAGGACGTCGGCCTCATGGTCGGGTTCGACGTGGACGTGGCGTTCGACGGGCAGGAGGCGTACGTGCCGAACCTCGGCGAGGTCTCGTTCCAGCCGCGTGTGGGCGGCGAGGTCACCTACAAGGACCTCGTCTCGCTCCGGGCCGGCATCTCGAACGTGTTCCAGTCGAGCCGCTATGGGACGCAGGTCACCCCCACCATCGGGGCGGGCCTCCACCTCAAACAGCTCCGGGTGGACTACGGCTTCGGCGACTTCAGCGGGCTCCAGAGCGAGCTCGGTTACTCCCACCGCGTCTCGCTCCAGCTCACCCTCGAGCAGCCCCGGTTCCAGCGCCAGGAGCGCTAGCCCCGGCCTTCGGGCACACGAACCGGGGCGCCTCGACGTTTCTGCGGAGGACCCCATGGCTCGCGCGCCCATGACCAAGAAAGACCGGCTCACGAAGGAGGAGTGGCAGGCCCTCGCGGTCAGCACGTGGTTCCACGCCCTCCTCATCGCCCTCTGCGGGCTCCTCGTGCACGTGCCGGACGCGCAGCCGCTCGACCTCGTCGCCCGGCGCGACTCGCTGATCCTCCTCACGTACGAGCCGTTGCCCGTGCTCGGCCCAGAAGGGGGGAGCCCGACGGTGGAGCCCCGGGCTCCACGCACGAACGAGGTGCCCGCGCCGCGTCCGCGCCCCGCGCCGGCACGCGTCCGCCCGGCCCGCCCGCCGACGCCGACGCCGGTGCGGCTCCCTGAGGCCACCCCCACGCGGCGGCCGACCCCCGAGAACCCCTCGCCGCCCCCCGCTCCGCACGACCCCGACGCGCGTGCCTCGACGCCCTCGCCGCCGAGCCCGCGGCAGGACCCGAACGCGCCGCCGGCCCCGCCGAGCCCGCCCGTCGAAGGCACGAACGACAACGGCGGCGTGAGCGCCACCGGCGCCCCCGGCCGCGGCGACGGTAACCAGGACGGCGGGGGACGCGGCGGCACCGGCGGCGGCAGCGGGATCGGCTTCGCCGGGCTCGGCAGCCGCAGCGCCACCTGTAGCCTCCCCGCCTACCCCGGCGTCAACGGGACCGTGAGCTACTTCGTGACGTTCGCGCCCAACGGCCGCTACGTCTCCTCGCGCCCGCGGCAGCGCGGCAACAGCCGGCTGGAGGCGGCCGTCCAGCGGATCATCCGGACGTGCCGCGCGGCGGCGCTGCCGGAGGCCGCCTCGCAGGTGAACCAGGAGGGCGTCGTCACCTTCCGCTTCACCTCGCGCTGAGCCTCAGAGCGCGATCACGACCTCCGAGCGGAGAAAGAGCGCGCTCGGCGCGTGGTCCCAGTCCTGGTAATCGCCGTAGAGGCGGAGGGCGGCACCGCGGAAGGGCTCCCACGTGACTTCGAGGGTGATTCCGGGTCCCTCGAACCGTTCCCCACGCAGGAACACGTTCGTCTGCTCCTCGAACGGCGGCTGCCGCCCGTCGCGGATGTCGCCGCCCACGTTGACGAGCTGGCCGTTCTCATCCACGAAGCTCTCCCCGCGGCGGACGTAGCGGCCGACGGCGCGGGCGCGTACGCGGCCCGGCAGCCACACGCTCAGGCCACCCGCCACCTGGTCGGCGTTCGGCCCGAGCGGGTGGCCCAGCCCGAAGCCGTTGTGCTGGTAGCTGTTGTAGAACGACCCTTCGAGGAAAAACCGGTGGGTGTAGACGAACGGGTTGATCCGCGTGTACTCGACGAACCCCAGCGCGCCGGGGATCAGCCGTTCCAGTGAGGTACCGAGGCCGGCCTGTGCCGCCCACTTGTTCCCGTAGGTATCCCTGCCGAGTTCGCTGAAATTGAGGTCGTCGGCGAGGAACGTCCCGTAGGCTTCGACGCCGTCGAGGGGCCGAACGACGGCCTCCAGTGCGAAGAGCGCGTTGTCGCGGTCCCACAGGGCGTGCTCGGCCGTCTTGAACGGGTTGAGCGGGTTGAGGTAGGCCAGCTCGGGCCCGCGCAGCCCGTAAACGACCCATTCAGAGAACGCCAGCGTGATCCGTCGGCTCGCGTTCACCGCGATGCGGTGGAGCGCGAGGTACCGCTCCGGCCCTACGAGCACGAACCCGCTGTCGAGGGGGTTGAAAGAGCGATCCCCGAGCGCACCGTGAACGAAGTGGTACTGGACGACGCGCGTGTCGAGCCCGAGGCGGAGGAACGAAAAGTAGTCCGCGCCGGTGCCCATCACGAGCGGCTGGTCGAACGAGGCGCCGTAGCGGAGGCGAGCGTGGCTGATCTCGGCCGAGAACGCGCGCCCGGCCACGCGGAGCGACGCCGTCGAGCGGTCGAACGAGCCAGGCGGGACCTCCTGCCGGCCGATGTAGTAGAGCGGCGCGAGTTCGGGGTCGGACTGGAGCACACGCGTGTCGCCCCCGAACTGCTGCCCGTCGAACGTCCCGGAATAGAAGCCGACGAGCCTGCGGTAGTTGCCCTGAAGCACGCCCTCCGGTACGAGGGCCACGCCGTGGTAGGAGGTGGAGTCGAGGTCGGCGTAGCGGGCCTGCACCCGTCCGATGGCCGAGAGCGCCACCCGCCACTCCGACCCTTGGCGGTGGTAGAGGAACTTCTCAGTGTCGCGCCCGCGTGGGAGACGCACGCCGCCCCCCCCCAGCACCGACTCGACGGAGCCTGGGGGCTCGAACAGCTCCCGCCTGAACTCGCCGAGCCAGTAGCGCCCTACCGCGTCAAGGCGGTCGTGCCGCGCGTCGAGGCTGTCGAGGAGGCGCTGAACCTGGGCCCGGCCGAGGGGGAGGGCCTCGTGGGGGTACTCGGACAGCCGGCCAGCGACCCGTTGCGCGTGCAGCCAGGCATAGACCGGGTGCTCGGCCGGGACGATCTCCGGTTGCGCCCGGAGCGTCGGGAGGGCGCCCAGAAGGGCGAGGAGAAGGAGGAGGCGAGGCACGAAGCGGCGGCGCGGTCGTTCAAGCTACCCGCCCCCCATTCCGCTATGCAATGCCGTATCGGAGCCCATGAAGCCAGTATGGGGAATAACGACTACCTTGCAGGGCGTAGGGCGGATGCTCTAGCTTGAAGGCTGGACTGCCGCTCCCCTGTCATCCCGCCGGCTCACCGCGCTCCGTTTCGCCTGCCCGACGTCCCTGTGACCCGACGTGCTGAGCTGCTGGCCCTCCTGCTGAGCGATGCCGTCGCGCTCGCCCTGGCGTTCCTCCTATTCCGTACGGTGGGGCTGTCGCAGGGGTGGATGACCGGGCACTGGGCGGCACCGGGGGGCAGCATCGCCTTCAGCGTGCTCTTCGGGCTGGGGTGGCTCGTCCTCTTCTTCTTCGCGGGGCTCTACCGGGAGCGGTACGCGGCCAGCCGCTTCGACGAGCTCGTCACGCTCCTCAAGGTGGTCTCCGTCGGGTCGCTCCTGTTCTTCTTCGGGGTGTTCCTCGACCGCCTCAACCCCGACGCGGCCCGCTCCGGCATCGTCGTGTACTGGGCGAGCCTGCTGGGGTTCACCGGCGCGGGCCGGCTCGCCGTGCGCGCCGTGCAGAAGGCGCAGATCCTCCGCGGGCACGGCGTCCACAAAGCCGTCATCGTGGGGTGGGGCGACCGCGTCGAGGCGCTCTACCGCGATGTGGCTCGGTACCCGGCCGCCGGCCTGCGGGTCGTCGGGGCGGTCCGGCTGCAGCCGCACGGCGTCCCGGCTGGCCCGCCGGTGCATACCCTGACCCCAGCGAATGGCGGCCTCGATCTCCCCGAAGAGGCGCCCGCGCCTTCGGTGTCGGGCGACGCGCTCCCGGCTGGCGATGTGGAGGTGGTGCCCTCCGGCAGCCCGACAGTCGCCGTCCACACGATCTCGGAGCTGCCGGGGCTCATCGACCGCCTCGGCGTGCAGGACGTCCTCATCGCGCTCGGCCCCGGCGACCACGCCTACCTCGACGAGGTCCTCCGCGTGTGCGACGGGCGGCCCGTCGCGCTCAAGCTCGTCCCCGACTTCTATACCCTCATCGGGGGGATGGCGCGGACCGAGCACATCTACGGGCTCCCGCTCATCGAGGTGCTCCCCGAGCCGATCCCGGCGTGGGAGAAGAGCACGAAGCGGCTCGTCGACATCGCTGTGAGCGCGCTCGTGCTCCTCCTCGGGCTCCCGCTCTGGCTCCTCATCTGGGCACTCGTCCGCATCACCTCGCACGGGCCGGCGATCTACCGCCAGACGCGCGTGGGCCGTCACGGCCGGACGTTCACCATCTACAAGTTCCGGACGATGGTGGACGGCGCAGAGCGCGAGACGGGCCCGGTGTGGGCCCGCAAGGGCGATGAGCGGGTGACCCGCTTCGGCGCCGTCCTCCGCCGGTGGCGCCTCGACGAGATCCCCCAGTTCTGGAACGTACTCAAGGGGGAGATGAGCCTCGTCGGCCCCCGGCCGGAGCGCCCCTTCTTCGTGGAGCAGCACGCCCGGTTCATCCCGCTCTACAGCCGCCGCCACCGCGTGCAGCCGGGGATCACCGGGCTCGCCCAGGTGAAGTGGCGATATGACGGCGACCTAGAGGACGTCCGCCAGAAGCTGAAGTACGACCTGTTCTACATCGAGAACATGAGCCTGCGGATGGACGCGCAGATCCTCCTGCAGACCGTCCGCACGGCGCTACTCGGGAAGGGGCAGTAACAGGGCGCGGCCGGGTCGCGCCGCCGGTAACTTTGGGGCTACCGCGACGCCCCGAATGGAAGCCCCCGCACCGCCTACCGGTTCGCCCGCCGAGGTCCTCGCTCCACGCGAAGAACCCGAAGCACTCGCGCTCTACCGCGCGCTTCGGCTGCCGCGCACGGTGGAGGAGAAGATGCTCCGGCTCATCCGGCAGAACCGGCTCTCGAAGTGGTTCAGCGGGTACGGTCAGGAGGCCATCGCCGTTGGCTGCGCGTGGGCGCTGGAGGAGCGCGACTGGGTCCTCCCGATGCACCGGAACCTCGGCGTGTGGACGACGCGCGGGGTGCCGCTCCGCCCGCTGTTCTGTCAGCTCATGGGCAAGGCCGGCGGCTTCACGGGGGGTCGCGACCGCACCTTCCACGTCGGCCTCCCGGACAAAAGGATCGTCGGGATGATCTCGCACCTCGGGGCGATGTACCCCGTGGCGTGTGGGCTCGGGCTGGCGGCGCAGCTCGACGGCACCGGCGCCGTGGCGTGCGCGTTTCTGGGAGAAGGGGCCACGCGCGAGGGCGACTTCCACGAGGCGCTCAGCCTCGCCGCCGTCTGGAAGCTCCCTGTCCTCTTCGTCGTCGAGAACAACGGATACGGGCTCTCCACGCCCACCGACGAGGCGCTCCCGATCAAGGACCTCGCAGACGCCGCCGCGGGCTACGGGATGCCGGGCGAGATCGTGGACGGCAACGACGTGCTGGCCGTCACCGACGCTGTCGCCCGCGCGGCGGCGCGCGCGCGGAGCGGGGAAGGGCCCACCCTCCTCGAGATGAAGACGTTCCGGATGCGCGGGCACGAGGAGGCCTCCGGCACGAAGTACGTCCCCCAGGCGCTCTTCGACGAGTGGGCACCGAAGGATCCGGTGCTGCACTACCGAACGTGGCTCCTGAAGCACGGCCTCGCTAGCGAGGAGGCCCTTGGGGCCATCGAGGCTGAGCAGGCCGTCGAGATCGAGGAGGTCGCCGAGTGGGCGATCCGGCAGCCAGAGGCTGAGAGCACCGGCGAGCGAGAGCGTGCCGACGTGTTCGCGCCCAGCCCGCCCCCGACGCTCGCGGGCCCAAACGGGGCCGCCACCGAGAAGCGCTTCATCGACGCGCTCTCCGACGCGCTCCGCGAGGCGATGGAGGCCGATGACCGGGTGCTCCTGATGGGGCAGGACATAGCGGAGTACGGCGGCGTGTTCAAGGTCACACAGGGGCTCGTCGAGCGGTTCGGAAAGGCGCGCGTGCGGAACACGCCGATCATCGAGAGCGGCGCCCTCGGCTGCGCGATGGGGCTGGCCCTCGAAGGGTTCAAGCCCGTCGTCGAGATGCAGTACGCCGACTTCATCACGTGCGGGTTCAACCAGATCGTCAACAACCTCGCCACGACGCACTACCGCTGGGGCGCCCCGCTCAACGTGACGATCCGCGCCCCGTTCGGCGGCGGCATCGGCGCGGGGCCGTTCCACTCGCAAAGCCCCGAGGCGTGGTTCTGCCACGTCCCCGGCCTGAAGGTGGTCGTCCCCGGCACGCCCGCCGAAGCGAAGGGACTCCTCCACGCGGCGCTGGCCGACCCCAACCCCGTCCTCTTCTTCGAGCACAAGCTGCTCTACCGCGCGCTGAAGGGCCCCGTCCCGGATGCGCCTTTCGCCGTCCCGCTCGGCGAGGCACGGATGGCCCGCGCCGGCGACGCGCTCACGCTGGTGACGTGGGGCGTCGGGCTGCTGTGGGCGATGGAGGAAGCGGAGCGCCGCGCCGCAGCGGGCGTTGAGATCGAGGTGGTGGACCTGCGGACGCTCGTACCGTGGGACCGCGCCGCCGTGCTCGCGTCGGTGCGGAAGACGGGCCGCCTCGTCGTGCTCCACGAGGCGTCGCGAACTGCCGGCTTCGGCGCAGAGGTGGCCGCGCAGATCGCCGAGGAAGCCTTCGATGCGCTCGACGCGCCGCCCGTCCGCGTGGCGGCGGAAGACCTCCCCATCGCCTTCTCGAAGCAGATCGAGGGCGAGGTCTATTCAGCCCGCGCGAAGCTGTCGGCCGCGCTGGACCGCGTGCTCGCCTACTGAGCAGGAACCAACTCGGCCGACTCCGTCGTCGCGCCAAGGTGGTGGAGGAGGCCGCGATAACCCTCTGTCGCCTCGCGTAGCCGATCCGCGAACGCATCCACGCCCCAGACCACGGAGAGCGTGTGCGCCGTGCCGGCGTGGGTCTTCGTGCGCTGGCTGTCGCGGACGGCGTTGGCGCACGGCCCCTCGGCGTCGAACAGGCAGAGCAGCCCGCTCAACTCGATCTCCTGGCCGGAGGCATTGAACACGTAGCGGTCTCCTTCGCCCGCCACGTCCACCCGGAAGGGCGGGGCAGCGCGGTCGAGGTCCACGACGGAGATGGGGAAGCCGCTGTGGAGGGAGGCGACGTTGCAGGCGTCGACGGCGGCGTTGATGGAGCCGAGCGTGTTCTCTTCGGCGGCCTTGACGAGGTACTCCGAGGCGGGCTTGCCGCGGCCCGTCGGCTTGTAGCCGCGCTGGCGGAGAAGGTCGCGCACGGCGGTGCGGACGGCTTCCTCGCGCTGGAGCGGGACTTCAGCATCGAGGCGGAGGCCGTCCGTGAGCCAGACGGGCGAGGGGAGGTCGGCGAGCGGGACGGGGAAGCGCGTCTCGAAAGCCGTTATGGCAAGCGAAGGATATACAACGACGGAGAGCTGCATGGCGGCGGGGGTGGCGCGGGAGGATACGCTCGATGCGGGGCTGACATAGGGTTGCCATTCGCCGCGATAGCTTGCGCCAACTCCCTCTCTCACAAGCCCCTGGAGGAAAGCCCCATGCCCCGCGTCGTCCACTTCGAGATCCACGCCGCCGATTCGCAGCGCGCCATCACCTTTTATCAGACTGTCTTTGGCTGGTCGTTCGAGCAGTGGGCCGAAGGCGAGTGGCCGTACTGGCTCACCACCACCGGCCCCGACGACCAGCCCGGCATCAACGGCGGCCTGATGATCCGGCGCGGCGAGGCGCCCGCCGATGGCGCCGCCGTCAACGCGTACGTGTGCACGATGGACGTGGCCAACGTGGACGAGGCGGTCGAGGCCGTGACCCGTGCGGGCGGGCAGATCGCGCTCCCGAAGATGCCCGTGAAGGGTGTGGGCTGGCTCGCCTACGGGAAGGACCCCGAGGGCAACCTCTTCGGGATGATGCAGAACGACCCCGAAGCGGCCTGAGGCTCGTCTTCGGCCAGGGGCGGTGGTTCAGGCCGTCGGGCTGTGGACCGCCGCCCCTAGCTGGCCGAGCACGTCGAGCGCCTTCGTGAGCGGCCCGGCCGTGTTCTCTCGGAGGAACCGGACATAGGTGTCGAGCGACTCCCGGCACCACGCCTGCGCCTTCGAGCCGGCGAGGTCGGGGTAGAAGTTGTCGACGAAGAGGCTGTCGACCTGCGCTGAGCGGCGGCTGCTCTCGACCTTGCTGATGAGGCTGTGCGCCTTGGCGATCCACGCGTCGGGCGGCGCCGCCTTCGCCTTCGGCCGCCCGGAGACGTAGAGGCTCATCGTGCCCGTGCGCTCCCCCTTGAAGTACTGGAGGAGCTGCTCGGGCGTCGGCTTCCACTGCTTGAGGTTGACGAGGTTGCGCGTACGCGCCGAGACGGCGTCCCAGACCTTGTGCTGCGTGGCCACGTTGGGGAAGTCCGACTCGATCCCGGCGAGGCGGAAGGCGAGCACCACGTTCCGCCCGCTGATGATCTTCGACTCGTGGCCGTCCTCGTGGGTGGTGAGCGTCACGAGGGCATCCGGCTCGTAGGTGAGGCCGTGCCGAATGCGGAACGGCCGGCTCGACTCCACGCACAGCTGCGTCGCGTTGATGAACGCGGTGAAGTGCCAGATGGCCTCGATGATCCGGTTGCACGTCTGCCCCAGCTGGCGCTCCACCTCCAGGGGGAACCACGCGATGAACCCGTCGCCCGTCCACTGGATAAGCTCGCCGTGGATCGAGCGGATGGCGAGGGAGGAGACCCAGTGCAGGCGGGGGAGAAACTCCTCGATGTCGCCGGCCAGCGCGTCGTCGTTGATGTAGCTCGACGACTTCGAGATGTCGCACACCCACAGCACGCCGCGGTCACGGTGGACCGTCAGCGCGGCGTACCCGCGGCGGGGGTGCTTCTTCAGTTCCATCGGCGGCGGCTGGACGGTGGAAATTATCGCCGCCGGAGCGAAAGCACGAGGGCGAGCGCGAAGAGCGGCCCCCAGAGGAACCACGGCCCGCCCGTGCTCGCCGCAATCGTCCCGGCCACGAGCGCCGACCCGGCCAGCAGGCTCGACCGGATGCCGGCGAGCGGGTTCTCGGGCGGCATCCGGAGCCGCTGCTCGACGGCGCGGAGGCTCTCGGCCAGCAGCGTCGGGCTACGGAGGAGGACGTCCACCAGCTCCGGCGCTCCCTTCAGGCTCTCTTTCACGAGCGCGACCGGGTTGAACTGCGCGAAGAACAGCCCGTTGATGTGTTTCTGGGAGACCTTCGCCACGTCGAACCCCGGCAGCATTACCTGTCCGACTCCTTCGAAGGTGACGAGGGCCTTCGTCATGAGCACGAGCTCGACGGGGAAGTACATCCGGTACTGCCCGGCCATTCCGACGGACTCCATGATGAGCTGGGCGATGGAGAAGTCGCCGCGCGCGGCGGCGCGGTTGAACCGCCGGCACAGGTCGGCGACGGCGCGGCGGAACCCGTGGGGGTCGGAGCGCGGGCCGGGCTGCGCCACCATCGTGAGGTAGCGTGCGGCCCCCTCAGCGTCGCCCGTGACGAGGGAGAAGTAGTAGTACATCAGCGTCCGCCGCAGCTCGGCGCTGAAGGTGCCCACCATCCCGAGGTCGATGAACCCGACGCGCGGGTTCACCCGCCCCTGCTCGTCGGGCTCGGTGTCGAGGACGAACAGATTGCCCGGGTGGAGGTCGGCGTGGAAGAAGCCGTCCTGGTAGAGCATCCGGATGATGGCCTCCGCGCCGAGGTCCACCAGCCGCTCGCGCGCTTCCTGGGGGAGTCGCTCCGCCGCCTGATCGGGGCGAAGGCCCTTGAACCGCTCCATCGTGAGGACGTGGCGGCCGGAGTACTGCCGGTAGATCTTCGGGAAGGCCACGCCGGGCTGGTCGGCGAAGGCCATCGCGAACTGCTCGGCGTTGTCGGCCTCGCGGCGGAGGTCCACCTCGCGGAGGGTGTACTCGGTGAACTCGTCGAGCACGCGGCGCGGCTGGTAGCGCGCGAAGAACACCTGGAGGAACGACCCGAAGAACCCGAGCAGCCGCGCATCACGCTTGAGGGTGAGGTAGACGTGCGGCTTGACGACCTTGAGGATGACGTCGTCGCCGCCGACCGTCCGGGCGCGGTGGATCTGCCCGATGGAGGCGCTCCCGAGCGGGCAGGGGTCCACCCAGCTGAACATCTCGTCCACCGGCCGCCCGAGGCTCGACGCCACGCGGTCGAGGAACACCGGGAACGGCATCACGGGGAGCTTGTCGAGGAGGTACTTCAGCTCCTCGGTGACGAAGCGGGGCAGGAGGTCTTCGCGAAGGGCTAGCACCTGCCCCAGCTTGATGTACGTCGGTCCCAGCAGCTCCAGGCGGCGGCGGAGCTGGACCTGCAGCGGGAGGTCGCGGAGGTTCTTCCGCACGAACGGGCGGACGAAGAACGCCGCGATGCGGATGAGGAGGAGGGAGACGCCCCTGACCCAGTCGAACTGCTCGCGGTCGCGCGCGACCGCCACGGCGGCGCCGTAGATCAGCCCCGTCGTGTGGCGCCAGACGGTGAAGAAGCGCCGCACGAGCCCCGGCGGTTTGGTCGCCACCTCCATCTCTTCGAACCCCGCGAGCGTGGCCTCCGAGGGGGGCGCCGAAGGGGCGGGCCGGCGGTGGCGCAGCCGCCACTCGCGGATGCTATCAAGGAGGGCCCGCTCGCTGTCCGGGTCGTCGAGCGCACGGGAGGGGGGAGGACCGGCCGCGCCGGCGTGCGCCGTGGCGGGCACGACCCCAGCCGAGTCGCGGGGCGCCTCGCGCCGGGTCCACTCTCCTGCCTCGGGGGAGGGCATGGCCGCGTGGGCATCGAAGTCACCCCCGGAGGCTTCGGGTCGCGCTTCGGGCACTATCTCCGAGACGGGCACCGGCTCTACGTGCTCCTCCGGGGCCGGCCTGGGCAGGCCGCCCATCCCCTCTCCGTCTGCTGTCTTCTGTCTTCCGTCCACCGGCTACCGGTTTGACTTCGTCAACCTAGCGGTTTACTGGCGTGAACCTACCGGTTACGCCCGTACTTCTCGTGGCTTGACACCCAGTCGTTCGCCGAGATCGCCGAAGCGAGGGAGATCTCGCCCGCGAGGACGACGCCCGCGATGATCTCGGCGAGCTTGTGGACCTTCCCGCGCCCGCTGCAGCCGAGGAGGCGTAGGCACTCCTGCTGCGTCGCTAGCCCTGTGCCCCCGCCGTGCGTGGCCACGATGAGGCTCGGGATCGTGATGCTCATGTAGAGGTCGCCGCCGGGCGTGACCTCGGAGTAAAGCAAGGCCGCGCTCGACTCGGCCACGTTCGCCACGTCCTGCCCCGTCGCGATGAACAGCGCCGTGATCCCGTTGGGGGAGTGGAGCCCGTTGTTGTTGACCCCCGCGAGCGTGCTCCCCACCTGCGCCACGCCGTAGTGGTAGTAGAGCTGCTCCGGCTCGACGCGCATGTGGTTCCGGAGCACGTCGGCCTTGATGGTGCACTCGGCCGTGACGCGCTTCCCGCGCGTCCGCATGATGTTCACCATCGACGCCTTCTTGTCCGTCGCGAAGTTGGACTCGAGGTAGAAGCGGCGGATGGTGTCGTTGTGCTCGAGGATCCACGACGACGCGGCGAAGGTGGCGCGGCCCACCATGTTCTGCCCGGCGGCGTCGCCCGTAGTGAAGTTGAACCGGCAGAAGGCGAACTTGTTGGCAAGGTAGGTGTCGATCTCCTTCAGCTTGCCGACGCGCGTGGTGGACTCGGCGGCCTCGCGGATCTCGTCGAGGTGCTCGTCGAGCCACGTCTTGAAGTCGCGCGCCTCGCGGGCGGACTCGAACACGAACACGGGGGCGCGCTGCATCGCGTCGTCCATCACCGTGCAGATCACGCCGCCGGAGAGGTTGAGCACCTTCATCCCGCGGTTGTAGCTCGCCACGAGCGTCCCCTCGGTGGTCGCCATCGGGATGAGGAAGTCGCCCTGCGCGTGCTCGCCGTGGATGGTGAGCGGGCCGGCGATGCCGATGGGCACCTGCGCCACGCCGACGAACGCTTCGATGTTGCCGGGGAGCGCCTGGGGGTCGATGGAGTAGCGGTAGACGTGCTCCAGCTTCTCGCCGGTCTTCTCCTCCAGGAACCGCTGCCGCGCGCGGATCGCTCCTTCCGAGTAGTCGTCCTGCGCGTCGCGGGGGATACGGACTTGGTCGGGCGCGCGCCGGGTCACGCTGTCCTTGACCGAGAACCCGAGCTTCCCCATCCCGTCGATCTCGAATTTTAGTTCGATCTCGTGGACGCCCTCGCCCACCCGCACGCCCGGCGCGTGGACGTGGACGACCTGCCGGAGCGGGAACGCGATGGGTTTGCCTTCCGACACGTCAGCCGCGGGATGCTGGCCGTCCCCCTCGACCTCCAGGTGGAGCTGCTCGCGGGGGACCGTCTGCCCGTCGATGGTGACCTCGTGGAGCCCGGTCAGCTTGGCGTCGAGGAGGCGGTTCTTGAGGGAGAACCGGACGCCGTCGTCGGTTGGGGTGAGGCTGCCGTTGGTGTAGAGCTGCCGGAGGACGAGCGAGGGGATGAGCATGGCCGGGCGAAGCAGGGCGCCTTCAAAGCTACGATGGGTGTAGGTTGACGGCCCTTTCCTGCCCCACCACACCACAATGTCAGACCGTCCCCGCGTGGCGTACTTCTGCATGGAGTATGGCCTCGACACCGCCCTCCGCCTCTACGCCGGCGGCCTCGGCATCCTCGCCGGCGACCTCCTCAAGGCCGCCCGCGACGAGGGCTACCCGCTCGTCGGCGTCGGCATCAAGTGGAAGCAGGGGTACGGCCACCAGATGATCGACGCCGACGGCCGCGCCTTCGACGCCTACAAGAACCGCCGCTACGCCGACGTGCTGGAGGACACGGGCGTCGAGGTGACGGTCGAGATCAAGGGCCAGGACGTCCGCTGCAAGGTGTGGCGCACGGAGGCGTTCGGGAACGCCCCACTCCTCCTCCTCGACACCGACCTCCCCGGCAACCCGGAGGCGTGGACGACGGGCCAGCTCTACGGGTGGTTCGGCGAGGAGCGGCTCGCGCAGGAGATCGTCCTCGGCGTCGGCGGCGTCCGCGCCCTCCGCGCGCTGGGGATCGACGTCGACGTGTACCACTTCAACGAGGGCCACGCGCTCCTCGCGGCGTTCGAGCTGATCCGCGAGAAGACGGCCGCCGGGATGGGCCACGACGAGGCCGTAGCAAAGACGCGCGCCGAGGTCGTGTTCACCACGCACACTCCCATCGTGGAGGGGAACGAGAGCCACCCCATCGAGCGGATGCTGTACGTCGGCGCGAACGTCGGCCTCACGGCTGAACAGCTAGAAGCCATAGGCGGGTCGCCGTTCAACATGACGGTGGGGGGGCTCCGCCTCGCGCGGGCGGCCAACGGCGTCGCGCAGCTCCATGGCGAGACGGCCAACAAGATGTGGGCGCACGTCGGCGACCGCGCCGCCATCGGTGCTGTCACCAACGGCATCCACGTTCCGACGTGGGTGGACCCGGCGATGCTCGACGCGGCGGCGCTTGGCGGCGACCTCTGGGCGCTCCACCAGCGCAACAAAGACGCGCTGCTCGACTTCATCGCTGAGCGCACCGGCCGGCGTCTCGCGTCCGACGGCCTCCTCGTCGGCTTCGCGCGGCGGGCCGTCGCCTACAAGCGAGCCCCGCTCATCTTCTCCGACGAAGGGCGCATCGCACACCTCCTCGAAACGGGGCGGCTCCAGCTCGTCTTCTCGGGCAAGGCGCACCCGCTCGACGACGCGGGGAAGGTCGTCGTGGAAACGCTCGTCCACTACCACCGGAAGTACCCGAAGGGCGTAGTCTTTTTGGAGGACTACGACATGGACATCGGCCGCGCGATGACGCGGGGGTGTGACGTGTGGCTCAACACGCCGCACCGCCCGAAGGAGGCCAGCGGCACGAGCGGGATGAAGGCGGCCATGAACGGCGTCCTCAACGTGAGCATCCTCGATGGGTGGTGGCCCGAGGCGTGCCGCCACGGCGAGAACGGCTGGCAGTTCGGCGATGGCTTCGAAACGCAAGACGCCGCCGCGCAGGACGCCCATGATGGCCGGGCTCTTTACCGCGTGCTCCTCGATGAGGTGCTTCCCACCTTCGAAGACGACCGCCCGCGCTGGGTCGAGGTGATGCGCACGAGCATCCAGGACACCCGCGACGCCTTCAGCGCCGCGCGGATGCTGCGGGAGTATGAGGAGCAGCTGTACCGGTCCTGAGCCTCGCCGTGGCCCTTACCCTCCGCCGCTCATGCCGGCCAGCTGCCGGACGCGCTCGATCAGACGATCCCATTCGTACGGGTTGGACGGTTGCCCGAACCGCTCGGTGCCGTCGGCGGCGGTGAACGTCACCTCGATTACGTCGCCGCCGTCCGTCGTGACGATCTCCTCCACGCTCGTATGGCGGATGACCCTCATCGCGTCTTCTAGGTCCTCCCCCGTGAGGACAAACGGCCGCTCCATCACCATCTCGCCGTGCCGGGTGGTGAGCGTTCCCGCGATGCGGTCTTGGAGCACGTTGGCCCGGAGGACGGTGACGTACTGGTGCTCCGGCGGCAGCGACTCGTTGCCGGCGTAGTACTGGAAGCGGACGGGGTCGGGGGTGGTGCAGGCGGTGAGCGCCAGCAGGAGGAGCAGTCCTACGCGCACGAGCGGTGGGGTCTCTTGTCGTAACGCGATGATAGCACCGTGCTGCGTTTGCCGGGGCCAGGACGGTTCGCTATCGCCCCTGAGCCGCAGCGGCGCCGAGCCCTGCGAGGCGCCCCGTCGCCCACGCCCACAGGAAGTTGTACCCCCCGATGGGGCCGAAGGCATCGAGCATCTCGCCGCAGAGGAAGAGCCCGGGATGTCGGCGGCTCTCTAGCGTTTTGTGATCGACTTCCGACAGAGCGACGCCGCCGCCCGTGACCTCCGCTTTCTTGTAGCCCTCGTCGCCCGTCCACGGGAGGGGGTAGGCCGTGAGGAGGCGGACGAGGCGGGCGCGCTCCTCGCGGCGCAGGTGCGCGAGGGGATGGTCGAGCGGGAGCCCGGCCTCGGTGAGGAGCTGGTCGGCAAGGCGCGCGGGCAGGTGGCGGCGGAGCAATGACGCGACGGTACCCGCGCCGGGTGCCTGGAGCAGCGCCTCCCAATCCTCCGCCTCGTGCTCGGCCCAGCGGACGAGGAGAGGTTGCTGCGGCCCGCCGTCGAGGCGGGAGAGGGTGGCGAGGTGGGAGACGTTGAGGGCGGCCGGGCCGCTCCACCCCCGGTGTGTGAACAGAAACCCGCCCTCGGTCACGAACGCCCCCTTCTGCTGCGGGGCCTCGATGCGCACGGAGAGCGAGACGCCCGCGAGGTCGGCGTGCGGCGACGGCTCGGCCGTCAGCGGCGTGAGGGCGGGGTAGAGGCGGTGGATCGTGTGGCCGAGGCGCCGCGCGATTTTCAAGCCGATCCCGTCGCTGCCCGTGTTGGGCACCGAGAGCCCGCCCGTCGCGAGCACGACGGCGGACGCACGCAGCGGCCCGCCGTCCGTTTCGACGATCCATGCGTCGTCCTCTGGCCGCACGTCGTCGACGCGCGTATCGAACGAAAAAGAAACGCCGGCCTCGCGGGCGGTGGCGAGGAGCCGGTCGCGCACGTCGGTGGATCGGTTCGAGGTGGGGAACAGCTTGCCCGTTTCTTGTTCGAGCGCGAGCGGCAGCCGGAGCTCGTCTTCGAAATAGCGCCGCTGCTCCGCCAGCGGCCATGAGCGGAGGAGGTTGCGGAGGGTGTTCGGCGACGACGCCGTCACGAACTGCTCCGCTCGCACCTCGGAGGGGAGCACGTTGCACCGCCCCCCACCCGAGACGACGATCTTCTTCCCCCCGAGCCGTGTCCGCTCGACGAGCACCACGGGCGCTCTGGCCACGGCGGCGAACCGCGCCGCCATCAGCCCGGCCGCACCCGCGCCGACGACGACCACCGGGAGCCCTGCGCGCGTCGGCATCGGGCCAGGAGCAGGATCTCAGGCGAGGTTGTGGAAGACCTTCTGGACGTCCTCGTCCTGCTCCAGCTTGTCGACCAGCTTCAGCACCTCCTCGGCCTGGTCTTCGGGGAGCTCCGTCGTCGCCATCGGGATCCACTCGACCTCGGCGCTGATGGGCGTGAGCTGGCGGTCCTCCAGCGCCTTCTGCATGGCGCCGAACTCGGCGAACGGCACGCGGACGACGAGGAGGGACTCGCCGTGCTCGCCCTCGCTGTCGCCCATCTCCTCCAGCCCGTGGTCGATGAGGTCGAGCTCGAGCTCGTCGCGGTCGATCCCCTCGGGGTTCAGCTTGAAGACGCCCATCTTCTGGAACTGGAACGCCACGCTGCCGGAGGTGCCGAGCGTGCCGCCGCCCCGGTTGAGCGCCGCGCGGATGTTGGCGACAGTCCGCGTGGGGTTGTCGGTGGCGGTCTCGATGAGGATGGGGACGCCGTGCGGGCCGTAGCACTCGTAGAGGATCTCCTCGTAGTCGGCCATCTCCTTCCCCTGCGCCCGCTTGATGGCGGCCTCCACCTTGTCCTTCGGCATGTTCACGCTGCGCGCGTTCTGGACGGCGCGGCGGAGCATGGGGTTGGTATCGGGGTCGGGCCCGCCCGCCTTGACGGCGATGGCGATGTCCTTCCCGATGCGGGCGAACTGCTTCGCCATGCGGTCCCAGCGGGCGAACATGGTCGCCTTGCGGACCTCGAAGATGCGTCCCATTTCTTTTGCTCAGGGGGCGGCGGGGTGCTGCTCGACAGGGGTTTCGCGAGGCGGGAAAACTACCGCCGCGCGCGATTCCTCAGCCTTGAAGACCCAGTGCGTCCGGGAGGGGGTGCTGGAGGATGAGGTGGTCCTCCACGAGGCGCCCGCCGACGAGGTGCTCCTGGATGATCCGCTCGATCACGTCCGGCGTGCAGGAGTGGTACCACGCCCCTTCGGGGTAGACCACGGCGATGGGACCGCGCAGGCACACCTGGAGGCAGTTCGCCTTCGTGCGGTAGACGCCGCCCGCGCCGGTGAGTCCCAGCTCCTTGAGGCGGCGCTTGAGGTACGCCCACGACGCGAGGCTCTCCTCGCGGCCCGAGCACTTCGGCTTCGTCTGGTCGCAGCAGAGGAAGACGTGCCGCCGGATCGCGGGCACCCCCAGGCTCTCCGCCTTCTGCCGCACCTCGTCGTCGGGCCCCGGCATCGCCACGTCACGCCTCCGGGGGCGCGTCGAGCCCTTCGACGAGGAGCATCTGCGTGCGTGCGCTCAGGTGGCGGAGCGCCTTGGCGGGGGCGTATTCCTCGGATTCCCACCACGCATGGGCCTGCGTGGCGTCGGGGAACTCCAGGATGACGAAGCGCGGGGGGTGCCAGTCGCCTTCGAGCGGGCGGGTCGTGCCGCCGCGCACGAGGTAGCGGCCGCCGTACTGTGCGATGGAGGCAGGCGCGAGGGCCTTGTAGCGCTCGTACGTATCCGGGTCGTGGATGTCGATCTCGACGACGATGTAGGCGGACATGCGATCGGTCGGGAGGAGCGACGAAGGATACCCACGCGCTCTACCCGGCAACCACCCGTGCGAGGCGCTACATCCGTTCGGCCATCGCCCGCGCGAAGGCCTCGGCGCGGACGCGGAGGTCCGGCATCGGCCGGTTGCCCGCGTCGAGGGTGGCGATGAAGAACTGGCCGTTCTTGAGGACGTGGATCTGGGCCGTTGTTCCCCCCTGCATCGACACCCACCGCGCCGCTTCCCCGAGGCCCTTGACCTCCTCGGGCCCGACGTAGCCGGAGAGGCTGGCAAACTCGCCCTCGTCGGGGCGCACGTCGTAGGCGAGGAGGAGGTCGTCGCTCTCGGACTCCAGCGTGCAGCCGTCCGGGTCGCTCCTGGTCTGGCGCATCGTGCGCCCGAAGAGCTGGCTGACCTCGTCTTCGCTCATCCACGAGCAGCCCTGGCGACCGGCGAGGGCGCCCGGGCCCTGCCGGCAGGCGGGCAGGAGGAGAAGCGCGAGAAGGGCGGGGGGCCAGCAGCGCATAGGCGCACCTCAGGGCGGGTGAGCGCGCAAGCTAGGCGGCGTGCCCGCTACGGGACAAGCCGGGGGTACGGGTTCTGCGCCTCGCCCGTCGCGGCGTAGATGCCATAGTGGAGGTGAGGGGGCGTGCCGCGCGCGTTCCCGGTGGTGCCGACGTAGCCGAGCGTGTCGCCTTCCGCGACCACGTCGCCGCTCTCGAACGCGCCGAAGCGGTCGAGGTGCGCGTAGTAGTGCCACTCGCGCCCGGGGCCCAGCACGCGGACGATCTGCCCGCCCAGGTTGTTCTCACCGACGGTGACCACGAGCCCCGGCGTGGCGCTGAGGACGGGCGTCCCGCGCGGGGCGAAGATGTCGATGCCCTGGTGGGTGCGCCCGCCCGAGCGCGGGGCGCCCCACGTGTTGGCGAGGTCGCGCGGCCGCACGCCCGCAACGGGCACGGGGAGGTGGTCCTCCGGCTCGGCCGTGAGGAGGCGAAGCATCAGCCCGGGGTGTCGCATCGGGGGGAACACCACCAGGAGCCCGCCGACGAGGAGCGCCAGCGTGAGGAGGCCCTGTAGGAGGCAGCCGGGCAGGCAGGACCGGCGTTGGAGGGGGGTGCCGGCCAGCGCAACAGGCGAGCGGGAGTCGGGGGTGGTCAAGCTAGGGGCGCGTCACGGCCGCGTTGCCTCCGGGGGCGGGTTCAACCGCCAAATCGCGCACGACCACCACACGCCGTAGAGGAGGTAGAGCAGGTACGGCACCATCACGAGCGCGGCCGTTCGGTCTATGAGAAGGAGGAGTGCCGCCAGGGCGACGGCAGCCGCGGCGTAGAGCGCGGTCACCCCCATCGTCAGCCGGAGGTCGCGGCGGCGGAAGAAGGTGTAGTTCCAGGCGGCGTTGCCGACGACCATGAGCGCGAGGAGTCCGAAGGCGACCCGGTGAAGCGGAGTGCTCAGCTCGGCGGCGAGGAGGCGGTAGGCCACGCCGAAGCACGTCGCGTAGTAGAGCAGCCCTATGACCGCCCAGAGCACGAGCGGCGGCGCAAGGCGGGGCTGCTGCACTTCGGCGAGCCGCTGCCGCACGCCGCGCCCGGCGAGGACGCCCTCCAGCACCACGCCGACGAGCGCGACCCCGAGCGCGCCGAGGAGGGGCTGCGTCTCCACCTCAGTCGGGATACTCATCCGAGCCCTGCACCCAGAGGAACGACTGGATGTCGATCATGTCGCGCGGCTCGAGGTCGGCCAGGTCGGCGCGGACGGCCTCGGCGAAGGCGAGGAGGGCCTCGTAGAGTTCCCACGACGGGCGCGAGCGGTAGGGCAGCTCATAGCCGTACGCGCGGGCGGCCGTGCGGGTGACGTTGGGCTTGAGGAAGAAGTGCGTTTCGGGCTGGGCGAGGAACCCGAACACCGTCGCGAGGGGCCACGTGAGCACGCGCGTCTGCCGCCGCGGCAGCGCGGCGACGGTCTCGACCCACCGCTCGAACCGAGCACCGAGGCTGCCGCGCCCGTGGAGGAGGTCATAAAGCCCCCGCGCGAACACCTCGGCTCCTGCCGGGTCCCGGACGGCGTCGCGCAGGGCCATCTTCTCGAACGAGAACAGCAGGTTCGTGCGCGACTCGATCCGCACGGCGAGGGCGGCTACCTCAGCGAACCGGCCAGCCTCCAGGAGCTTCCGGAAGGCGGTGCGGCCGAGCTGCGCCTCCCACTGCTCGTGCGCGTTCCACTTGTAGTCGCGCTCCCAGGCGAGGTACCGCTCGTCGTAGAACCCGCCGGGGAAGTAGTAGAGGAACTTGCGGCGGGCGCGGGCGGCGCCGGCCGAGCGGGTTTTTTGTGGGCGGACGGCGCGGGTGTTCTGGTGCGGCGGGCGGGGGGGAAGGGCGGGCATGACGGAGGCGGGAAAATCCGGAGGGGCCCGCTACAGACGGACGACGGCCCGCCCAGGTTGCCTGGGGGCCGGTGCCGAACCCCGCGGCGTTTCCCCAACGCCGACGGGCCGCGTCGCAGGCTAGGCGGCGCCGCTGAGGACGCGCCGCACCTCCTCGGGGCCCCCGCGACCACAGGCGGCGGCGGCCATCGCCAGCTGCCGGTGCCGCTCCGGGACGCCGGGCGGTCGGGGCAGGACGAGCACGGGGGCCTCCTCGTACCGCACGGAGGTTCCCCGGCCGCTGGTCCAGACCACCACGCACACTGGCGCCGGGTCGTCCGTCCCGACGAGCTGAACGACGGCTTGCGGGTCCGGGGCGCCCCCGGCTTCCTCGGTGTCGATGAAGACCACCCCCACCTTCCCTTCCCCCGTCCGGACCCGCTCGGCCGCCGCCTCGACCGTCGGGACGAGGTGGATGCGGCACAGGGTCAGGCTTCCCTCCTCCTTGTGGGGGAGGTACATCGTGCTCTCGACCTTCCCGCCGACGAGGATAGCCTCTTGATTTACTGGGGATAGCATCTACAACGTAGGGAACCCCCGGCCGTGTCGGTCGTGGCGTGGGGTCGCGCGAGGTGAGATCGAGGATACAGATAAATGACCAAAGAGTCAAATAGGGTCGAAGGCCCCGACGCGATCCGCGAGCGCCGGTGGCAGCGCCGGGCGGAGAGCCGGCCGGGCGAGATCCTCGACGCCGCGCTGGAGGTGCTCGCTGAGCGGGGCTACGCGCGGGGGAGCATGGCCGAGGTCGCACGGCGGTCCGGCGTCTCGAAGGGGACCGTGTACGTGTACTTCCCGACGAAGGCGGACCTCGTCGCCGCGCTCATGGCCCAGGCACCGGAGGAGCTATCGGCCCGGTTCGAGGAGGTCGAGCCCAATGCCGGGGCCCGGGAGCGCGTGCGCCGGCTGATGGAGGAGGTATGGGCGGTGGTCTCGACGCCGCGCGTGAGCACGCTCTACCGGGTGCTGACGGCGGAGCCCTCGGAGCTCCGAGCCCAGGCGGCCGCCTTCGTCCGGGAGGTGACCGACCGTGCGACGACCGCCCTCGCGGAGGCGATCCGGGCGGGGGTGGAGGCCGGCACGTTCCGCCGGGTCGAGCCTTCCGTCGCGGGCCGGATGA
>DASPKS010000241.1:0-4848 GCA_035628035.1 Rubricoccaceae bacterium
GACCGTGAGCGGCCGCGACGTGACGCTCGCGTGGGAGACGGCCTCCGAGACGAACAACGCCGGGTTCGAAGTCCAGATGCAGCGCGGTGAGACGTGGACGACGCTGGCGTTCGTGGAGGGCCACGGGACCACCACCGAGGCGAACACGTACGCCTACACCGCCGAGGGCCTCCTCCCGGGGAGCTACAGCTTCCGCCTCCGCCAGGTGGACTACGACGGGCAGTCGGAGGTGTTCGGGCCGGTCGAGGCCGACATCGAGACGCCCGGCACGCACATGCTGACGAGCGCGTATCCGAACCCGTTCAACCCCCAGACCTCGTTCGAGCTCGCCGTCGCGCAGAGCCAGAACGTCGCGGTCGAGGTGTACAACGCGATCGGCCAGCGGGTGTCGGTGCTGTTCGACGGGACGATGGAGGCCAACCAGGCCCAGTCGTTCACGATGGACGGGGCAGACCTCGCCAGCGGCGTCTACGTCGTCCGCGTGACGGGCGAGACGTTCCAGGATGCGATCCAGCTCTCCCTCGTGAAGTAAGCTGGAGCTGCCACTCGCAGCGCGCCTGCTGAGCCCCGCTCAGGTCAGACGCCCGCCGCCCCGCCGGACCCCCGGCGGGGCGGCGGCTTTTTGTGCAGCTCATCTCGGTCGGCCGTGCTCAGCCCGGGCCGGCGAGTTGCTGCTGCGCGAGGGCCCGGAGCTGACGCGTGCGCTCATCCTCGATGGTCGCGGTGAGAGCGAGGAAGCGCCTCCACGTGGCACGGGCGCGGGCCGCGTCACCCTGTTCGGCGTAGAGCGCACCGAGGTGGTAGAGCCCCACGCGACACGCCGGGTTGAGGTCGCGTCCCGCGAGGGGACCGACCCGCTCGAGCTCGCTCTGCGCCTCCGCCTTGCGCCCCTGGAGGTAGAGCACCACCCCTAGGTTGGCCGAGAAGGCACACGCCTGCTCTGGGTTGGCAGTGCGTCCGGCGCGGAGGGTCGCCTCCGCCTCGCGCAGCTGTCCGCTTTGCTGGTATAGGACGGCAAGCCGCTCGTAGGGCAGGTGGTTGTCGGGCTGCATCGCGAGGACGGCCTGGAGGTCCCGGGCCGCCTCCGCTGCCCGTCCCTGCGTTGCGAGGAGGTCGGCCCGCTCGATGAGAGCGGGCGCCATTGGTCGGATCGCAAGCGAGCGGTCTATGGCCTCAGCGGCCTCGCGCGTGCGCCCACTCTCCCGCAACGCGATGGCGTATTGGGACCACGACGAGGCCGAGCCCGGGTCCGTCTCTACGGCCCGCGCCCACAGCGCCATCTCCGACGTCCAGGCGAGGTTGTAACGCACCGTCTGGAGGAGCAGGAGGGCAGCGAGCACGGCCGCCCCGGCGAGCGTCGCTTTCGCGGCCCCCTCGGTACCCCGTCGGCCTCGCGCGAGCGCCTCGGCCGCCGTCGGCACGACGAGCATCAGCGCGCCGAGGAGGGGGAGGTAGAGGTATCGGTCATGCGCGAGGTGCTCGGGCGGGAACGCCGGGATGTTGAGCGCGGGCAGTAGGGGGAGCACGAACATCGCGAGGCCGATCTTCTGTGTCGCCCCCTTCCGAGCCATCCAGAGGGCGCCGGCCCCGGCACCTACCGCCACGAACAGCGGCACCCAGAAGGACGTTGCCCCCAGCCCGTCCAGCGTCACGGGGCGGAGGGGGTAGACCGGTCCGAGCCAGAGGGGGAGGACGATCTGCCGGAGGTAGAACGCGAGGAGCCCCGGCGCGGTCAGGAGCGCCTCCACCGGCCCATGCTGCCACGGCGCCTCTTGTGCGAAACGGCCGATGACAGCCCATCGCAGGAGGAAATACCCAGCCGCAAGGACAGCGAACGGCGCGGCGATCAGCAGGGGCTTTCGCCACCGGGCCCCGGCCCGAAGCAAAATGCTCTGGCCGGGATGCCTCTCCGGCGCCGCGGCGGCCACCGTTGCGGCCACGAGGACCGGCAAGACTACGCCTACTTCTTTCGAGGTGACCGCCAGCACGCCCGCCCCGCCGGCCGCTGCCCATCGCCACCAGCGGGGGCGCTCCAACGCCCCGAGCACGGCCCACAGGGCGCCGAGCACCCCGACGCCGAGCAAGAGGTCCGGGGAGCCCGAGACCCAGGCGACGCTCTCTACGTGGACGGGGTGAACGGCGAACAGGAGCGCGATGGACGCAGCGACGCGAACGTCGAGCCGCAGCCGGCGCAGAAAGCCGAAGGCCAGCGCCGTTACGAGCCCGTGCAGCAGGAGGTTCGTGAGGTGCCACCCAACCGGGTCGAGTCCGAATAGGCCGTGGTTGAGCACCAACCAGAGCACGAAGGCGGGTCGCCAGTAGTTACTCCCGGCCTCGCCCATCTCCGCCCGGAACGCCCATACGTCGGAGGCGAGGGCTTCCCCAAGCCGGCCCGGATCCTGAATGAGCGGGTTGGCGGCGATCTGGCGGGTGTCGTCGTAGACGAACGCGCCGCCGACGGCGTTGGCGAAGGCGAGCACGGCCGCGACGACGACCACGACCCCCCAGAGGCGCCCCCGGTCGTCTGGCGCGGCGCGAAGGGGCGAGCTCGGGGGAGAAGCGCGGCGCGACCGTCGCGCGGGGGGAGCGGAAGAGGGCATGTGGCGAGCAGGGACGCCCGAGGTTAGCGTGGGTCCGCTCGCGTAGGCAAGGCCGCTCCTACAACCATCGCGCGGTGCGGGGCTCCGGCGCGATAGGCCCCCCGCCACCGAGCGACGAGGATCGCCAAGAGGTCCCGCACGCCCCGCCACGCATCGCGGCGGAGGTCCACGCGGCGCGTCTGTTCGAAGTGCCAGTCCACGGGCACGGCTGCGATTCGATACCCCCGCCGCCGGGCGACGTACAAGAACTCGACATCGAACCCGCTGGTGACGCTCGCCCCCCGGATTGGCTTCCCCCGGGCGGGATGGTATACGCGAAGGTGATCCAGCACATCGCGCGCCGCAGGGCCGGTGAATGCCTTGAAGCCGCACTGAGTGTCGGGCCAGGGGAGGCCGAGGAGGAGCGTGCGTACGACCACCTGCCCCCAACTCAAGAAGAGCCGGCCCACCGGCGCTTCCCGCCGTCTAAGCCCCCGACTACCGATGGCGATGTCGGCTCCAGCGTCGAGCGCAGCAAGGAGGTTGACCGCGCTCGCGATGGGGGTGGCCTGGTCCATGTCGGTGAACAGGACGACCGTCCCATCGGCAGCCTCAATCCCAGCGATGATGGCGGCTGCCTTCCCCGCGTGGGGGATACGTATGACGCGGTCGGCCACGCGGCGCGCGAGGAGAGCCGTGTCATCCTCGCTGCCGTCGTCCACAACGAGGAGCTCGGCGGTGAACGGCTGCGCGGCTAGCCACGCCCTGACGATGTCGAGCTTCCCTGCGCGGAGCGCCGGGGCCTCATTGTAGGCGGGGACGATGACAGAGAGGTACACGCGTGGTCGGGGGTGAGGCGGGAAGGTAGGAATCCCTCCCAGCTCACCACGTGCCGACCGCCGACATTGCGCAGCACAAGAGCGGGGCCGCGCGGCGCTCTCCCGCGCGATCAGAGCGCGCCAAGGTTCTACACAAGGGGCAATCAGCCGCCGGTTCGCACCCGTCGGGCCTCGCCGACGAGGCGCGGCCCCGGCCGCTCGGTGTACCGGAAAGCCAGCCCATGCTCGCTGCCCAGGAAGAGCGCCTGCCCGTCGAGGGGGCCGGAGGACAGGAAGGCCCGCGTACGGGCGAGGTCGATGCAGAGCCGCCCGCGGGCCCTGCGAACGTCGAGGCCATCGGCCTCTGTCACGGCGAGCCGGTGCGTGGAGAAGTGGGGGTCGTCGTGGTGGTCTAGGGTGAGCCGGGCGGCGTAGCGGCCGGGATCCGTGTGGGACAGCGTGATGGTGCCGTGCCGGTCGCGCATCGTGGGGTCGGTGGGCGTGAGGTGGTAGGCGACGCGGAGGGAGTCCCCTTCGGGCTGGAGCGCGAGCGCGGCGAAGGCGACGCGCCGGAGCCCGGTCGAATCCGCTTGGCGGCTTCCCAAGAGCTCGAAGGGCGTTGCAGGAAAGCGCCCCGTAGCGTCGTGGAGGAGGGCGGCAGTTGCGGCGAGGAGCGCGGGCGGTTCGAGCACAGGGAGGAGCCGGTCCGTCGCCTCCTCGACAGGCTGGGCCGAGGGCGCAGCGCTGAGCACGGCGAGGGAGAGCGCGAGGGGGAGGCGCATGGGGAGAGCGGGTCTGGGTGGGGGGAAGACCCTCCTTTCAGCGTGCTAGGCCGAGGGGGCGGTCTATCGTATGGAGGACTCCGCCTTCGAAGTCCACGTCGGCCGCACGCACGCGTGCCCGCTGACCCTCTGCGTCGCTGACGGTGAGGGAGTCCCCGTCGAGTGCTACAGTGAGCGTGATGCCGCCGAGGGTGGTGTAGGTGATTGGCTCCACCACGTCGGCCGAGCGTACGGGCACAGGGATGACGTGGTCGGCAAGGAGCCGACGGAGGCGCTCCCGGCCGGCAGGGGCGAAGAGGGCCTCCCGTTCGGATGTGGGGAGCGTCGCGAACGCGGCATCGGTCGGGGCGAAGACCGTCACGGGGCCGCCGGCGCCGAGGGAGTCGGCCCACCCGCCCGCGCGGAGGGCCCGGGCGAACAGGTGGAGGTCGGCGATCCCGGCAAAACCAGCCGAGTCCGTCGCGGCTGGGGCCTCGTGGGAGGCTGGAGCCTCGGTGGGCACGGGGTCCACATCGTCCCTTCCTCCGCAGGCGGCGAGCAGGAGGGGAGAAGCGAGGAGGAACAGATAGAGACGCATCCTCAGGCGGTCAGCGGGGTGAGGAGGTCGGGGAAATGCGTGCGGAGGGTGCTGTAGAGCCGGTGGAGCGGGAGCCCCACTACGTTGTAGTA
>DASPKS010000242.1:0-39472 GCA_035628035.1 Rubricoccaceae bacterium
TGCAGTAGAGCTTCAGACGCATCGCAGGCACATGCCACTCCGCGTCCGGCGCGGCACAGGCCGCCGGGCCGACGGGGACTTTCGGGAGCGGCAGACACTATAACATCTGTGTTCCGCGTATGCAACGCACGCTTGCCTGTGAAACAAACGGGCCGTGTCGGCCGGTACGCCCCCTCCGGGATATTCCCACGCGGCGGCGGGGCGCGTATAATGCGCTCACCCACCGGAAATAAAGCCTACCCGCCTTGTCTTCAGTCAACACGACCCACCGGGATTTTTTCCGCGCGTCGCGGCCGCGCGCGCTCGGGGGAGGCGGCGGTGTACAGACCGAACTTTTGCGCGGAGTGCGGCGAGCGCGTGGTGCGTGCGCGCTGGCGGGTGTGGACGAGCCGGCGTTTCTGCGCGGCGTGCGCGGCGCGGTTCGGGCGGCGGCGCTGGCTGTCTCGGCTCGCGCTCGCGGCGGCGCTCGCCGGCTCCGGCTTCCTGTTCGGGCGGATGGGACGCCCCGCGCCGCCGCCCCTCGTCGTCGAGCGCGGGACGTTGAATCTGGCCCCCGTCCCCGCGGCCCCGGACGCCGGGGCGCGCGCGGGGCCGAAGCCCGAGCCGCGCTACGGCCCCGACGGGACGAGCGCCGAACGCCCGACCGAGCCGGGCGAGGTGGTCTCGATCTGCGGCGCGCGCACGAAGAAGGGCGCGCCCTGCCAGCGGCGCGTGCGCGGCGTCGGCCGCTGCTGGCAGCACCGCGGCAAGCCCGCCATCCTCCCGCCCTCGAAGCTCGTCGTGCCGGGGTGAGGGAAAGGAGAGTAGCCAGTAGGCTCCGCACCGCGGACGCCGACGCCGAGACGCAGACGATTCGATGGCGAATGTTTTTCTACTGACTACTGGCCACTGTCTACTCGCCTTGACCCGATCTTGATGATGGCGCGGCGGAGGCGCGTGTGGTTCTGGAGGCGGCGGAGGCCATCGACGACCTCGCGTCGAAGGTGGAGGCGCGGCTCGGCAAGAAGCGCGGGCGGAAGGCGCTCGAGGACGCCGTGCACGACGTGATCGCCGAGAGCATCCGCACGCACAAGGCGATCATCTTCAACGGCGACGGGTATTCGCCGGAATGGCACACGGAGGCGGAGGAGGAGCGCGGCCTGCTCAACCTCAAGACGACGCCCGACGCGCTCCCGGAGCTGACGAGCGAGAAGGCCGTCGCCGCGTTCGAGGCGTACGGGGTGCTCTCGGAGAAGGAGCTCCACAGCCGCCAGGACATCTTCACCGAGCAGTACGTGAAGACGATCAACATCGAGGCGGCCACGACGGAGAACCTCGCGCGGACGCTCGTCCTCCCGGCGGCCGTGCGCTACCTCGCCGAGCTCGGCGAGGCGGCCGGCGTGGCGGCCGGGTTCAAGCTGAGCGCGGCCGGCCCGAAGGCCGTCGCGGCCGAGGTGGTCGAGCACGTGAACGCGCTCCAGGCGGCCCTGGCCGCGCTGGCGAAGGCGCGCGAGGCCGCGCACAAGGCGAAGGACGAGGCCGCCGCCATGCAGGCGAAGGTGATCCCCGCGATGGCGAAGGTCCGTGCCGCCTGCGACGCCCTCGAAACGGTGGTCTCGGCCGACCTCTGGCCGCTCCCGACCTACCGGGAAATGCTCTTCGTGAAATGAGCGCGAGCGAACGCGCCGAGGAGCCTCCCCGAAGGAAGTAAAGCACCCCGCTCGATGTCCTCGCGCCCGCCCCGGATCGGCCGGGGCGGGCGCTTCTTTTCACCGGCCCTCCTGAACGGGCACCTTACCTTTCGCGACGTCCCCTGCCGAAACGATTCCCGATGAAGTCCTCCTGCCTTCCCCGCCGCGTGCTTCTCTGGGTCGCGCTCCTGTGGGGCGCCGCCGCCGCCGCCCAGCCCGCCGAGCCCGTCTACAGCGAGGTTCGCCTCCGGCCCACCCGCGAGACCGCCCTCTTCGGGCTGGCGTCGCGCGGCGTTGCGCTCGACCACGTCCGCCGGGGCGAGGACGCGGCCGGGCCCTACGTGGACGCCACGCTGAGCGACGTGGAGCTGGCCGAGGTCCGCGCCGCGGGCGTCGCCTACGAGGTGCTCGTGCCCGACGTCGTGGCGGCCTTCGAGGCGCGCCCCCGCCTCACGCCGGAGGAGCAGCGGGCCGTCGAGCAGGCCGACCCCCTGCAGGGGTTCGAGTTCGGGACGATGGCGGGGTTCTACCGCCTCAACGAGATGGTGACGGAGCTCGACTCCATGCGGCTCCTCTACCCCCACCTCGTGACGGAGAAGGTGTCGCTGGGGCTGAGCCACGAGGGGCGCGAGGTGTGGATGGTCAAGATCTCCGACAACCCCGAGGTGGACGAGCTCGAGCCGGAGGTGCTCTACACCGCGATCCACCACGCCCGCGAGCCGCAGAGCCTCATGACGGTGATGTACTTCATGTACTACCTCCTCGAGAACTACGGCACGGACTCGCTGGCGACGGCCATCGTGAACGAGCGCGAGCTCTACTTCATCCCCATGCTGAACCCCGACGGCTACGCGCGCAACGAGGCGACGAACCCTAGCGGGGGCGGGATGTGGCGGAAGAACCGCCGCAACAACGGGGGCGGCTCCTTCGGCGTCGACCCCAACCGGAACTACGGGTACAACTGGGGCTACGACAACAACGGGTCGAGCCCGAACCCGAGCAGCGAGACGTACCGGGGGCCGAGCGCGTTCTCCGAGCCGGAGAACCAGGCCATCCGCGACTTCGCAGAGGACCGCGAGATCGTCGCGGCGCTCCACTACCACAGCTACGGCGACATGTACATCTTCCCCTGGGGGTACGCCACCCAGTACACGCCCGACGACGCCCTCTTCCGCTCGTTCTCGGCGGACATGAGCGCGCACAACGGCTACGACTACGGGATCGCCATCGAGGTGAACTACTACACCAACGGGAGCGCCTACGACTGGATGTACGGCGAGCAGACGACGAAACCGAAGGCGCTGGCGTGGACCGTCGAGGTAGGGGGCTCATCCGACGGGTTCTGGCCGCCGATGAGCCGGATCTTCCCGTTGGCCCAGGAGAACCTGATGCCGAACCTCGTGCTCGCGCAGCGAGCCGGTGAACTGGGCGTCCCGACGGGGACCTCCGGCCCCCCGGAGACGGCCGGCGACTTCGCGTTGTCAGCGGCGTACCCGAACCCGTTCAACCCGAACACGGCCCTCACGCTACGCCTGGCCCGCGCGCAGCACGTGGTGGTGGAGGCGCTCGACGGGCTCGGCCGCCGCGTGGCCCTCCTGCACGAGGGGGCGCTCGCCGCAGGGACGCACAGGCTGGCGCTGGACGCAAGCGGCCTCCCGAGCGGGCTCTACCTCGTCCGCGCCATCGGCGAGGCGGGCTCGGTCCACCGCCCGGTGACGCTGCTTAAGTAGACGGCGGCTAGGCGCACGGGGGCTTACCCGCCCCTGCCCGTTCCCAACGCCTTCGCCCGGACCCGTGCTGGGCCGGGGGCGTATGGAAAGGATCCGGTCCCTCTCGCCTGCCGTGTCCATGCTCCGCCGCTCTGCTCCCTCCTTCGTCCTTCTTGCGCTCGCCGCCGGGTGCGCTGCCCCCCCGACCATACGCGAGACGCCCGCTGGCGTGTCGGTCGGGCTGTCCCAGCTACCGCCCGACGTCCACTCGTACGCGCGCCCGGGCGAGGCGCGCGTCACCCACGTCGCGCTCGACCTCGACGCCGACTTCGGCGTGAAGGAGCTCGCCGGGACCGCCACGCTCACCGTGGCCCGCGTGCCGGGCGCGCGGCAGGTCGTCCTCGACACGCGCGACCTCATGATCGAGCGCGTCACCGACGCTGATGGGGACCCGCTCGTCTTCGAGATGGGCGCGGCCGACCCCATCCTCGGGCGGCCCCTCACCGTCACGCTCCCCGAGGATGGCGACCGCGTCGTCGTCCACTATCGGACGCGCCCGACGGCCGCCGCCGTGCAGTGGCTCACGCCCGCGCAGACGTCGAGCGGCAAGCCGTTCCTCTTCACGCAGGGGCAGGCCATCCTCACGCGCACCTGGGTGCCGACGCAGGACAGCCCCGGCATCCGGCAGACCTACGAGGCCGAGATCACCGTGCCCGCCACGCTGACGGCCGTGATGAGCGCCGAGCACCTCACGCCCGGCGGCATCCCCTCCGACGGCGACCGGACGACGTTCCGCTTCCGGATGGCGAACCCCATCCCGCCCTACCTGATTGCCCTCGCCATCGGCGATCTGGCGTTCCGCCCGGTGGGGGAGCGCGCGGGGGTGTGGGCCGAGCCGGGCGTCGTCGAGCGGGCGGCGTACGAGTTCGCCGACATGGAGACGATGATCGACGCGGCCGAGCGGCTCTACGGCCCCTACCGCTGGGGCCGCTACGACGTCCTCGTCCTCCCGCCCTCGTTCCCCTTCGGCGGGATGGAGAACCCCCGCCTCACGTTCGCCACGCCGACCGTACTCGCGGGCGACCGCTCGCTCGTGAGCCTCATCGCCCACGAGCTCGCGCACTCGTGGAGCGGCAACCTCGTCACCAACGCGACATGGAGCGACTTCTGGCTCAACGAGGGGTTCACGACGTACTTCGAGAACCGGATCATGGAGGAGGTCTACGGCGCCCCCTACGCGCAGATGCTGGAGCACCTCGGGCGGCAGGGGCTGCAGGAAGAACTGGCCGGGCTGCCCGAGGCCGACCAGCGCCTCCACATCGACCTCGCTGGCCGCGACCCCGACGCGGGCATGACGGCCGTGGCCTACGACAAGGGCGCCACGTTCCTCCGCGTGATCGAGCGCGCCGTCGGGCGCGGGCGGTTCGACGCGTTCCTCCGCCGGTACTTCGACGAGCACGCGTTCCAGCCCATGACGACGGAGCAGTTCCTCGCCTACCTCGACCGAGAGCTCATCCGGGGCGACGCCGCGCTCCGCGCGCGGATCGACCCGGAGGCGTGGGCCTACGGGCCCGGCCTACCGGCCAACGCGCCGCCCGTCCACGCGGAGGCGTTCGCGCGGGTAGAGGCGCAGGCCGAGGCATTCACGGCGGGCACCGCGCCGGCCGCGCTCGCCACGCAGGGGTGGACCACCCACGAGTGGCTCCACTTCTTCCAGTCGATCCCCGACACCCTCTCGGCCGACCAGCTCCGCAGCCTCGACCAGGCGTTCCGACTGAGCCAGTCCGGCAACAGCGAGATCCTCTTCGCGTGGCTCATGAAGGCCGTGCAGAACCAGTATGAGCCGGCACTCCCGGCGGTGGAGCGGTTCCTCACCACGCAGGGGCGGCGGAAGTTCGTCCGCCCGCTCTACCAGGCCCTCGCGGCGACGGACTGGGGCCGCCCCCACGCCCAGCGCATCTACCGCCAGGCCCGGCCGACGTACCACGCCGTCACCGCCGGCAGCATCGACGCCATCCTCGGCGCCCCCGGCGGCGGCTGATCAGTCCTCGCTTGGAGCCGTGCGCCCGCCCCGGGATGGACCGGGGCGGGCGCGCTCGTTGGGTTGGAGCGGGGCGCTTACTCGGTGGCGCCCTGTTGCTCCATCGCGGCCTGCATCTCCTGCTGGCGCTGCATGAGCTCGGCCTGGTGCTCCTGCATGAATCGGATGTTGGCGGGGTTCATCTCCATCGCCCGCGCGAGGGAGTCGGCGTCGGTGCCCGGCTGCATCGCCAGCGCGGCCTGCGCCATCCCGGCCTGGAACATCGCGAGCGTGATCGTCGCGAACTCCCGCACCGAGAGCCCGGCCGACTCGATGGCCCGCCGCATCGTGGCGTTGCCCTCGATGCGCGCGACGATGTCGTCGAGCGAGGCGGTGTTGGCGTCGGCGGAGAGGGCCTCGCGCTCCTCGGGGGTCATGTTGGCCGTCGCGCGGGTGATGTTCCGGTTGGCTGCGAAGTACCGGTTCACCTTCTCCATCGTGAGCTCGTAGTCGCCAAGCGCGCGGAGGTCGGCGGCGTCACCGGAGGTGGTGCCTTCCGATTCGGCGGTGCTCTCTTCGCCAAGGTCGGTAGCAGCAGCATCGTCGCCCTCGCGGCCACCGCAGGCGGGGAGCACGAGGAGAGCTAGGATCAGCGCGAGGGCGGCTTGGGGAAGGGTCATAGGAGTGGGGCGAGAAGGGAGAGGAAGAAAATCAGGGATCGGGCGGGCCGGCCACGTCGTCGATGGTGAGCACCTCGACGGGACCGAGGTCGAGCGCGCGCACGGCCGCCTCGACCTGCGCGCGGTCGCCCACGACGACCACCGCCACGCGCTCGTCGTCGAGGGTGCGGCCGGCGGCGGCCGAGGCGTCGGCGGAGGTGACGGCGAGGAGGCGCGCGGCGTGCTCGCGGTAGGCCTCCTCCGGGAGGTCATACAGCCACAGCTCCGAGAGCACCCCGGCCGCGCCGGCGACGGTCTGGAACGCCTGCGGGAACGAGAGGGCGGCGTAGCTCCGCGCCTTCGCGAGCTCCTCGTCGGGGATGGGCTGCTCGATGGCGGCCAGCTCGTGGAAGAACTCCCGGAGCGCCGGGCCCGTCGCGTCGGTCTGCACGTCGGAGCGGGCGACGAAGGGGCCGGCCCCCTCGCGGTAGCTGAACGACGAGCCGGCGCCGTAGCTGTAGCCGTTCCGCTCGCGGAGGTTCTGGTTCAGCCGCGACGTGAACGACCCCCCGAGGACGGTGTTGAGCACCTCCAGCGCGGCGTACTCCGGCGTCGAGCGCGGGACGCCGATCCGCCCGATGTAGATCACCGACTGCGCAGCGCCGGGCTTGTCGACGAGGTAGACCGTTCGGCGGGCCACCTGCGGCGCGTCGGCCACGCGGGGGCGCTCGGCCGTCGTCCGCGCGGCGGGCCAGGGCGCCGCGCCGAAGTGCCGCTCCAGCCGGGCCTGCGCGTCCGCCCGAGAGAGCGCGCCGACGACGACGAGCGCGGCGTTGTCGGGGTGGGTGTAGGCGGAATGGAAGCGGGCGAGGTCGTCGCGCGTGAGGGCGTGCACGCCGGCGGGGTCGCCCGCGACGGGGCGGCCGTACGGGTGGGCCTCGCCGTAGAGGACGCGGTTGAAGAGGAGGGAGGCGAGCGCGCGCGGCTGGTCGCGCCGCTGCGTGAACGCGGTGAGGAGCTGCGCGCGGAGGCGGTCAAGCTCGTTCGCCGGGAACGTCGGGCGGAGCGCCACGTCGGCCATTATCCCTAGGGCGCTGTCGAGGCGGGCCAGGGGCGCGTGGAGCTGCACCTCGTAGTGGTGATGGCCCGCGCCCGTCGAGAGCGACACGCCGAGGAAGTCGAGCGCGTCGGCGAGGGCGAGGGCGTCGCGCGGGCCGGCTCCCTCATCGAGCATGTCGGCCATCATCGAGGCGAGGCCGAACTTGCCGGTGGGGTCGGCTGCCGAGCCGGCGCGGACGAGGAGGTTCACCTGCGCCAGCGGCACGCCGGGCTTCTCCATGAACAGCACGGGCAGCCCGTTCGAGAGCGTGAACCGCTCGACGGGCGGCGGGGTGAACACGGGGGGCGGGCCGACAGCTGGGCGCTGCGTCCGGTCGGGCTGCGCCGACGCGGCAGGAAGGAGCAGCGCGAAAACCCCGAAGGGCACCGCGAAGCGAAGCGCGAGGGCAAAGAAGTGGCGGGGCATCATACAGGGAAGGCCAGGCGATCAGTAGTTGTTCTGGGCGGGGGTCGAGCCGGGCGCGGCGTGGTCGGCCTGCCCCTCCGGCACGATGGAGAGCACCACGCGGGCGTCGTCGCGGAGCCACGTCATCGCGGCGTCCTGGAGGTCGCGCGGGCTCAGCGCGCGGTACCGCGCGAGGTCCTCCTCGAAGAAGTCGGGCGTGCCGACGAAGGTGAGGTACCCGTTGAGCTGGTCGGCCTTGGCGCCGATGGACTCCAGCCCGTCGAGGAACGCCGCCTCGATCCCGTTCTGGACGCGCTCCAGCTCGCGCGCCGTCGGCGGCTCGGCCTTGAGGCGGTCGATCTCCTCCTGGATGGCCCGTTCGATCTCGGCGAGCGAATGGCCCGGCCGCGCCGTCGCGATCACGTAGAACTCGCCGCCGAGGGTGCTCCCATCCTGGAAGGCGCTCACGTCCTGCGCGATCTGGTCCTCGTAGACGAGCCGCCGGTAGAGCCGGCTGTTCTTGCCCGAGGCGAGCACCGAGGCCAGCGCCGTCGCGGCGGCGTCGCCGGGGGCATAGCGGGCGGGACCGTGCCACGCGAGGTAGAGCCGGGGCAGCTCCACGCGGTCCTCCAGCAGGAGGCGCTGCTCAGCGCTCAGGCGGGCCGGGGCCGAGGCGCGGGCCGGCGGGTCGGGCCCGCGCGGGATCGACCCGTACCACCGCTCGACGAGCCGCCGCGCCTCGGCCGGGTCGAAGTCGCCGGCCACGACGAGGCTCGCGTTGTTGGGGGTGTAGTAGCTCCGGAAGAACTGGACCACATCCTCGTGGGACGCGGCGCCGAGGTCGGCCATCGAGCCGATGACGGGGTGGTGATAGGGATGGTCCTCTGAGTAGAGGTACTGCCCGAGCACGGGGAAGGCGAGTCCGTACGGGGCGTTCTCGTAGCGCTGCCGCCGCTCGTTCATCACCACGCCGCGCTGGCCCTCCACCGTCGCCGGGCTCATTGCGTCGAGGAGGTGGGCCATCCGGTCGGCGTCGAGGTAGAGCGCGAGCTCGAGGGCGTTCGCGGCCGCGTCGATGGTGTAGTTCGTCCGGTCTACCGTCGTCGAGCCGTTGGCGCCGCCGCCGACCTCCTCCAGCCAGGCATCGATGGCGCCCTCGGGGACGTGCCCGGACCCCTCGAACATGAGGTGTTCGAAGAGGTGGGCGAAGCCCGTCCGCCCGGGCTGCTCCGCGCCGGAGCCCACGTGGTACCACGTGTTGACGGACACGAACGGCGTCGAGGGGTCGCGGTGGAGCACGACATCGAGCCCGTTGGGGAGCTGGAACCGCTCGTAGTCGAGGCGCGGCGCCTGCGCCGACGCCGGCAGGGTCACGAGCACCCCGAAGGGCAGCGCGAAGCGAACGAGGGTGGGGAGGAGGAAGCGCATGGAGGAAGCGGGCGGGGACGGGAGACGATCCAATATGGCAACGTGCGTGGGCAAGAGGCCATGGTGCCCGCGTTTTCCCCACCGCAGCCGCGGTTGAAAAAGCGCCCGCCCCGGGATCCCGGGGCGGGCGCCGCTGGGTCGAGCCGCCGCGCTTACTTGACGAGCATCACGCGGCCGGCGTCGGCGAAGCCCTCGCCGACGGCGCGGTAGACGTAGAGCCCGCTGGGGAGCCCCGACCCGTCGATGGTAAAGGCCCGCGCCTGGTCGGCCTCCACCTCGCCGTCGAACAGGACGGCGACCTCGCGGCCGAGCGCGTCGTAGAGCGCCACGCGGACATGCTGCCCCTGCGCGACGGAGAGCGTGAACGTGGCTTGGGGGTTGAACGGGTTGGGGTACGCCTCCGTGAGGAGGTGCGAGCCGGGCACGCCGACCGTCGCCTCCACCTCAGGGCTGTACGCGAAGGCGCCGTCGAAGTCCACCTGGCGGAGGCGGAAGCTGTGCGTGCCGGGGAGGAGGCCCTGCGCCGTGTACGCGTACGCCTGCGCCTCCGTCGTCGTCCCGTGCCCCTCGACGAAGGCGAGGACCGTCCACGCGTCGCCGCGGAGCATCTGGACTTCGAACCCGGCGTTGTTCGTCTCGGAGGCGGTCTCCCACGCGAGCGTCACGTCGCGGCCGGAGGTCGTCGCGTCGAACCGCACGAGCTCGACGGGAACCTGCATCCCGACGACCTGGATGTCGTCGACACCGACCCACTCATCGTTGCCGATGGCATTAGCCGTGATCATGCGGATCTGGACGACCGGCTGGTTGTTCGCCGCCGCGGGGAGCACCGCGTTGACGGGGGTGATGAGCGTGGCCAGGCTGGGGCCCGTCGTCGCGTCGGCCACGAAGCCGGCCGGGACGTTCGTGTAGGCCCCCGTCATGCCGATGCGGTACTGGAGCGCCACGGGCTGCACGGCGTTATCGGCCGATCCGTCGATGTCCCGCAAGTTGTAACTCACGGCGATGTTCTCGTAGTTCGTCGTGTTGACGGTGACGACGATATGGGGGGCATCGGCGGTGCCCGACCCCTGGAGCGCAACGACCGAGTTCAGGCTGTCCAGCGACGGCTGCTGCGTCTTGTGGAACTCGGAGACGCCGCCACTGATGAAGGTGTTGGGGTCCACGCGGTTCGCGTTGACGTCGACCGGGCTCGTAGACCCGTCCGCCAGAATGGTGTCGGGGCGGGCCCCCGTCGCGGCGGTGAGGTTGTCACCCCTATAGCCGATGACGCCGGGGACGCCTGACCAGTCGTCGTCGACCGTGATCAGGGCGTTGTTGGTCCAGTTCTGCGCGAACGGGAGCGGCTGGGGCGTGGTGTCGAGGGCCTGAGCCCAGACGCCCGGCCCCACGAGGAGGCCGAGCAGGAGGAGGGAAGCAATCCGCATGGGTCCGATAGCTGGGGAGGGGGAGCCGGAAGGTAGGCCCATCCCGCGCTCCCGGCAACGCCGTTCACAGAGAGACAACCCCAACGCCCGGCCTCCTCCCGACAGCCCCTACCGCAGGAGCACTACGCGGCGGGCGGCCGTGAACGCCTCGCCCTCAGCGCGCACCACGTACACCCCCGACGGCAGCCCCGTCCCGTCCACGGCGAACGCCCGCTCCCCGGCCGGGATCAGCCCCTCGTGGAGGACGGCCACCTCCCGCCCGAGCGCGTCGTAGAGCGCCACGCGGACGGCCTGCGCCCGCGCCACGGCGAGCGTGAGCGCGGCCGACGTCGCGAAGGGGTTCGGGTACGCCGCAGAGAGCGTGAGGACCAGCGCCTCGGGCACCTCCTCCGCCGCCGTCCGGTCCACGATCACCACCGACTCGAACCCCTCGTAGGTGATCGGCGCGCGCCCCTGGATCGTGATCACGTTCCCGGTGTGCGTGAAGGAGAGCCCCTCGGTATCCACCGTGAGGGTGTCGCCGCCGCCGCTGAGCGCCCGCGTGCCCCCGTCGAGGCCCTGCGGGATGCCGGGCAGGCCCTGGGTCCAGAGGCGGTCGCTGCCGGTGCCCGTCGGGGCGAACAGCTGCCCCACGTTGCGGACCCGCATGGGAATGTAGGTGCCCGGCGGCTCGCTGTTCCGCATGATGAGATTGCATTCCTCGTTGACCTCGTCCCAGTCTGCCGTGAAGAGGTCGCGGCCGGGGGTGCCGTTGAGCTGGAACCAGTTGCTGCCGCCCTGGCCGTCGAGGATGACCTGGTTGAGGGTGAAGGGGAGGCGGTAGAGGTTGCCCTCGGAGAAGAGCTGGTCGTTCCCGTCGCCCGCGTGGACGATGATGCTCTGGACGGTGTTGAGGCTCGGCCCGGTACAGCACGCGGGGAGGAAGTTGACCACGTCGAGGCGGTTGGGGTTGCCGGAGAGGTAGCCGGGGAAGAGGTGGAACCCCTCGTTGGCGGCGGTGCCGGTGACCTCCAGCTCGTTCATCCCGTCCCCCCCTTCCACGAAGTCGTTCCCCTCGCCGGGCTCCCACACGCAGGTGTCGTCCCCGGCCCGTCCGTCGATGGTGTCGTTGTCGGAGCCCCCTGCGATGATGTCGTGGAAGCCGGTCCCGATGATCGTATCGCTCCCCGCCCCTCCATCGAAGATGGGCGTTCGGGTCAGCGCGAAGCCGTTGGCGCTCGTCACCTCCGAGCAGTCTATGGTGTCGTTCCCCGTGTCGCCGATGACGGTGATGCCCGAGAGCACGTGGCAGGGGTATGCCCCGGTGGAGGGGTTCTGCCCGTTCACCTTCACGTCGCCCCCCGCACACGTGATGGCGATGGTGTCGTGGCCGGAGGTGCCTATGACAACGAGCACGCCGTTCGCGTCCACGGTCGCGGAGACCTGGGCCGCCGCGAGGCGGGGCGCGAGGAGCGCGGTGAGAACGAGCGCCGCGCGGAGGGCGGCAGCGACGAAGCGCCGGGCGGCGCGGGGGGCAGCGTTTTCCATGAGGACCTCCCTCTGTTGAGGAGACCCCTCTGCCCCGGGGCCGCGGGCGCAAAGGGGCCCGGGCAAGAAGCGTGGTGTGGGGCGGCTCAAGCCATCAGCGCCGCCCGGACCGTAGCGTAAGGGGCGGCGCTGACACTTCCAACGGGCCCGGCGTTCAATCGCCTGATTTTTCTGGACCAACCGCCCCCACTTACCCCTCCCCCTTCACCCTTTCTCGGCTTGTCGCCGGGGGCCCTCCGGTGTAGATTGGCGGCCCTCTTCGGGGTGTAGCGCAGCCCGGTAGCGCGCTTCGTTCGGGACGAAGAGGTCGTGGGTTCGAATCCCGCCACCCCGACACGCCTCCCGCCCTCGCGGCGGGGGGCGTTCTTGTTTCGGGAGGCTCAGGGCGCTGCCAGCCGGTCGAGGTAGCGCTGCCGGAGCTTCGCCACCTTCGGCGCGATCACGGCCTGGCAGTAGGGCGCCTCCGGGTTGCGGCGGTAGTAGTCCTGGTGGTAGGCCTCGGCGGGGTAGAACCGGTCGAGCGGCTGGACCTCCGTCACGATGGGCTTCCCGAACACGTCGGCCTCCGTCAGTTCCCGGAGGACGGCCTCGGCCGTCGCGCGCTGCGCCTCGTCGTGCGTCAGGATGATCGAGCGGTACTGCGAGCCGAGGTCGGCGCCCTGGCGGTTCTTCGTGGTGGGGTCGTGCGTGGCGAAGAAGACGCGGAGGAGGTCGGCGTAGCTGATCTCGTCGGGGTCGAAGGTGACCTGGACGACCTCGGCGTGGCCGGTGCGCCCGGAGCACACCTCGCGGTAGGTCGGGTTCGGCACGCGGCCGCCCGCGTACCCCGACTCGACGCGCTGCACGCCGCGAAGCGGCTGGAGCACCGCCTCCACGCACCAGAAGCACCCGCCGCCGAAGGTGGCCTGTTCGGTTCGAGCCATCGAAGGAGAGAAGGGGGTTCGGCGCTGCGAACGCGCACCCGCGTGCGCGGCTCCACCCTTCACCCCTTGTTCTGGCGATTCTCCACCAACTCGTCCACGACGGCGGGGTCGGCGAGCGTGCTCGTGTCGCCGAGGTTCGAGAAGTCGTCCTCGGCGATCTTGCGGAGGATCCGCCGCATGATCTTCCCCGAGCGGGTCTTCGGGAGCGCCGGGGCGAACTGGACGAAGTCCGGCTTCGCGAGGGCGCCGATCACCGTGCGCACGTGCTCGACGAGCTCGGCGCGGAGCGCCTCCGTCGGCTCCACGCCCGCGTTGAGGGTCACGTAGGCGTAGATCCCCTGCCCCTTGATCGCGTGGGGGAAGCCCACGACGGCGGCCTCGGCCACGCTCGCATGGAGGACCAGCGCGCTCTCGACCTCGGCCGTCCCGAGCCGGTGGCCCGACACGTTGATCACGTCGTCGACTCGGCCGGTGATCCAATAGAAACCATCCTCGTCCCGGCGGCAGCCGTCGCCGGTGAAGTAGCGCCCGGGGTACTGCGAGAAGTACGTCTGCACGAAGCGGTCGTGGTCGCCGTAGACCGTGCGCGCCTGGCCGGGCCACGAGTCGGTGAGCGCGAGGACGCCGGAGGCCGCCCCGTCGAGGGCCTGCCCCGTAGCGGGGTCGAGCACGGCGGGCTTTATCCCGAACAGCGGACGCGTGGCGCTGCCGGGCTTGAGCGGCGTGGCGCCGGGCAGCGGCGCGATGAGGATGCCGCCCGTCTCGGTCTGCCACCACGTGTCCACGACGGGGCAGCGTCCGTCGCCGACGACGCCGTGGTACCACCGCCACGCCTCGGGGTTGATGGGCTCGCCGACGGTGCCGAGGAGGCGGAGGCTCTGCCGGCTCGTCCGCGTGACGTACTCATCCCCCTTCGCCATGAGCGCACGGATGGCCGTCGGCGCGGTGTAGAAGAGCGTCACGCCGTGCTTGTCGATCACCTCCCAGAACCGACTCGCGTCGGGGTAGGTGGGGATCCCCTCGAAGATGACCTGCGTCGCGCCGTTGATCAGCGGGCCGTAGACGATGTAGCTGTGGCCGGTAATCCACCCCACGTCGGCGGTGCACCAGTACACGTCGTCCTCGTGGAGGTCGAAGACGAGCTGGTGCGTGAGCGAGGTGTAGACGCCGTAGCCGGCCGTCGTGTGGAGAAGGCCCTTCGGCTTGCCCGTCGAGCCGGAGGTGTAGAGGATGAACAGCGGGTCCTCGGCGTCCATCCACTCGCACGGCACGTCGGCGACGGGGCCGCTCTCGGCAAGGGCGTCGTGGACCCACACGTCGCGGCCGTCCTGCATCGACGTGGCGCAGCCGGTGTGCTTGACGACGAGGACGCGGCGGACGCCGGGGCACCGCGCCAGCGCGCGGTCGACGTTGGCCTTGAGCGGGACCGGCTTCCCCCCGCGCATCCCCTCGTCGGCCGTGACCACCACGTCGGAGGCGCCGTCGAGGATGCGGTCGGCGATGGAGTCGGGCGAGAACCCCCCGAAGATGACGCTGTGCACGGCCCCGATCCGCGCGCACGCGAGCATGGCGACGACGGCCTCGGGGATCATCGGGAGGTAGATCGTCACGCGGTCGCCGCGCATGACCCCGTGCGCCTTGAGCACGGCCGCGAACCGCTTGACGGCCGCGAGGAGGTCGGCGTAGGTGAGCTGCCGCACCTCCCCCCCGGGGTCGTCGCACTCGTAGATGAGCGCGGTCTGGCCGCCGCGCCCGGCGGCGACGTGGCGGTCGAGCGCGTTGTAGCAGAGGTTCGTCTTCCCGCCGAGGTACCACCGGATGTGGACGTCGTCGGGCGCGTAGGAGACGTCCTTGACCGTGTGGAACGGCTCGAACCAGTCCAGCCGCCGCGCCTGCTCGGACCAGTAGCCCTCGGGGTCCTCGACCGAGCGGCGGTACTCGGCCTCGTAGTCCTCCATCGAGCGGACGTGGGCGCGGGCGGCGAAGGCGGGCGGCGGCGGGTAGACGTCGCGGTCGTCGGACATGGCGGGCTTCCAGCGGGGGTGCGCGGATAATACGCGCCCTCGCGGAACGGCCCTCGGGCGCCGGCGCGTTCACCCGCCCCCGCCGCTTCCGCCGATGGCCTTTCCCGACGGGTTTCTCTGGGGCGCCGCCACGAGCGCCTACCAGGTCGAGGGCTCCCCCCTCGCCGACGGCGCCGGCCCCTCCATCTGGCACCGGTACGCACACACGCCGGGAAACACCCACCGGGGCCAGACGGGCGACGTGGCCTGCGACCACTACCGCCGCTGGCGCGAGGACGTGGCCCTCATGCGCGAGCTCGGGCTGACGGCGTACCGCTTCTCCGTCGCGTGGGGCCGCGTGCTGCCGGAAGGGACGGGCCGCGTGAACGCCGCCGGGCTGGCCTTCTACGACCGCCTCGTGGACGCCCTCTGCGAAGCGGGCATCGAGCCCTTCCTCACGCTCTACCACTGGGACCTCCCCGCCGCCCTCGACGACCGGGGCGGCTGGCTGAACCCCGACGTGGCCGGCTGGTTCGCCGACTACGCGCGCGTCGTCTTCGAGAAGCTGGGCGACCGCGTCCGCTTCTGGGCGACGATCAACGAGCCGTGGGTGGTGATGGACGGCGGCTACGTGCGCGGCGGTCTCGCGCCGGGCCGCCGCGAGCTCTCGGCCGGGCCGCGTGTGGCGCACTACCTCCTCCGCGCGCACGGCGCGGCCACGCAGGCCCTCCGCGCCGAGGGCGCGGCGAACGTCGGGCTCGTCGTCAACCTGGAGCCGAAGGCGCCCGCTTCGGATCGCGAGGAGGACCGCGCTGCCACGGCCCGCGCGGACGCCTACCTCAACCGCTTCTTTCTGGACCCGCTCCTGCTTGGGGCCTACCCCGCCGAGCTGGCCGATGTGTTCGGCGACGTCTGGCCGGACCTCCCGGTAGACGACGTGATCCAGCAACCGCTCGACTTCCTCGGCGTCAACTACTACACGCGGGCGGTCGTGCGCGATGCGTCGCGCGACGTCCCCGACCGGGCGCGGCGCGTCTGGAACGCCCGTCATCTGCACACCGCGCTCGGCTGGGAGGTCTACGCGCCGGGCCTCGCCGACGTGCTCCGCTGGGTGCGCACCCGCTACGGCGACCTTCCGCTCTACGTCACTGAGAACGGCGCGGCGTTCTACGACCCCCCGCAGCCCGTCGGCGGGCGCGTGGACGACCCGCTCCGCGTGGCCTACTTCCACGATCACCTCCTCGCCGTCCGCCAGGCCCTCGCGGGCGGTGTGGACGTGCGGGGCTACTTCGCGTGGTCGCTCCTCGACAACTTCGAGTGGGCGAAGGGGTTCTCGAAGCGGTTCGGGCTCGTACACGTGGACTTCGCCACGCAGCGACGCACGCCCAAGGCGAGCGCGCACTTCTACCGCGAGGTCATTCGCTCCAACGGCGATGCACTCGGCGCGGCGCCGCTGATACCTGTCGGGTGAGCACCTTCAGGCCTGCCCGTTCGCATCGAGCCAGCCGCCGGAGAAGCCGGCGCGGCGGAGGCCGGCGACGAGGAACGGGCACCGCTTCATCAGCTTCCAGACCAGCTCGCTGCGGTAGTTCTCGATCATCAGCACGACGGGCCCCTGGTCGATCCCGAAGTGCCCGTGCGAGCGCCACCCGTGCGGGTCCTCCGTCGGGAACGTGGGGTTGAAGCTGCACACGTAGCCGAACGCGTTGGTGATCTCGGGGTACGTGGCGTCGAAGTGGCGGAGGGCGCGGAGGACGAGTTCGGGCGCGAAGGGCACGGCGGCGGCCACGGCCCACGGCGAGAGCGTGCCGTCGTCGGGGCCCCAGGGAGCGCCGCGCGCGTGGTAGCCGTAGAACCGCCGCCGCTGCCCGTCGACGACGCGGACGTACCGGCCGGGGCCATCGCTCGCCGTGATGCCCCACGCATCGGGCCCGTAGCCCTTGAGCCCGCGCGGGTTGCGCGTGGCGTAGGCACGCTGGACGAGCACGGCGCGGCGGGAGTTCTCGAAGTAGTCGATGCCGCGCTCTCGCATGTAGGCGTCGTAGAGTCCGCGGAAGTCCACCCAGCAGTGCGGGAGCTGGTGGATGAAGAGCGGCCCGGCGTAGAGGTGCTCGACGCCGTAGACCCTCCGCCAGCGGTAGGTGCTCGTCCACGCCTCGTAGCTCCGCGGCGGGATGGGGTGCGAGGGGGCACCGAGGGCGAGGAGGTACAGGAGGATGGCCTCGTTGTACCCATACCACCGGGCCTTGAGGAACCCCGTCTCGGGCTTCCACGCGTGGCGGACGGCAGGGCCGCCGTCGAAGGCCCAGTCCCACTCGGCGCGGCGGTAGAGCGCGCTCGCGAGGGCGCGCACGTCGCGCTCGGCCTCGTCGTGGCCGTCGAAGTAGACGTAGGCCGCGAGGGCACCCACGAGGAGGAGCGCCGTGTCGATGGTGGAGAGCTCGCAGTGGCGGAAGCGCCGCCCGCTCTCCATGTCGAGGAAGTGGTAGTAGAACCCCCGGTAGCCGGTCGCGCGGGGGCGCTCGCTCTGCTCGCTCTCGTGGAAGAAGCGGAGGGTGCGGCGGGCCCGCGCGATGGCCTCTGCACGCGTGATCAGGCCGCGCTCCACGCCCACCGCGAGGCAGGCCAGCCCGAGCCCCGTCGCGGCGATGCTGGCCGGCGCCCCCTCGCTCGTCTTATCGGCGACGAGGCCGGTGTCGGGGTGGGCGTACCGGCAGAAGTAGTCGAACGTCCGCGCCTGGAGGTCGGCGAGGTAGTGGAGGTCGTTGGTGGAAAGGGTGGACGGCGGCTCTTGGGCGAGCGCCGGAGGCGTCGGGGGGGCGGGCGCAGCGGCGCCCCGGCGGAACTCCGGCATCGGTCGCGCGGTGCGTGTTTGGCAGGCGGCGCTGGTACCAGTGCCTCGGTACCGGAGATCCGCGGAGCGGATTCCAAGGGATCCGCGGAGCGGATTCCGGCCCGCTCCGTAGACTGCGCCCCCCTCCTTCGGACAGCGGCCCCTCTCCGCTCCCCCTCGCTCCTCGTGGCCGAGCCCGCCGAGAACCCCTTCAACCCGGAAGCCCTCGCGGCCTACGCGCGGCGGCTGGCGCAGTCGCACACGGTCAACGTCGCGCCGAAGCGGCTCGCGCGCCCGACGGCGTTCCTCCTCCGCGACGCCTACCGGGGGCTCCCCGAGGCCTACGCTGCCCTCGCCGCCGCTGCCCGGCGGAAGCAGTCGCTCACGCCGGCCGCCCACTGGCTCCTCGACAACTTCTACCTCATCCGCGACCAGGTGCGGCAGGTGCGCGAGGATCTCCCGTGGAACTACTACCGCATCCTCCCGCGCCTCGAAGGGGGTCCAGAGCACCGGCGCCCCCGCGTGTTCGAGCTCATGCGCGCGCTCGCGGCGCAGACCGACAACGCCGTCGGGCCCCGCCAGCTCCTCCCCTTCGCCAAGGCGTACCAAGAGACGGCGCCGCTGCTGATGTCGGAGCTGTGGGCGCTGCCGTCGTCGCTCCGCCTCGTGATGCTCCAGAACCTCGGCGGGCTGGCAGAGCGCGTCGTGGCCGACCTCGCCGAGCGCGCCGACGCCGAGGCGTGGGCGAAACGGATCGAGGCGCAGGCCGAGGCCGACCCCGCCGGGGTCGTGACGGTGCTGGCCGAGCTGGCGGAGGGGCGGGCCTCCCTCTCCGACGCCTTCGTCGTCTCGCTCGCCGGCGCGCTCGAAGGGCGCGGCGCCGCGGCCGTCCCCACGCTCGACTGGCTGGAGCGCAGGATGTCCGCGCGCGGCATTTCCCTCGACGCCGTCCGCCAGCGCGAGACGCACCGGCAGACGCACCGCCAAGTCAGCGTCGCCAACGCCATCCAGTCGCTCCGCGAGGCCAACCTCGTCGAGTGGAAGGACCTCGTCGAGACGCTCTCGGTCTCGGAGGCGGCGCTGCGGCACGACCCCGCCGGGGTCTACGCCGCCATGGACTTCGCCACGCGCGACCGGTACCGCCACCGCGTGGAGGACCTCGCGCGGAGCTCGCCCGTCGAGGAGTCGGCCGTGGCCGCGCGGGCCGTGCTGAGGGCCACCGAGGCCGCCGCTGACCGGCCCGACACCGACGAGCCCGTCGACCACGTCGGCTACTGGCTCATTGGGCCGGGGCAGCGACGGCTCGAGAAGGAGCTGGGGTACCGCCCGCCCCTCCGGCATCGCCTCACGCGCGTAGCCCGGAGGCGCCCTGCCCTCACCCACTTCGGGCTCCTCCTTTCCTGGGCGGCCGTCCTCTACGCCGGGCTCGTCGTCTTCCTCGGCGGCACGCCCCTCACGACCGCCGAGATCGCCCTCGCCGCGCTGGCGGCGTTCCTCCCCGTCCTCGACCTCTCGGTCTCGATCACGAACTCGCTCCTGACGCGGGTGCTCCCGCCCGACATCCTCCCCAAGATGGGGTTCGAGGAGGGGATCCCACCGGCGTACCGCACGCTCGTCGCCGTCCCCACGCTCATTGACGGGCCGGAGAACGCACGGCGCCAGATCGAGCGGCTGGAGGTCCACGCCCTCGCCAACCCCGACCCCCACCTCCGCTTCGCGCTCCTGACCGACTTCCCCGACGCGCCGGCCGAGCACCAGCCCGGCGACCGCGCGACGCTGGAGGCCGCGCGCGCCGCCGTGCGCGCGCTCAACGAGCGCTACCGCGACAAGCTCGGCGACAAGTTCTTCCTCCTCCACCGCGAGCGCCGGTGGAACCCCTCCGAAGGCGTGTGGATGGGGTGGGAGCGGAAGCGCGGGAAGATCGAGGAGCTCCTCCGCCTCCTCCGCGACCCGACGGAGGAGACGAGCTACACCGTGTTCGAGGGGGACTTCAAGGCCATCGCCTCGGGCGATGCCTTCCGGTACCTCCTCACGCTCGACGCCGACACCGAGATGCCGCCCGAGGCGGGGGTGGACCTCGTCCGCACGGCGGCGCACCCGCTCAACCGCCCCCGCTACAACGCGCTCAGGACGCGCGTCGTCCGCGGCTACGGCGTGCTCCAGCCGCGCATCGGGATCGGCGCCGAGGCGGGGCACCGCACGCGGTTCGCCCGCGTGTTCGCCGGGTTCTCCGGCGTCGACCCGTACACGACGGCCGTCTCCGACGTCTACCAGGACCTCTTCCGCGAGGGCATCTTCACCGGGAAGGGGCTCCTCGACGTCGACGCGTTCCTCACGACGCTCGACCGCGTGCTGCCGGAGAACCGGATCCTCTCGCACGACCTCCTCGAAGGGCTCCACGCGCGCGCCGCGCTCGTCACCGACGTCGTCCTCTTCGACGACTATCCGAGCCACTATTCCGCCTTCGCCAAACGGCTCCACCGGTGGGTGCGCGGGGACTGGCAGATCTTCCCGTGGCTGTTCCCCGTCGTCCCGGCGGCGCAGGGGACGGTGCGAAAGAACCCCATCGCGCGGGCGGGGCGGTGGCGCATCTTCGACAACCTCCGGCGCTCGGCCACCCCGCCGGCCCTCCTCCTCTTCCTCGTCCTCGGCTGGACGGTCCTCCCGGGGCCGGGGTGGCTGTGGACGCTCCTTGCCCTCGGCGTCCTCGCCTTCCCCATCTACGCGCCGTTCACGTCGGCGCTGCTCACGCACCCGCGCGACGCCGTGTGGAGCAGCTACCTCAGGGGGGTGATCGAGGACACCCGGCAATCGACCGTGCAGGTGTTCCTCTCGGTGGTGTTCCTCGCGCACGAGGCGATCCTGATGACGGACGCCATCGCGCGGACGCTGTGGCGGCTCCTCATCACGAAGCGGAAGCTGCTGGAGTGGGTGACGGCGCACCAGGCGGAGATCCGGCGGGGCCGCGCCCCCGGCCTCTGGCTCTCCCCCCTGTTCAGCCTCGTCGTCCTCGCGCTGACCCTGTGGGCGGCCCCGATCGACGTGCTCCTCGCGGCGCCCTTCCTCGTCGCGTGGGCCATCGCCCCGTGGGTGGCCGACGCCATCAGCCGCCCCGAGGAGCGGCACGTCCACGTGCTGGAACCGGCCGAGACGGCGCGGCTCCGCCTCGTAGCCCGCCGGACGTGGCGCTACTTCGACGCCTTCGTCGGGCCGGAGGACCACTGGCTGCCCCCCGACAACTTCCAGGAGCAGCCGTTCAAGGGGCGCGCGCGCCGCACCTCCCCCACCAACATCGGCCTGGCCCTCCTCGCCGCGCAGGCCGCCTACGACCTCGGCTACCTCACGCGGACCGACCTCGCCGACCGCCTCGACGCCCAGCTCAGCGCGCTGGCCCGCCTCGACCGCCACCGCGGCCACTTCTTCAACTGGTACACCACCGAGACCGCCACCCCGCTCCCGCCACGGTACGTCTCGACGGTCGACTCCGGCAACCTCGCCGCGTGCCTCGTCGCCCTCCGCCAGGCCCTCCTCGAAACGCGCGACGCGCCGTGGCCCGCACCGGGCCTCGCCGACGCGCTCCGCGACGCCCTCCGGGCGCTCGACGAGACGCTCGCCCTCCCCCGCGCCGACCTTACCGGCGAGAGCACGCGGCCCGTAGCCGAGGCCGTCGAGGCGCTGCGGCGCGCGCTGCCGGAGCGGTTCAGCGATGTGCTCGCGGAGCGGCACGCACAGGTGCGCGCGCTCGAAGCGCTGGCCGACACGCTGGTCGCGGCGGCGGCGCCGCTGCCCATCCGCTCGGAGGCCGACCGCGAGGAGTTCGTGTACTGGGCGGGCCAGATCGCCGGCCGCCTCACCACCGAGCGGGCCGAGCTGGAGCACTTCGCGCCCTGGCTCCTCCACGGCGACGCGGCGGGCGACGAGCTGAAGGCGGAGGCGCTCGCGCGGCCCGGCACGCTCGGGCGACTCCTCACCGCCGTGCGCGAGGTGCTCGGGCGCGATGGGCATCTGGGACCGGCACACGACGCCCTCGCCACTGCTGAGGCCACGCTCTCCGTGTTCCTGGAGCGCGCCGAAGGGATGGCCGTCCGCGCCGAGCGGCTCGCCTTCGGGATGGACTTCTCGATGCTCTACCGGAAGGAGCGCGGCCTCTTGTCCATCGGGTACGACGCCGACCACGCCCGCCTCGACGTCAACGACTACGGGCTGCTCGCGAGCGAGGCCCGCCTCGCTTCGCTGATCGCCATCGGGAAGGGCGACGTGCCCGTCGAGCACTGGTTCCGCCTCGCGCGGACGACGGGCGTGCCGGGCGGCGAGAAGGTGCTCCTCTCGTGGAGCGGGACGATGTTCGAGTACCTCATGCCGATCCTCCTCACGCGGCTGTACCCGAACACCCTCCTCGAAGGGTCGTGCCGCGCGGCCGTGGCCGTGCAGCGCGCGTGGGGCCGGCAGAAAGGGCTCCCGTGGGGCATCTCCGAGAGCGCCTACTTCCGCCTCGACCCCGAGCTCACGTACCAGTACCGCGCCTTCGGCGTGCCGGGCCTCGGGCTCGACCGCGGGCTCGCCAAGCACTACGTCGCCGCGCCGTACGCGACGCTCCTCGCCCTTCCCGTCGACCTCGAGGCCGCCCTCGCCAACCTCGACGCGCTCCAGCACGAGGGCGGCTACGGCGTCTACGGGTACTACGACGCCATCGACTACACGCCGAGCCGGCTCCCGCCCGACCAGCCGCGCGCCGTCGTGAAGACGTACATGGCGCACCACCAGGGGATGGGGCTGCTCGCGCTGGCGAACGTGCTCGGCGGGGCGGCCTTCCAGCGGCGGTTCCACGGCGCCCCGCTCGTGCGCTCGGTGGAGGTGCTCCTCCAGGAGCGCGTCCCGCGCGAGATCGAGCGCGTGGCGCTGCCGGAGGAGATGGGCGAGATCGAGCCGGTAGAGACGACGGCCGTGCGGCCGGCCGTGCGGCACGTCCCCGTCGAGCGGCTCTACGACGAGACCCCGCACGGCGCGCTCCTCTCGAACGGCCGCCACACCGCCTTCGTCACCGCCGCCGGGGCCGGCTACAGCCGCCGCGCCGCCGACGCCCTCACGCGGTGGCGGCCCGACCCCGCGCGGGAGGACCACGGCGCCTTCCTCTACGTGCGCGACCTCGACAGCGGGCGCGTGTGGAGCGCGGGCGCCCAGCCCATCGCCGGGCAGCCCGACCGCTACGAGGCGTGGTTCCACCTCAACAAGGTCGAGATCGCCCGCGTCGAGGACTGGATCGAGACGTTCACCGAGGTGTCCGTCTCGCCCGAGGACGACGTCGAGGTCCGCCGCTACACCGTCACCAACTACGGCGACACGCCCCGCCGGCTGGAGCTGACGAGCTACGCCGAGGTGGCCCTCAACGACGTCGAGGCCGACCTCGCGCACCCGGCGTTCTCGAAGCTGTTCGTCGAGACGGAGTACGTCCCGGAGCACCACGCGCTCCTCGCGCACCGCCGCAAGCGGAAGCCCGACGACCCCGAGCGGTGGCTCTTCCACGCCCTCGCAGACGCCGGGCTCGACGCCGTCACCGGCCCGCTGGAGGTGGAGACCGACCGCGCGAAGTTCCTGGGCCGCGGGCGCACGTGCACGAACCCCGCCGCGCTCGATCCCGGCGTGAAGCTCTCCGGCACCGTCGGCGCCGTGCTCGACCCCGTCGTCGCGCTGCGCCGCGTGGTCGAGGTGGGGCCCCGCGAGCAGGTCTCGCTCGCCTTCGCGCTCGGCACGGCGGCCTCCCGCGAGGAGGCCCTCCGCCTCGCTGATCGCTACGACCACCCCGACGCGGTGCAGCGGGCCGTCGAGCTGGCGTCCGTCTACGGGCTCGTCGAGCTGCAGCACCTCGGGCTCACGGGGAAGCAGGCGCTCTACGCGCAGGAGCTGGCGAGCGCGCTCCTCTTCGCGCCGCGCGCCCTCCGCGCCGACGAGCGCACGATGGTCCGCAACCGCCGGTCGCAGCCGGGGCTCTGGGCCTACGGGATTTCGGGTGACCTCCCCATCGTGCTCCTCCGCATCGGGAAGGTGGAGCACATGGAGAGCGTGCGGTTCTTCCTGAAGGCGCACGCGTACTGGCGCCAGAAAGGGGTGCAGGCCGACCTCGTCATCCTCAACGAGCACCCCCCCTCCTACGCCGACGAGCTCCAGAAGGCGATCCTCGACGCCATCCAGGCGTCGCCGGGGCGCAACCTCCAGGGCGCACGCGGCGGCCTCCACCTCCGCCGCGCCGAGCACCTCCCGCCCGAGGACCTCACACTCCTCCTCTCGGTGGCGCGCGTCGTCGTGGAAGGGACGCTGCCGGAGCTCCCGCTCGACGGGCCGCCGCCCGCGCTGCCCCCGGCTTCCATCGCCCATCCCGCTGTGCCAGAGCGCGAGGCGCTTGCCCTCCCGGTGGCTTCGTCCGATGGCCGCACCGCGTCGAACGGCTACGGCGCGTTCTCCGAAGACGGCACCGAGTACGTGATCCGCCTGGGGGGGCCGGGCGAGCCCGACGCGACGCCGCTGCCGTGGTCGAACGTCGTCGCCAACGAGCGCGCGGGGTTCGTCGTCACCGAGGGCGGGAGCGGGTTCACGTGGGCGTACAACAGCCAGCAGAACAAGCTGACCCCGTGGAGCAACGACCCCGTCAGCGACCCGGTCGAGGAGGCGCTCTACGTCCGCGACGAGGAAGCCGGCGTGTTCTGGTCGCCGACGCCGCGCCCCGTGCCCGGCCCGGGCTCGTACGAGGTGCGCCACGGGTTCGGCTACAGCGTCTTCCACCACGGCAGCCACGACCTCGACCAGGAGACCACGCTGTTCGTCCCGCGCGAGGACCCCGTCAAGGTGATCCGCCTCCGGCTGACGAACCGGAGCGACCGGCCGCGCCGGCTCTCGGTGTTCCGCTACCAGGCGTGGGTGCTGGCCGACCAGCGGCGGAAGGGCGCGCCGTACGTCGTCGTGCAGGAGGACCGCGCCTCGGGGGTGGTCTTCGCCTGGAACCGGTTCAATGCCGCCTACGGGGACCGCGTGGCGTTCGCCGCCGCCCTCCGCCCCGGCATCGAGGGGGCCGAGCCCCTCGCGACGGCCGACCGTGTCGGCTTCCTCGGCCGGCTAGGGAGTCCTGAAAACCCCCAGGCGCTTGCCCGCGCCGCCACGCTCGACGGGCGGGGCGGTCCGGGGCTCGACCCCTGCGCGGCGTTCCAGGTACCCCTCACGCTCGCGCCGGGCGAAACCGCGGAAGTTGTCTTCCTCCTCGGCCAGGCGACGACGCGCGCCGAAGCCCGCGCGCTCGTCGAGCGCTTCGACGCACCCCGCGCGGCGGAGGATGCACTCGAAGAGGCCCGCGCGTTCTGGCGTGAGGCGCTCACGGCGCTGCGCGTCGAGACGCCCGAGCCGGCGCTGAACGACCTCGTCAACGGGTGGCTGCTGTACCAGGCCCTCGCGTGCCGCATCTGGGGGCGGAGCGCGTTCTACCAGAGCGGCGGCGCCTTCGGCTTCCGCGACCAGCTCCAGGACGCGATGGCGCTGCTCTTCACGCGGCCCGACCTCGCGCGGCGCCAGCTCCTTCTCCATGCGGCGCACCAGTTCGAGGAGGGCGACGTGCTCCACTGGTGGCACCCCGCCCCCGACGCGCGCCCCTTCGCGGCGACGGGCAGCGTCGGCGCCGGCATCCGCACGCGGTTCTCCGACGACCTCCTCTGGCTCCCCTACGCCGCCGCCACCTACGTGGAGGCCACCGGCGACGTGGCCGTGCTCGACGAGGAGGTCCGCTTCCTCACGGCGCGGCTGCTCGAAGAACGCGAGGACGAGGTGTACCTCAACCCCGGCGTGGGCGGTACGGGCTCGGTGTTCGAGCACTGCTGCCGCGCGCTCGACCGCTCGCTCACCGCCGGCCCGCACGGGATCCCCCTCATCGGCACCGGCGACTGGAACGACGGGATGAACCGCGTCGGCCACGAGGGGAAGGGCGAGAGCGTCTGGCTCGGGTTTTTTCTCTACGACCTCCTCGGTCGGTTCATTCCCCTCTGCGAGGCGCGCGGCGAGACCGAGCGGGCCGAGCGCTACCGCGAATACCGCGAGGCGCTCCACGAGGCCCTCAACGCCGACGGCTGGGACGGCGCGTGGTACCGCCGCGCGTTCTACGACGACGGCGCCCCGCTCGGGTCGGCCACCAGCGACGAGTGCCGCATCGACGCCATCGCGCAAGGGTGGGCCGTCCTCTCCGGCGCCGCCCCGCCCGACCGCGCCGCCCGCGCGCTCGACGCCGCGCTCGAACACCTCGTGGACCGCGAGGCTGGCATCGTCCGCCTCCTTACGCCGCCGTTCGACAAGACGCCCCACGACCCCGGCTACATCAAGGGGTACCTCCCCGGCGTGCGCGAGAACGGCGGGCAGTACACGCACGGCGTGCTGTGGCTCCTCCAGGCCCTCCTCGAACACGGCCGCACGGCCGAGGGCGCCGAGCTCCTCGCGATGATCTCGCCCGTGGCCCGCACCGACACGCCGGAGGACACCGAGCGCTACCTCGCCGAGCCCTACGCCGTCGCCGCCGACGTGTACGGCGCGACGCCGCACGAGGGGCGCGGCGGGTGGACGTGGTACACCGGTTCGGCGGGCTGGCTGTACCGTGTGGTCGTCGAGAGCCTCCTCGGCCTCCGCCTCGAAGGGGGCGACACGCTCGTGATCCGCCCCCACCTCCCCCCCGCGTGGCCGGAGGCACGCGTGCGCTACCGGCATGGCACCGGGCCTGAGGCCGCAGTCTACGAGCTCACGATCACGAACGCCGGCGGCGCGTCCGTCACCGAGGCGACGCTAGACGACGAGCCCGCCGAGGTGGTCGGCGGCGCGGCGCGGGTGCCGCTGGAGGCCGACCGCCGCGCACACCGCATCCACGTCGTGCTCGGGGCCGGCGGCGGGGTCGAGACGAACGGTCACCCGGCGGCATCGTCCGGGAAAGCGGACGGAGTGCGCGCGCAAAGCGGCTCCGCTTAAACCCCGCCCGGGCGGCCGATACGTGGGGCGTCCTTCCCCATGGACCGCCGCCATGCCCGCCACCCTTCCCGCTCGGCCCGACCCCGACTGGGTCCACTTCTCGCTCCCGCGCCAGGCGCGCGACTCCGTCACCAGCCTCCGCGAGGCGCTCGAAGCGCGGTACGAGGCCGGCGGCCTCCGCGCCATCGAGGGGATGGCGCTGTTCACCGTCCGTACCGACGAGCACATCGAGGGGTACCTCTCCCCCCGTGCCGCCCAGGCGCTGGCTGCGCTCGTGGGGGTGCTCGAGACCGACCTCTCGGCGCCGCCGCCCGCCGTCCCCTCGCTCAAGCTCGAGGAGGGCGACCGCACGCTCTGGCAGGCCGTCCGCCCCGCCGCCTGACTGCCTGCCCGAGCGCGCCCGCCCTCCTCTTCAGCCGTCTGTGGCGGCGGCCTGAAGCGCTCAGGCCGTCGCGACGGCGAACCGCGGCCAGAGCATGAGGACGAGGAGCACAAGCCACAGGAGGTGACCGACTCCAACCGCCATCGCGATGCGGCCCTGCGCGTCGACGCGGCCCGACGCGAGCGCCCGCCACGCCGGCGCGAGGAGGGCGACCTGTACGCCGAGCAGGAGTGCGCCCAGCCCGAGGCTCGCGTGGTAGATCGGCGAGTACGCCTCGAACCCGCCGCCTAGGAAGAACGCGCCGAGGGCGGTGACGAGGAGCACCGCCGCGAACACCGTCATCGAGTCCACGACACGCGACCCGACGGTGACCGCGCCCTCCGCGCCGGTTGCGGCGCTTCGGGAGAGCGCGGGCACGGCGAGGGCGAGGCCGAACCAGGCCGCTCCGGCGACGAGGTGGAGGAGGACGAAGAGCGCGTGGAGGAGCATCTGCATAGGCGGGAGACGAGAGGGGCGTGAAAGATAGTCCGCAGGGATCAGCCCGGCCGCCTCGCCGGTACCTTCCGGCCCCGCCCCTCGTGTGATGCGCCGCTTCGCCCTCGCTGCCCTCCTCCTCCCGGTGCTGCCCGCCGCGCAGCCGCAGGTGGTCCTCTTCCCCGGGCAGACCGGCGCCCAGCTCCGCGCCTCGCTCCGCGCGGCCTACCGCCCCGCCGCCCTCAACGGCGACAACGACGACCTCTACGCGAGCGTGGACAGCACGCGGGTGGGCGGGCAGCTCGGGGTAGTGTGCGTCTACACGGGCTTCTTCGTCCCGTTCGACTGCAACCCCTCCTGCGACCCGAGCCAGGACGTGTTCAACAACGGCGCCGGGATCAACCAGGAGCACACGTGGCCGCAGTCGCACCTCAACGGGTCCGGCTCCGCCATCGCCGAGCGCGATTTCCACCACCTCTTCCCGTCGAAGGTCAACGTGAACGCGGACCGGGGCAACCTCCCCTTCGCCGAGATCCCCGACGCGCAGACGAACGTGTGGTACCGCGACGCGACGAGCCAGACGACCCCGCCCCCGCTCAACGAGCGCGACCAGTGGAGCGAGCTCCGGACGAACGTCTCCTTCGAGCCGCGCGAGGTCCACGAGGGCACGGTGGCCCGCGCGCTTTTCTACGTCCAGACGATGTACGACGAGGAGACCGACGACGCGTGGTTCACCCCGCAGATGCAGACCCTCTACGCCTGGCACCGCCTCGACCCCGTCGACCAGGCGGAATACGACCGGACGCACCGCGCGGCGCTGTTCCAGCGATCGGCCTCGAACGAGCCCCTGCCCAACCCGTTTGTCCTCGACTCGACGCTCGTCCGCCGTGCGTTCTTTACGACCGGGACGGCCATGGAGGAGACACCGCCGGCCGCCTCCGCGCTCTCCGTGCCCTCCCCGAACCCCTTCCTGGAGGAGACGCGGCTCGTGCTCACGCTGGCGCGCCCGGCCGCCGTACGCGTGGAGGTAGTCGACGTGCTGGGGCGGCGGGTGGCGGTCCTCCACGACGGCCCCGCGCCAGCGGGCGCGCTCCCGCTCTCGCTCGGCGGGCAGTCACTCGCCCCGGGGCTCTACCTCGTCCGGGCCACGGGCGCGGGCAGCGTCGTGGTGCGGCGCGTGGTGCGCGCCGGCGGCTGAACGCGCTCAGGCTTCCCGGGGCACGCCGTCGCCCTCGAGGGGCACGGCCGGCGCTTCCACCGGCTCGGCCGGGAGGGTGACGGTGAACACGCTCCCCTCACCCTCCCGGCTCTCGACGGCGATCGTCCCGCCCATGAGGTCGACGAGCCCCTTCGTGATGGCGAGCCCGAGCCCACTCCCCTCGTGGCTCCGGTTGAGCCCCGTCGACTCCTGCCGGAACTCCTCGAACAGCACGGGGAGGAACTCGGCCGAGATGCCCCGCCCGGTGTCGCGCACGCGAAGGCGGACCTCCCCCGCGCCCGCCTCGACGCCGACGACGATGCGCCCGGCGTCGGTGAACTTGACCGCGTTCGAGACGAGGTTCGAGAGGACGCGCTGGAGGGCCGAGCGGTCGGCGCGCGCGTAGACCCCGCACGGGGGGCCGTGGACGGTGAGGGCAAGCCCCTTCTCCTGCGCGCGCACGCGCAGCATCGTCGCCACCTCGTGCGCCTCTTCGGCCACGTCCACCCGCTCCGGGCAGAGGATCACGCGGTCGGCGCGGAGGCGGGCGAGGTCGAGGACGGAGTTGAGCGTGTCGAGGAGCCGCCGCCCCCCACTCTCGATGGGCCCGACGAGGTCGGCGTGCTCGGCGTCGACCTCCTCGGCGAGCACCTGGGCGAACCCGATGATGGCGGTGAGGGGGGTGCGGATCTCGTGGCTCATGTTCGCGAGGAACGCGCTCTTCAGCCGCGCCATCTCCTCCGCCTCGGCCCGGGCCCGCTCGGCCTCCTCGCGGGCGGCCTCCGCCTCGATCCACGCCGCGTGCATCGCCGCCTGTCGCTCGAACTCCGGCGTCACGTCGAGGCACACCCCGGCGACGCGCTCCACCCGCCCGTTCCGGTCGCGCTGGACCTCCCCCCGACAGCGGACGGCCCGCGTGGTCCCATCGTCGTGGGCGAGGCGAACGACGAGGTCACCGTGGGGGTGGCCGGTAGTGAGCGCTTTCCAGAACGCCTGGACGGCAGCGCGGTCAGCCTCGTCGGCGCGGGCGGCGAGCGCCTCGAAGGTGGGTAGCGCCCTGCCCGGGGTCACCCCCGCGATGCGGTACATCTCGTCCGACCAGTACGTCCGGCCGGTGGCCGCTTCCCAAACCCAATTCCCGAGGCGGGCGGTCCGCTGGGCCTCGGCGAGGTTCGCTTCGCTCTCGACGAACGCCGCGATCACCTGCAGCCGCACCGCCGCGATGAGGAGGAGCACAACGCCGAGCGCGAGGACGTACGCGGTGAAGAGCGAGCGCCCTACCTCCGGAGCCGGGAGTGCCGTCGTGATCGTGCCCGTGAGGACGAATGCCACCACGAGGTAGACCATGAGTGGGCGAAGGGTGTGGTGGGCCAGGCTGAGCAGCGTCGTTGCGGCCACGAGGACGAAGAAGTAGCCGACGGCGTAGTCCGGCGAGACGTTGTTGGCGTAGGCCAGCCCGGCCACCCAGAACGTGTAAGCGTACACGGCCACCTGACCTAGGGCGAGCGCGCGGCGCTGCACGAACGGGCTCACGAACGAGCACGCGAACCCAAGGAGCGGCCCCACCGTGAGGACGGCCCGCATCCACCAGGGATCGTAGGCGTACGGGTCGTGGAGCGCGTAGAGGACGCCGAAAGCCGGCGTGAGCGTGCCCCCGATCACGCACATCAGCCGGAAGAGGTACAGCTGGGCCTGGGCATCGCGCGGGCCCGGCGGCCGCGCGAGCGGCTGTGCCACCGACGCGAGCAAGCGGGGGATTCCCGGGGGGATACGGGGCAGCGCCCGCATAGAGGAGGGCCAGCGGAAGGAGGGGGCCCGCGGAGTATCGGCTGCGCCCGGGGGGCCTTAATCCGCATTTCCGCGGCCGCCCGGCCGCGTCCGCACCCACGTCTCGAACCGAAACGCGGGCGTGGCCCCCTCGACCGGGTGCGCCTCCGAGGCGGCGAGCCTGAACACCGCCGACGCCCCCTCGGTGAGGTGCTCGTACGGCGGGAAGTAGGTGTCGCCCGTAAAGTCCCCTTCCACGAGGGTCAGCTCCAGTCGGTGCGCGATGGGGAGCGCCGCCGCGTACACGCTCGCCCCGCCGCCGATGCTCACTTGCTCATGACCCCTGAACGCTGCGAGGGCCTCCTCGAGCGAGGCAAACACGCGCACATCGCCGCCCTCGGCCGCGGCGCGGAGGTTAGGAGGCAGGCCGCGCCGCGTGAGGACGGCGTGGGTGCGGCCGGCGAGCGGCCCCCCGAACTGGTGGACGAGGCTCTCGAACGTCCGCCGCCCCATCACGAGGGGGTGGCCGAGCGTGAGCTGCTTGAACCGCCGGAGGTCCTTCGGAATCCGCCAGGGGAGGTCGAGGCCGTCGCCGATGAGGCGGTCCCGCTCGGCCAGCGCGGCGACGATCACGATCTCGGGGCCGCCCGCCGTTGCCATCGCTCAGACGGCGACCTCGAACCGGATGGGGTCGTGGTGCCGGTACCCCTCCAGCGTGAAGTCCTCGAACGTCAGCTCGTCCAGCGCCTTCGGCCGCCCGTCCGGGTGCGCGGCCACGCGCAGGCGTGGCGCGGGGTACGGCGTGCGCCGGAGCTGCTCGCGGAGGCCGTCCACGTGGTTGACGTAGATGTGGGCGTCCACCAGCGTGTGGGCGAAGCGGCCGGGCCGGAGGCCGACGAGCTGCGCGAGTGCCTCCGTGAGGAGGGCATAGCACGCGAGGTTGAACGGAACACCGAGCGCGAGGTCGGCGCTCCGCTGCGTGAGGTGGCAGTTCAGCCGCGCTGGCACCCCCGCCGCATCGGGCTCGACGTGGAAGGCGAAGGTATAGTGGCACGGCGGCAGCTTCGAGACGGCCGCGTTGGCCGGGTGCCACGCGCTCACGACGAGCCGCCGCGAGAACGGGTTGCGCCGCAGCTCGTGGACGACGTACCCGAGCTGGTCGAACGAGCGCGAGCCGTCGGCCTCGCGCCGGACGCACGGGTGCGTCTCGTCAGCCCACACCTCCCCGCCGAGGGCGGCGCTGTCGGGCGGGATGGGGAAGCGGCGCCAGAAGCGGCCGTAGGCCGTCTCGAGGTCACCGGTCTCATCGGCCCAGGCGTCCCAGATGCCCGTGTGCTGTTGCAGCTCGCGGATGTGGTCCTCGCCCGAGAGGTACCACAGCACCTCGCGGAGCATGGAGCCGAAGAACACCTTTTTCGTCGTGAGGAGCGGGTAGCCCTCCGCGAGATCCACCGCGTAGTGCTCCGCGAACGTGGCGATGGTGTCGGTGCCGGTCCGGTTCGGCTTGCGCACGCCCCGCGCGAGCACGCGCTCGACGAGGGCGAGGTACGCCCCTTCAGCGGCGGTGGTCGTCGGGGCAGCGACGGGCGGGGCGACCTCGGGCATGGCGGCGGTGGCGGGACCGCCGGAGGATACAGGCACGCTCCGCGCCCGGGCAACGGGTGTGGACATCGCGGTAGCTTGCCGGGCCTCCCACCCACGCCCGATGGACCCCGGACTCCACGTCAAGCAGGCCCTCAACCACCTCAACAAGGTGCTCGCGTACTACCCGTACGTCGCTGAGGGCGGCCGGGCGACGGTGGCCCTCACGCCGGAGGACTGGCACGTCGTCGCCGACGCCCTCTTCCACATGGACACCCCGCGCGAGGTTTTTCCCGAAGCCATCCGCGACTACCGCCTCTCCGACGACGGCACCGCCATCGAGCTGACGACGGACGACTGCACGGTCACCGTCGAGATGGGGTGAGCGGCATGACGGCGGTGCGCAGGAGGGTGGTGCTAGGCGCGGTGCTGTGGGGCGCGCTCGTACTGTTCGTTGCCGGCCCGCTCTTGGTGGAGGGACTCGACGGGCGCGGGTGGACGGGCACCCTGTTCGGCCTCCCCGTGATCGTCACGGAGGCGGCGCTCCTCCTCACGCTGTGGCTCACGCCGCTGCTGCTCGTGGGGAGCTGGCGGCGGACCCGCACGCTCAGTTCGCCATCGCGCGGAGGTGGAAGCGCGGGATCTGCGCGCGGAAGCGGTCCCCGTTCTCGCGCTGCATGAGGTACGTCCCCTCCATCGTCCCCTCGAACGTGGTCAGCTCGCAGAACGAGTTGTAGGTGTGCGAGCCGCCTGGCGGGATGACGGGCTGCTTCCCGACCACGCCGGCCCCCTCGACCTCCTTCACGTGCCCGTTCCCGTCCACGATCCGCCAGTGGCGGCGGAGGAGCTGCACCTCGCCCTCGCCGTGGTTCGTGATCTCGATGAAGTACGCGAAGGCGAACTTCTTCTGGAGGAGGTCCGACTGCCCGTCGAGGTAGACGGGCCGCACGGTGACGGTGATCTCGTCGGTGGTGGCGTCGTAGGAGACCATCGCGCTACAGGTTCGGAGAGGCCGCCGCGTCGAGCGCCATGGGCTGGAAGGAGAGGCCGTGCTGGCGCACGAGCGGGCCCTCGGGCGAGAACCCCTGCCGCTGGTAGAAGCCGACGGCGTTCCGCGTGGCGTTCACCGTGAACCGGGGCGCGCCGGCGGCGGTGCGGGCCGCGTCCCAGAGCCGCGCGCCGAGCCCGCTCCCCTGGTACGCATCGGCGACGAAGAGGTGGTAGAGGTGGCTCCCGTCGCGCACGGCCACGAACCCGACGACCTCGCCGCTGACCTCCGCCACGTGGTGCGTAAACGCGGGGTCGGCCAGGCGGGCGGCGACCGCCTCCTGGGTGCACGTGCCGAGGAACGGCGCGGCCTCCTCGGGCCGCTCGATCACCTGCGGCGTGAGGGCCGCGAGGAGCGCGTGGATGGCCGGCGCGTCCGCCGGGCCAGCCGGGCGGATCGTGGGCACGGGCACCATGGCGGCTAGCGGATCGGCGCGCTCTCGCGGCCGCGCGCGTACTCGACGGCGCCGATGAGCGCGCGCACGCGGGTCTCGCAAACAGGGGCGCGCCAGTCCCCGTTCTCCTTGAACGCGCTCCCGATGATGAACCCGTCGGCGAGGTGGACGAACGCAGGGAAGTTGTCGGCGTCGAGCCCGGAGCCGACGAAGAGCGGGAGCGGCGTGGCCTCGCGGACGGCCTCGAGGTCGGCGGGGTCGGGGGCATGGCCCGTCGCCGAGCCCGTCACGATGAGGCCGTCGGCGCGGGCGAGGTGGGCTGCCGAGGCGAGCTCGGCCATCGTGAGGTCGGCCGTCCACGCGTGGGCGGCGTGTTTCTTCCGCACGTCGGCGTAGACGGGGATGTGCTCGGCGCCGAGGGCGCGGCGGTAGCGGAGGACCTCGCCGGCCGACGCCTGCGCGACGCCCTTGTCGGAGACGTGCGCGTGCGTCCACCCCTCGGCGCGGACGAAGTCGCACCCGGCGGCGAGGGCCACGGCGAGGGCCGTCTTGTTCCCCTGGAAGAGCACCTGCACGCCGACCGGCATCCGCCCCACGTTCCGCTTCACGGCGGCGGCCACGCGCGTCATGAAGGCGGCCACCTCCGGGCCCATCTCGCGCTCGTGCACGCAGGGGAAGTCGTGCATGTTCTCGACGAGGAGGCCGTCCACGCCGAGTTCGGCGTAGAGCCGCGCCTCGGCGAGGGCCCGCTCGACGGCGCACTCGACCGACGTGCACCCCGGCACCCCCGGCGTGGGGCCGGTGTGGATCATCGCGATGACCGGCTTGGGCCGGGCGAACAGGCGGTCCATCGGCTTCGGCATGACTCCCTCCTCGGTCTGGTACGCGCGGACGGTCGCGATGGAGCGTAACGGGCGCCGGGTGCTACCGCCCGGGCAAAGGGCCTGTTCCGAGGGGCGTACGGCGCGCGTAGCGGGGTGCACATCAATTCGCGGCGAACAGACCCGAGCGGCGGCACGCGGGGGACGCGAGAACGTTCTACCTTTCGGCGCGGGGCGGGCCCCGTTTCCCCCGCCCCCGCACGACCTCATGCCCACCCCCGTCCACTCCGTCGCCGACGTCACGGTCCTCTTCGCAGGCGACTCCGGCGACGGGATGCAGCTCACCGGCGACCAGTTCACCCTCGCCACGGCGCTGGCGCGGAACGACCTCGCCACGCTGCCCGACTTCCCCGCCGAGATCCGCGCGCCCGCCGGTACCACCTACGGCGTCTCCGGCTTCCAGCTCCACTTCGGCAGCGGGGCCATCCACACCCCCGGCGACGAGGTGGACCTGCTGGTGGCGATGAACCCCGCCGCGCTCAAGGTGAACCTCCACCGCGTGCGCCCCGGCGGCAGCCTCCTCGTCAACCTCAACAGCTTCGAGCGGCGCGACCTCGAGCTCGCCGGGTACGCGAGCAACCCGCTGGAAGACGGCTCCCTCGCCGCCTACGAGGTGTTCCCCGTCGAGCTGACGCGGCTCACGCGCGAGGCGCTGGCCGACTTCGGCCTCTCGACGAAGGAGACCGACCGCTCGAAGAACATGTTCGCGCTCGGGCTGGCGCTGTGGCTGTTCACGCGGCCCGTCGAGCCGGCGCGCGACTGGATCCGGCAGAAGTTCGCGACCAAGCCGGAGGTCCGCGACGCGAACCTGACCGCGCTCGAGAAGGGCTACCACTACGGCGACATCACGGAGGCCTTCGCCGCGCGGTACGAGGTGGCGCCAGCCCCGCTGGAGGCGGGCACCTACCGCGCCATCCACGGGAACGAGGCCCTCGCGTACGGGCTCATCGCCGCCTCCGTGAGGAGCGGGCTCCCGTTGTTCTACGGGACGTACCCCATCACGCCCGCCTCCGACCTCCTCCACACGCTCAGCAAGCACAAGGCGTTCGGCGTGCGCACGTTCCAGGCCGAGGACGAGATCGCCGCCGTCGGCTCGGCCATCGGCGCGGCCTTCGGCGGGAGCCTCGGCGTGACGGCCACCTCCGGGCCGGGCATGGTGCTCAAGGGCGAGTTCATCGGGCTCGCCACGATGACGGAGCTCCCCCTCGTCGTCATCGACGTGCAGCGGGCAGGGCCTTCCACCGGGATGCCGACGAAGACCGAGCAGAGCGACCTGCTCATGGCGCTGTTTGGCCGGCACGGCGAGTCGCCCACGCCGGTGCTGGCGGCCTCCACCCCGGGCGACTGCTTCGAGGCGGCCTACGAGGCCGCGCGCGTGGCCGTCCGCTACATGACGCCCGTCGTGCTCCTCTCCGACGGCTACATCGGCAACGGCTCCGAGCCGTGGCGCATCCCCGACGTGGACGCCCTCCCGCCCTTCGACGTCGCCTTCGCCGGCGGCGCCACGGCCACCCGCGACGAGAGCGGGCAGTTCCTCCCGTACGTCCGCGACGCCGAGACGCTCGCGCGGCCGTGGGCGAAGCCCGGCACGCCCGGGCTGGAGCACCGCATCGGGGGGCTGGAGAAAGACGCCCGCACCGGCGGCGTCTCGTACGACCCCGAGAACCACCAGCGGATGACCGACCTCCGCGCGGCGAAGGTCGCCGGCATCGCCCGCGAGATCCCCCCGACGGCGGTCGAGGGCGACGCCGAGGGCGACGTGCTCGTCGTCGGATGGGGGTCGACGTGCGGGGCGATCACGGCTGCCGTGGAGCGGCTGCGGGCGCGCGGCGTGAAGGTGGGCCACGTCCACCTCCGCTGGCTCAACCCGCTCCCGCCCGACCTCGGCGACGTGCTCGGAAGGTTCGCGCGCGTCCTCGTGCCGGAGCTGAACAACGGCCAGCTCGTGCGGCTCCTCCGCGACCGCTACCTCGTGCCGGCGCGCTCCCTGCCGAAGGTGCAGGGCCTCCCCTTCAAGGCGAGCGAGATCGAGGCCGCCGTCGAGGGCCTCCTCGCCGCCGAGCCCGCCTGATTTTTTGTTCACGCCCATGAGCGAAGAGAATCCCAACAAGCCCGAACGGCCCGCCGGCGTGAAGCCCGCCGGCCCTCCCGGGGTCAAGCCTGCCGGGCCTCCGGGGGCCAAGCCCGCGATCCCGCCCGCCAGCAAGCCCGCTTCGCTCCCGGTGAAGGCTCCGCTGACGCCGCACGAGGAGCACCAGCAGGCGCCCCTCGGCACCAAACCGGAGGTTCCCGCAGGGAAACCGGCCGGTCCTCCTTCCGCCGGGAAGCCGGCGGCCCTGCCGCCGGGGGTGCGCCCGCCCGCGCGGCCCTCAGCCCGCCCGGCTGCCCCGCCCACGGCGCGCGTCCTCACGCCCGAGGGCGACGGCGGCCTCCCCGTCCTCTCGCGCGACGACTTCGCCTCCGACGCTGACGTCCGCTGGTGCCCCGGCTGCGGCGACTACGCCGTCCTCGCGGCGGTGCAGCGCGTGCTGCCGGAGCTCGTCGAGCAGAAGGAGAACGTCGTGTTCGTCTCAGGGATCGGGTGCTCGTCGCGCTTCCCGTACTACATGAACACGTACGGCTTCCACACCATCCACGGCCGCGCGCCGGCGGTGGCGACGGGGCTCAAGAGCACGCGGCCCGAGCTCGACGTGTGGATCGTCACGGGCGACGGCGACGCCCTCTCCATCGGGACGGCCCACACGGCGCACCTCCTCCGCCGCAACCTCGACGTGCAGGTGCTTTTGTTCAATAACCAGATCTACGGGCTCACTAAGGGGCAGTACAGCCCGACGAGTGAGCGCGGGAAGGTCACGAAGAGCACCCCGTTCGGCTCGGTGGACCACCCCTTCAACCCGGCCACGCTCGCGCTCGGCGCCGACGCCTCGTTCGTCGCGCGCACGCTCGACCGCGACCCGAAGCACATGCAGGCCGTCCTCCGCCGCGCCCACGCGCACCGGGGGACGAGCTTCGTCGAGGTCTACCAGAACTGCAACATCTTCAACGACGGCGCCTTCTTCGCCTTCACCGAGCGCGACACGAAGCCGCTCCGCGCCGTGTTCGTCGAGCACGGGCAGCCGCTCGTCTACGACGGCGGGAAGAGGGGCCTCCGCCTCGACGGCCACCGCCTCGCGGCGGTAGACCTGGAGAACGGATCGTTCTCGAAAGACGACTGCCTCGTCTACGACGAGACCGACAGGGCGCTGGCGTTCCTCGTCGTGCAGCAGCTCTTCTGGACCGCCGACCTCCCCCGCCCCTTCGGGGTGTTCTACCGGGAGGACCGGCCGACCTACGATGCCCTGCTCAACGACCAGGTCGAGGCCGTCCGCGCGCAGAAGGGGCCGGGCAACCTCCAGAAGCTCCTCACCGGCGGCGAGACGTGGACCATCGCGTGAGCGCGAGCGGGCGCCTGTAGGACAGAAGGAAGGGCGGCAGGAAACGCGTCTGACGGGACAAGCCGGAACCGTCCGATGTTGCGCGAGCGGGGCGGGGCCCTATGCTTCGGTCGTGCGAGCGAAACCATCGCTCGCCGGCCCTCCCGCCCCCTCACCCCGATGAACCCGCTGCTCTCCGCCCTCGACGCTACCCAGCTTCCGGTGCATCGCGTGAACGACCGGATGCTCACGGTCCTCCGTCTGCTCATCGTCGGGATGATGCTGGCGCTGGCACCGGCCGCCATTGGCTGATTTCTTGTTCAAGGGCGAAGCTTGACGAGCGGGAACGCGCGCCGCGCACCCGGCGCGTCGAACCGCACGAGGTAGAGTCCTGGGGGAAGGCCCTCCCCGAGCACGACGGCGTGCTCGCCGGCCTCGGCGGTCCCATCGAACGCGACGGCCACCTCCCGCCCGAGGGCGTCGTACAGGGACAAGCGGACGGGCGCGGCTTCCGGCACGGAGAAGCGGACCGTGGCCGTTTCCATGAAGGGGTTGGGGTAGGGCCGCGAGAGGAGCACCTCGTCGGGGACCTCCGGCGGCTCTGGCCCGCCCGGCACGAGGCGCGGATCGTAGAGGCCGACCTCGTAGGCGTTCTTGATGTACCGCGCCGCCACCCGGAGCTGCGTGATGGAGTCGAGGCGGTCGGTCCCCTGCGCGAACACGATGGCGAAGACGATTTCCTCCGTCTCCCCCGGCTCCAGCCGGAGCGGGCCCGTGCTTATAAGACCACGACGGTCCTGGCCGGCGTTCTGGCCGGGCCCGTTGTTCGGGTTCTCCTCGCTCCAGAAGGAGTCCGTCACGGGGTCGCCCGGGAACGCGAACGTCGTCCGCTGGCCGTTCGTCTGGTATCCGTTGCCCCGGGCGGTCATCGGCGTACCGTCGTTCCAGAGCCCTTTCAGCCGGTTGTACATCCCGACTCCTTCTCCGGGATCATTCGTTCCGGCGTTCCCCCCGCCGATGAAGTACGAGTGGGAGGTCATCCCGAGCCGCTCGCCCTCCTCGTCCACCTCGCCGTCGCGGTCGTCGTCGAGCCCGTTGGGAAGGCCCACGGGACCCTGGACGACCTGCACGCCCGCCGCCGGGGGAACGCCGTAGACGGCATCGGTGCTGCTGGCGTTGAAAACGAAGGTCATCTCGTGGAGGGTGTCCGCTCCAATCATGTCGTCGGGGGCGTCCCCGAGGTCGGGGTCCCAGTGTGCCCCGACGTACACACTGCCGAGGGGGACCTCGCCGCGGTACGTGAGGCGGTACCGGTACACGGTAGCTTGCCGCACCGGCCACGCCGCATTCGCCACCGCGAATGCCTCCACGCTGGCCTCCAACCGGATCGGCGCCGTTCGGGTTCTTCGGTGCTCGTTCCCGGCGTCGTTCATCACCCACCACGCCGTTTGCTCGCCGGAGATCGCCGGCTGGTCGCCCCCCGCGAGGTCGTAGTTCCCCTCAATGCCGTCCCCGTCGAGTACCGGCGCCCCGAGGTGGTGCGGCCAGTCGCGGAGGTCGTCCGTTGCGTTCCCCGTTTCGTAGTACCGCTCAACGTCGAACCGGGAGACCTTGTAGATCCGGTCGTAGGGGGCGCAGTCCTC
>DASPKS010000243.1:0-7816 GCA_035628035.1 Rubricoccaceae bacterium
TGCTGGCCGGAGCGAGGTCGGACCGATCCTCCACCGGGGCTGGATGCACCGGGCACGCCTCGCGCTCGGGGTGCACCCCCGGGGGGCAACAGCACTCGTGCTCCGCTTCATCGGGCGCGCAGGCCGCTGCATGCGCGGCCCCGGCGCTCAGCACGAGGCTGAGCGCGACGAGGAGCGCTACGAAGCGGCGAGAGCGAAGATGGGAGAGCGCCATTGCCGTGAAAGAACGGGCAGGCATCGGAGTTGTTCTGCGCGCGAATCCCGATGCCACTTGTCGGGTGATGCCCTACGCGTGGCCTTCAACCGGCACCCTCGGCGCTTACTCTGCGGCTGGCGCAGCGCAAGGCGTGGCTCCGCCTCGCCAACTCGTGGGAGCTTGACCAGCGCCTACGTGCTTAGGCGCACACATCCCTGAATCGTGCGCGCGGCGACCGAGTAGTGGCCTACAGACACCCTCCGACGACAAATCGACCGAGTTTGTTGGACCGATGTTGGACCAACACAACGCTAAAACGCCCCTCCATCTCCAAGGAGGAGCGTTTTAGCGTCTCCTATGTGGGCTCTACTGGATTCGAACCAGTGACCTCTACGATGTCAACGTAGCGCTCTAACCAACTGAGCTAAGAGCCCGCGCGGCGCGGGCCGCAGGACCGGAAATATACCCCGCTGTTCAGGCCAGCAACAAGGCGCGGGGCGCCGCGGGTGTGAACCTTCGTCATAACTGGGCCGGTTACGTTTCGGAGGAACGGTGGCCCCGAACGACCCAGCGCTCGCCCCGGTGGCAGGGGAGGTCCAGACGGCGATGGGGCGCATTGGTGCCCCCGTACGTCGTTCGGAGTGCGACAAATCGCACGTGAGAAGGCGACGGGCGGGCTGACCCTCATCGCTCCGGCGTGGGCACCCCCGCTGGCATGCGCTTTGGGATGACGGCAGGGACCGCATCGCCCGCTAACCCCGCTACCGTCTGCCGCGTTGCCCGATGGACTCGCTGAGTGCCACCCCGGCCCCCCGCGTCATGGCGCGCTTTCCCGTCGAGCCGCCCCCGCACGCCGCGGCCCTCCGCCGTGCGGCCGAGGCGGCGCGCGACGTGCCCGGCGACTTCATCGAGGAGCCGTGGCGGTTCTACCCGATGAGCGCGGAGAAGGCGCAGGCGCTGGCCTGGCTCAACGCCCGGCGGATCGAAGAGGAGGCGGGGCCGGAGGCCGCCGCGGCGGCCTACGAGCAGTGGCGGAGCGTGCCCGGCTGGGTCATCGTTACCTGCCCGCGCACGGACGACCCCGCGCAGCAGGCGCACTATCGCGAGCGGTGTCTCACGGCCGTCCAGCGGTTCTCGCTTTCCCTCTGGAGCGAGGCCATCCGGACGAGCTGGATCGCCGACCTCGAAGGGGAGGAGGCGCGGTTCGCCGACCTCGCGGACTTCGACCCGGCGCGCGAGGAGCTCGTCGGGCTCCTCCTCTACGGCCACGCAGAGCGCTCGGGCGGCTAACGTCTTTAGAACTGCACCGAGAGGTTCAGCGTCGGGAGGTCAGAGCCGGGCGGCGGGGGGCCGAGCGACACCTCTGTGAGGCCCAAGTTGTGGTGTCGTGCCGCGCGGATAGCGCCGATCCCGGCGAGGAGCCGGTTCGCCGCGAGGAGCGCGCCGTAGACCGGCCGCCGCCGCCGTAAGGCTTCAGCATCGTCTCGGAGCGCGCGGTACCGCTCGAAGTCGGCCGTGCTCGCCCAGCGCCACTGGTTCTCGGGCCGCCGGGCCTCTTCGAGCTGGTCCCACTGCCGCGCGCGGAGGAGCGCGTCGATGTACGCTTCCGACGACTCGAAGCGGGCGAGGTTCAAGAAGAAGGTGCGGTCCCGACCCTCTACCTCCGTACCCGCGCTGGCCGCCACAAGCGCGGTGTAGGTGTCCTCCGTCCGGCCCACGCGGGCGCCCGTATCGAAGAGGCCCACCCAGAGGGCCACGTCGGCGAGGCCATGCACGGTGCCGGCCGCGCCCCACTCGCCCCGGGCGTACCGATGGCCGAGGCCCGGAGCGAGGAGGCTCAGCCCGAAGGCGGCCCCGCCCGAGCGGCGGCCCGGTACCGGGGCCGGTGCTACCGGATCAACCGGCTGCGCGGCGGCCGGCAGCGCGAGGAGGACGAGGAGGCAGGCGAGGAGGCGCATGGGCCGAAGATAGAGGATCGGCGGGCCGGGAAGGTCGTTCATCCTCTCCCCTTTGCCCTTCCTGCCGTGCCCGTCACCCTCCACCACGCGCACCCCTGGGACCTTACGCCGAGCGAGGCCATCGCCGTGCAGAAGCAACTGGCGCCGCTCGTGCGGGAGGAGCGGCTCGACCTCGACAGCCTGACAACGGTCGGGGGCCTCGACGTGAGCGTGCGCGAGGACCGCGTCCGCGCCGCCGCCGTCGTGATCCGGCTCGCGGACATGGAGACGGTGGACGAGGCCATCTGGGAGGCGCCGGTGGCATTCCCGTACGTCCCGGGGCTGCTCTCCTTCCGCGAGGTGCCCGCCCTCCTCCCCGCGCTCGAACAGCTCCGCGCCATGCCCGACGCGTGGATGCTCGACGCGCAGGGCCGGGCGCACCCGCGCCGGTTTGGGCTCGCCTGTCATCTGGGGGTGCTCCTCGACTGCCCTGCGCTCGGCGTCGCCAAGACGCTCCTCGTCGGGCGCTACGCGAACCTCGAGGAGGAGAAGGGCTCAACGGTCGACCTCGTGCATCGGGGCGAGGTCGTCGGGCGGGCCGTGCGGACGCGCGAGAAGGTGAACCCCGTATTCGTCTCCGTCGGCCACCGCATCACGCTCGACGACGCGGTGGCGCTCGCGCTGCGGCTCACGGGGAAGACGAAGCTGCCCGAGCCGACGCGCCGCGCGCACAACCTCAGCTACCGGGGACAGCCCGGCGCTTAGCTTCCGCCGCCCTCGCTCTCCTTGCTCTTGCGCGCTTCCCCGCTCCGCGACGCGGCCATCCTCTTCGCGCTCTGGCTGATGGTGTTCACCTCCGCCAGCCAGACCATCATCGTCACGCCGATCCTCCCCCTGATCGGCGCGGCGCTGCGTGCGCCCGAGAGCCACCTCGGGTGGCTCGTGACGGCCTACGCGTGGGCGCTGGCGGCGTCGGCGCTCGTGATGGGGCCGGTGTCCGACCGCGTCGGGCGGCGGCGGGTGCTCCTCCTCGGCGCGGGCACGCTCACGGTGGTGCTCGCGCTGCACGGGCTGGCCCGCTCGTTCGAGGCGTTCCTCGCCGTGCGGCTCCTCGCGGGCGCGGGGGGCGGAATGCTCAGCGGCGCGGCCGTCTCGTTCGTAGGCGACTACTTCCCGTACGAGAAGCGGGGGAAGGCGACGGGCTGGGTGATGAGCGGGATCGCCTTCGGGCTCGTCCTCGGCATCCCGCTCGGCCGCGTGCTCGCCGCCGCGTTCGACTTCCGCGTGCCGTTCCTCGCGTTCTCGGCGCTGATGGGCGTGGCCTTCACGCTCATCTTCTTCCTCGTCCCGCAGCCGGACGTGGAGCGCGAGGCAGAGGCGCTCTCGGTGGGCGGCGCGCTCCGCCGCTACGCGGGGCTGTTCGAGCGGGGACCCGTGCGCGTGGCGGTGGCGGTCTACTTCCTGATGTTCCTCAGCCTCGGGCTGTTCGTCACCTACCTCCCGCAGTGGCTCACCGAGCACTTCTCGCTGGAGGTGTCGCTCTTCGGCAAGCCGCTCCGCCCCTTCGGGCTGCCCGTCGACTTCATCGCGACGCTCTTCACCGTCGGCGGGCTGGCGAGCGTGGCGGCGGGGCCGACGGCCGGCGCGCTCTCCGACCGTGTCGGGCGGCGCCCGCTCATCCTCACCTCGTGCACGGGGCTGCTCCTCGTCACCGTCGCCGTGACCTACCTCGTGACGGAGCGGTGGGTGGCGTACGTGCTCTACGTGGCCGTGATGATGCTCTTCGCGATGCGGATGACCCCGCTCCAGGCGCTCCTGACGGCGCTCGTGCCGGCGCGGCTGCGGGGCACGCTGCTCTCGCTCGCCATCGCCGTCGGGCAGGTGGGGACGGGGCTGGGCGCGAGCCTCGCGGGCCAGCTCTACGCGCACGCGGGCTACCGGACGACCACGTTCGCCTCGGCCGCCGCGCTCCTCGCGATGACGCTCCTCGTGTGGTGGGCCCTGCCCGAGCCGGACGGGCAAGCGCAGGAGGTCGCGCCGGTGCCGGCCCCCGCGAGCGTAGGCTGAGACCCTACGAGTTCATCGCCTCCAGGAAGGCCTCGTTCGAGGGCGTGCCGCGCATCCGGTCCAGGAGGAACTGCATGGCCTCGACGGGGCCTAGCTCGGCGAGGAGCTGGCGGAGCACCCAGATGCGCGAGAGCCGATCGGGCGGGAGCAGCATCTCCTCCCGGCGCGTGCCCGTCTTGCGGAGGTCGATGGCCGGGTAGATGCGGCGGTCGGCGAGCGTCCGCGAGAGCACCAGCTCCATGTTGCCGGTGCCCTTGAACTCCTCGAAGATCACGTCGTCCATCCGGCTGCCCGTGTCGGTGAGGGCCGTCGCGATGACGGTGAGGCTGCCGCCCTCTTCGACGGCGCGGGCCGAGCCGAACAGCTTCTTCGGGCCGCGCATGGCCGTCGCGTCGAGCCCGCCTGACATCGTCCGGCCCTGCCCCTGAATGACGGCGTTGTGCGCGCGGGCCAGCCGTGTGATGGAGTCGAGGAGGAGGACGACGTCCTGCCCCGCCTCGACGAGCCGGCGCACCTTCTCCAGCACGAGGTCGGCCACGTGGACGTGCTCCTCCGGCGGCGCGTCGAACGTGGAGGCAATCACCTCGGCCTTGACGTTCCGCTCGAAGTCGGTCACCTCCTCCGGCCGCTCGTCGATGAGCAGCGCGATCTGCCACGTCTTCGGGTAGTTCTCCGCGATGGCGTTGGCGATCTTCTGGAGGAGGATGGTCTTGCCCGTCTTGGGCTGCGCCACGATGAGCCCGCGCTGCCCCTTCCCGATAGGGGAGAAGAGGTCGATGATCCGCGTGGCGTACTCGTCAGGCCGCGTCTCGAGGCGGATCTGCTCGTCGGGGTAGCCGGGCGTGAGGAAGTCGTACCCGACGCGCTCGCCCAGCTCCTCCGGCGTGCGCCCGTTGAGCGCGTTCACGCGGAGGAGCGCGAAGAACCGCTCGCCCTCTTTCGGGGGCCGCACCTGCCCGTCGACGGTGTCGCCGACGCGGAGGGAGAACCGCTTGATCTGGGAGGGGGAGACGTAGATGTCGTCGGCGGAGGGGAGGTAGTCGTACTCGGCCGAGCGGAGGAACCCGTACCCGTCGGGCATGATCTCGAGGACGCCCACCTTCCGGATCATCCCTTCGAGCGTGGCCTGCGCGGGGTCGTAGGCCTGCATGTACGTCGGCCAGTGCGCGCCGATGGGGCGGCGCGGCCGGTCGGCGGCGCGGCGGCTCGGCCGCGTCGGGGCCGTCTCCTCGGATCGTTCCATGGGCGAGTCGGGTGAGCTAGGCGAGGCGCCAGCAGGCGCGGCGCTACGGCGCCGGCCGGTTGCGCCGTAGCGAAGGAGAGCGCCTCCGAGGCGGGGCTCCGCCGTACCCCCGGCACTGTCGCCCCCTTCGGGGTCGTCGCTCGTGTGGGCGGCGTAGCGTTCGAGGATGCGGTAGATGAGGTCCTGGCGGGTGAGTCGGGAGTGCTCCTCAATGCCCAGCCGCTGCGCGAGCGCGTGCAGCTCGGCTTCATCTTTGGCGCGGAGCGCAGCGATGGTCATCGGCGCGGCCCGGAAGAGGAGCAGAAAGAGAAAGGCAGCTCGGCCGGAGGGGCGGGGGCCGAAAAGGGCGGCGAGGGAAATAACCCCCGGCGCCCTAAGGATTTACCGGATCGTATACGGCGCAAACCGCTGCCGGTTCGCGCCAAGGACGTCCCTCTTTATCGCGCCGCTGCCGGGCGCGTTCCCGGTTCGCCGAGTGCTGCCACGGTAAGGTGCGAGCCCGTGACGAGGAGGACGTCGCCGGGCTTCGCCGCGCGGTTGAACCACGCCACACCGGCCGGCACGTCGGCCACGTCGTGGGTCAGGACGCCTGCCGCCGCCAGGTAGCCCTTCCAGGCACCCAGCGGCAGCGCCCGCGCCGACGGCAGCGCAACGGGGAGCACAACGGCCTTAGCCCCGGCCAGCAGCCGGGCGAAGGCGTCCGCGTCCTTGTCCGACAAGACGCCTGCCAGAACGAACCGCCGCCCACCGGGGCCAGGCTGTACGTGGGCGAGGGCCGCCCGCCACCCGTCGGGGTTGTGCGCCACGTCGGCGACGATGCGCGGGTTGCGCTGCCACACCTCCCCGCGCCCACGCAATCCGCTCAGGCGGACGACCGCGAGCAGCCCTTCCCGCACGGCGTCGGCCTCCGGCGCGAAGGCGACCTCGGCCAGCCGCACGGCCAGCGCGGCGTTCCACGCCTGATGCCGCCCGGCCAGCCCGGCGCGCAACGTCCCGTAGTCGCGGACGGGCGTTTCAATCGAGAGGGCCAACGCGTCGTCGGCCTCCCCGACTGCCACACGCACCGTTGCGCGCACGTCTTCGAAGGGGGCGCCGACCGCTTCGGCGGTCGCCTGCAGCGTGGCCAGCGCCTCGGGTGCATCGGCGGCGGTGAGGAAGGGGATGCCCGGCTTCGCGATGCCGGCTTTCTCGCGGGCGATGGCGTCGAGCGTGTCGCCGAGCAGGTCGGTGTGGTCCAAGCCGATGCTCGCGACGCCGCACGCGACGGGCGTCAGCACGTTCGTCGCGTCGAGGCGCCCGCCGAGCCCGACCTCCACCACGGCGAGGTCCACGCTGGCCTCTGCGAAGTAGAGGAGCGCCAGCGCGACGGACGCCTCGAAGTAGCTGGGGCCGACCTCCTCGAACAGCGAGCGGAAACGGTCAACCGCCTCTGCGATCCAGTCGTGCGGCGCGGGCACACCGTCGAGGCGGAGGCGCTCGGCGAAGTCGAACAGGTGGGGCGAGGTGTGGAGGCCCACGCGGCGCCCCGCCGCCGTGCCGATGGCCGCCACCATCGAGGCCGTCGAGCCCTTCCCGTTCGTCCCTCCGATGTGGACGCTCGGGTAGCGCGTGTGCGGCTCGCCCATCGCGGCGAGGAGCGCACGCATCCGGTCGAGGCCCGGCTGATAGGCCGCCGCGCCTTGGTCGGCCCAGCGCGGGAGCGCGTCGAGGACGGCGAGGGCCTCGGCGTAGGTCATCCCGCGACGAACTCGACCCGCCGCCGGTTGGCGTCGAGGTGCGTCAGGCGGAGGCGGAGGGTGCGGGCAGGCAGCAGCGCCTCCATCCGCTCCGGCCACTCGACGAGGCAGAGGCCGTCGCCGTCGAGGTACTCCTCGGCGCCGAAGTCGAGCAGCTCTTCGGGCCGCTCGGTGCGGTAGGCGTCGAGGTGGTAGACGGGGAAGGCCGCGCCCGCGTACTCGTTGACGAGCGTGAAGGTGGGGGAGGAGACGTCCTCTGCGTCCACGCCCAGCCCCCGCGCGATGCCCTTGACGAGGTGGGTCTTCCCCGCGCCGAGGTCGCCGTAGAGCGCGACGACGTCGCCGGGGCCGAGGTGCGCGGCCAGCCGCGCGCCGAGCGCGAGCGTCTCCTCGGGCGAAGCCGTCTCGGCAGGGAGCAGGTCGATGAGTGTGTCCGTCATGGGCCGGTGAACCGCCCGGTGCTCGATCCGATCCCTCACCCCACCCCGTACCCGCGCGCCATCGCGACGGCGCACAGCACCATCGCCACGACGAGCGCGGCCTGCACGAAGCTGATGGTGGCGAAGCGGCGCGCCGGCGCGAGGTCCACCGGCTGCCCCTTGCCGAGCTGCACGCGCCAGCGGATGAGCGTCCTCAT
>DASPKS010000244.1:0-23989 GCA_035628035.1 Rubricoccaceae bacterium
CGAGACGAACAACGCCGGGTTCGAAGTCCAGATGCTCCGCGGCGACGCGTGGACGGTCCTCGCGTTCGTCGAGGGGCACGGGACGACGACGGAGGCGAACACGTACGCGTACACCGCGCAGGGCCTCCTCCCGGGCCGCCACGCGTTCCGCCTCCGCCAGGTGGACTACGACGGGCAGAGCGCGCTCTACGGCCCCGTCGAGGCCGACGTCGAGACGCCCGGCACGCACCTCCTCACGGGGGCGTACCCCAACCCGTTCAACCCCCAGACCCGGTTCGAGCTCTCCGTGGCGCGCGAACAGCGCGTGACCATCGCCCTCTTCGACGTCCTCGGGCGGGAGGTGGTGCGGCTCCACGACGGCGTCCTCGCAGCGGACCGGGCCCACACGTTCGCGATCGACGGGCGGGGACTCCCCAGCGGGCTGTACGTGTACCGCGCCACGGGGGAGACCTTCACCGAAGCCGGCCGCGTGACGCTCGTCAAGTGATGACCGGCTGAACCTCCCGCCCTACGACGGGGATGGAGAGCGGGGGCGGCCCCTTCGGACCGCCCCCGCTTCCTTAATGCCCGCTCAGCGGAAGACGACCTCGTCCACGACAGTGCGACCGAGGTGGCGGTTGAGGCGGTCGCGCCACCCCTCCCGCTGGAGGTGGAGCTGGTGCCGCCACGCTGCCGAGCGCACCTTCACGAAGAGCTGGCCGTGGCGGATCCAGACGGCCTCCGTCATCGCGCCGATGGTGGGCCCGGCCACCTCCGCCCATGCCTCGACGGCGCGCGCCTCGTCGAGCTTCTGACGGTACCCCATCCGCTCGATCCACTCGCGGAGGACGGCGCCGAGCGCGCGGGGCGGGGTGGGGTCGAGCGCCATGGGGGGCCAGGGGAGGCGAAGGGTGAAAGCTACGGCCCCTGGGTGGACCTCCTCGCGGGCGCCGGGGCTGTGAACGCCGGCTCAACAAAACACACGGGGGAGTTGCTTCTTTCCTCGCCAGTGCCTAAATCTGCACCCTCCGGCGGGACGACCCCGCCGATCCCGTTCACTCTCCTAGCTCCCCTCTCCATCATGCGTACAACGCTACTTGTTGCGGCGCTCGCGCTCTTCACGGCGAACGTCGCCTCGGCGCAGCTCCCCGCGTGTCCCTCCGGGACCACCCTCCGGGGGACGTTCAACGGCACCCTCGTGGCGGCCGACCCCGACCAGACCGGCCGTCTCTTCCGCGACGGCGTCCCGGACGTGTGCCCCGGCACCCCGCCCACGTCCACGATTGCCGGCACGTACAACTACGACATCTACAACTTCACGAACGCCTCGGCGAGCTCGCAGTGCATCACCGTCGTCTTCGACGCGATGACCTGCACCGGCACCAACTTCCTCTTCGTCGGCACGTACTCGCCCTCGTTCAACCCGGCCAACATCCTCCAGAACGTCCTCGGTGACATCGGCGGCAGCCCGAACCCCACGGCGTCGTACGGCGTCACGGTCCCGGCCAACGCCGCGTTCCAGGTCGTCGTGTCGGAGGTGACCGCCGGCGCCGGCTGCGTGGGCTACCAGTTCGGCGTGTGCTCGGCCGCCCCCATCCCCGTGGAGCTGACGCGGTTCGACGCGACGGTCTCCGGCCGCGACGTCGTGCTCGAGTGGGAGACCGCTTCCGAGACGAACAACGCCGGGTTCGAGGTGCAGGTCCGCAGCCAGGCCGAGAACGGCTGGCGCGTGCTCGGCTTCGTCGAGGGGCACGGGACGACGACCGAGGCCAACACGTACTCCTACGTCGCCTCGGGGCTCGCCCCGGGCACGCACGTGTTCCGCCTCCGCCAGGTCGACTACGACGGGACGACCGCGATGCTCCCCGAGGTCGAGGTCACGCTCGAGGTCGCCGGCACGCACCTCCTCTCCAACGCGTACCCGAACCCGTTCAACCCGCAGGCGCGGTTTGAGCTGGCCGTCGCGCGGACGCAGGAGGTCGAGATCGGCGTGTACGACGCGCTCGGCCGCCAGGTCGCGACGCTGTTCAACGGGACGATGGAGGCCAACCAGAACCACGCCTTCACGTTCGAGGCGAACAACCTCCCCAGCGGGCTCTACGTCATCCGCGCCGTCGGCGAGACGTTCTCCGACGCCCGCTCGGTGACCCTCCTCCGCTAACGCGGACCGACGAGCAGACGCTCGCTCTCGGAGCGGCCCCGCCGGCTAGGCCCGGCGGGGCCGCTCCGTTTAGGGGGCGGGGCTACGACCGCGTGGCGAGGTGCCAGAGGAACGCGATCTCCGGGCCGGCCCGGAGGAGCGCCAAGGCGAGGAGGACGAAGGCGAGGCCGACCGGGGCGGCGAACCCGAGGCCGAGCGCGCGCCCGGGCGGTACGCGCGTGACCCGCCCGAAGTCGTAGAGCATCCGCCCTGCGGCAAGGACCTCGGCGACGAGCCACGCGAGGAGGAGGGTGGGCGCGAACGCGGTGGCCGCGCGGGGCGAGAGCGCCGTGAGCGCCATCGCGGCGAGGAGGAGGACGAGCACCGGCCACCGGCTCCACACGGCGAGCGTGACGGCCTGCGGCGGGCGGATCCGGCGGCGCCGCCCGGCCAGCAACAGCAGCCAGAGCAGGTTCAGCAGGAGCCACAGCGCGTAGAGCGCGGCGAGGACGGCGACGAGGAGGAGGGGCGCGCCGAGGAGCCGCGTGAGCGCGCCCTGGAACGCCGGGCCCGGCCCGGCCGTGGCCGCGGCGAGCGCGTCGGTCCGGGCCAGCCCCCGGAGGGCCGCCGCCCCCACGACGCCGGCGGCGAGCGCGAGCCCCATCCCCGCGAGCGCGTTCGGCGCGAAGTCGAGGTCGTACCCCCGCTGGATGGACTCCCGGTAGAGGTCGTGCCGCCGGAAGTAGCGGGGGGCGAGGAGGCCGAAGCGCGGCGTGAGCGCGTAGAGCAGCCCGAGCCCGAGGAGCACCACCCAGCCGAGGAGGACGAGCACCGACGCCTGCTGCGCCTCTGGTGCGGCGCGCCCGGCATCGAAAGCGAAGATCCACTGCGTCCCGGTAAAGAACCCCCGCACGATGGCGAACGCCGGGCGCGCCGTCCCCTCCTCATCGAACAGCCCGTAGCGGCGGTCCCCCACCTCGGCGCTCTGGGCGAGGGGGGAGGCGGTATCGCGGCGGTCGCGCCAGCGGTAGACGAACAACGCCTCGGGCGGCGCCTCTAGCTGGAGCACCGTGCCCAGCCCCCGTTCGAGGGCGCGCGCCTGCGCGGCCGGCGTGCCCGGCACGCGCCACCCGCCGTCGCGGCCGGGGATGAGGGCGGCGCCGAGAGCGCCCAGCCCCACCGGTGTATCGTGCCGGCGCCGCCAGCGGCGCAGCACCTCGGCCGGGTCGGCGTCGCGGGCGTCGAGGAGGACGAGGTCGACGAGGCGGTCGCAGCGGTCGTCGTCGGGGAAGCGGCTGACGTAGTACGTGCGCGCGCCCTCGGGGCCGCGCGCGCGGACGAGCGCGGCGAGGCGCTCGAAGTAGGGGCGTGCGGCGGGGTCGCTCGTGTCGGCGTAGAGGGCGAGGCCGAAGTGGCGCGCCGATCGGAACGGCGCGGCGCGGAGGAGCGCCGCCGCGAGCTGCCGCTCGGCGAAGGCCACCGTATCGCGGAGGCGCGCCGCGGGGAGGTTCGCGACGGGGAGGTCCTGCCACACCGCGATGCCGAGGAGGTCGGCGGCGCGGAGGACGAGGGTGTCCTCGACGAGGGCCGTGCGGACCGACCGCACGCCAGCCTGACGCAGGGCGAGCAGCTCGGCGAGCGCGGTCGCGAGGGTATCGGGGCGGTGCCAGACGACCCCCGCGAGGGGCTCGGGGTAGGGGGGGAGCGGACCGCGAGGGGTCAGGCCTGCTGGGTTAGCGGCCGCCGCCCGGATGCGCGCCATCGCGGCCTCCGCCGGAGCGAGCGGGCGCGGTGCCGGGCGCGCCGTGTCCGGGCGCACGGCGGGGGGGGCGGTCCGCGTCGTTTCCGCTGTGGACGGCGGCGGGCTGGGCCGAGCCGGCTGGGCCTGCGTGCTTCCGACGAAGAGGAGGCCGGCGACGACGAGCGAGAGGCGCATCGGTGAAGCGGGGAGGGGCGCCAGAAGCTACGCCGCCGCGCTCCTCGTCACCCTCCGCGCAGCGCCCGCTCGACGCGCGCACCCAGCTCGAGCAGCCGCTCGGCGGGCTCGTTGCTGAACACCAGCCGCACGAAGCGATCGCCGTAGGCCGCGCCCCAGTCGCGCATCGGCGTAGCGGCCACGCGCCCCCGCGCCAGCAGCCGCGCCGACGCCTCGAATCCGCCCAGGCCCAGCGCCGACACGTCGAGGAGCTGGGACCAGCCTCCGGCGGCGGTGACCGTCGAGAAGCCCGCGAGCTGCGAGGTCACGACATCGCGGCGCCGCTGCCACTCCTCCACCGAAGCGGTCAGCCCATCATCGGAAGCGGTGAGCGCGGCGAGGGCGCCGGCTTGCGCGATCCCCGTCGGCGTGACGGCGTTGTAGATGTGGACGCGCGCGACGTCGTCGAGGAGCGGACGTGGCCCCGCCACCCACCCGATCCGCCACCCGATCATCCGGTACTCCTTCGACACCGAGCCGACCGTAACCGTCCGCTCCGCCATCCCGTCGAGGGCAGCCGGGTGCATCGCGGGGCGCCCATCGTAGACGATGCGCTCCATCGCGGCGTTGTAGAGGAGCCATAGGCCGTGCGCCCGGCAGAGTCCGGCGACGGCTTCCCACTCCTCCTCCGAGAGGACGGCGCCCGTCGGCATCGAGGGGTTCATGAGGAAGACCACGCGGGTCTTCGCGGTGACGGCCGCGCGGAGGGCGTCGAGGTCCAGCCGCCAGGCGTCCCTTTCGGTCACGAACGGCACGAGCCGCGGCACGGCGCCGACGAGCCGCACGCGCTGGAGCATCCCGGCGTACGTCGGGTCGGCGAGGAGCACCTCGTCGCCGGGGTCGGTCATCGCGAGGAGCGCGTCGAGCATCCCCTCCGTGCCGCCGCAGGTGACGACCACGTCGTCGGCGGTGAGGGCCGTCCCGGCCTGGCGGTTGATCCGGTCCGCCACGGCCGCGCGGAGGGCGGCCCGCCCGACGAACGGGAGGTAGCTGTTGGCGTCGTCGTCTTCCAGCGCCGCGCGCGTGGCGGCGAGGGCCTCCGGCGGGGGGCGGAGGTCGGTGTCGAGGTTCTCCAGGCGGAGGACGTCCGGGTCGTCGCCGGCCGCCGCCGCGACGCGGTCGATGGAGAAGCCGGGGATGCCGGCGAGGCGGGCGACGGACATGGGGCGGAGAAAAAAGCGGGGCCGGACGGCGAACCGCCCGGCCCCACGTTACGGCCTCTACCCGGCTCAGACGTTCTCGTTGAGCGGGATCGGGAACCGGTCCCACACGTCGTCGCCGGGGCGGTCGATCGGGAGCGTGCCCAGGAGCCCGAACCGGCGGACGTCGACCCACCGGTGGCCTTCGGCGTAGAGCTCGTAGCGGCGCTGGCGGAGCACCTCGTCGAGCACCCCGGCCAGCGTGACGGGCCCGCTGTAGGCGGGGAGGCCCGCCGCCGTGCGGATGAGGTTGAGGTCGACGATGGCGCCGGGGAGGTCGCCCGTCTGCGCGCGGGCCTCGGCCCGGATCAGGATGAGCTCGGCGTTGCGGATGATCGGGATGGGCGACGTGCTCGACGTGTACACGTTCACGCCGTACCGCGAGGTCAGCCCGTCGAACGTCGTCTCCTCCCCGCGGTCGAACGCCTTCGAGAGCCGGGTGTCGCCCGGCTCCGCGTCGGTCACGAAGCTCGGGTGGACGAGGTTCGCCTCGCCGGTGGCGTCGGGCGGGAGGAAGAACGGGTTGAGGAGGTCCCCGCTCCCGGGCCCGAACACGTGGTACGCCCCGAGCCCGAGCGTCGTCGGAGCCGGATCGATGAACGACTCGGCCAAGAAGTCGAGCGCCGCGTCGTAGTCCTCCCGGTAGAGCGCCACGCGCGCGGCGAGCCCGCGGTTCACCATCCGGAACGTGGGCGGCGTGTCGAACCCGTCGAACCCGCTCGAGACGGGGAAGAAGAACGCGTCGCCGGCGGCGTCGAGGTCGGCCGCGCCCAGGTCGAGGATCTCGGCGATCCGCGTGAGCGCCTCGGCGTACCCCACGACGGGGCCGCCCTCGTCCTGGCCCGGCTCGATGAACCGGATCCCGTTCTCCCAGGTCAGGTTAAGGTTGAGGAGGTACTGGTAGGCGATCCACGTCCGCGCCCACCCGCGCCCGGCCGCCTTCTCGGCGTCGGAGAGCGTGGTGTTGAGGTCGAGCGCCAGGAGCATCGTGTTCCCGTTGCGGACGTTCGCGTAGCGCGCGCCCCAGGGGCGGGTGATGTAGAACGTGTTGTTGTCGAGGACGGCATTCCCCCGCCCGAGGAGGTCGGCGGTGAACCGGGGGTCGGCCGCGCTGATGTGCCAGTACTCCCGGCCGACCATGCCGACGTCGATGAGGTAGTGGTGGAGGTCGACCCGCGAGGCGGCCTCGATCCCGACCGCGAGCGCGGAGAGGTTGGCCTCCGAGGGGTCGTCGAGGATGCCTTCGAGGCTCGGCCCGTTCGGGTCGGGGCGGTCGTCGAGCCCGAGGAGGTCGCAGCCGGCCAGCGTCAGAGCGACGAGGGCGGCCAGCGCGACGCGAAGGGTGTAGGTCTTCATAAGGGGTGTGCGTTGCGCCCGGCGCTCAGAGGCCGAAGCTGACGTGGAAGAGGACGTTGCGCGACGACGGGTACGGGTTCACCTCCACGCCGGAGGCGACCGGGGTGTCCGCGAAGTTGTGGACCTCGGGGTCGTAGCTCCGGTAGGGCGTAATGGTGAAGAGGTTCTGGGCCGAGACGCCGAGGCGGAGGCCGCGGAGCCGCCCGCCGAAGGCGGGGCCGAGCAGCTGGTCCGGGACGGAGTAGTAGAGGCCCACCTCGCGGAGCTTGAAGTACGAAGCCCGCTGCACGAACACGCGCGCCGACACGCCGAGCTGGGCGAGGCGCTCCTCCGCGTTCGTCTCGCCGTCGCCGTCGTCGTCGTCGTCGTAGTCGTTGCTGGTCCCGCCGAGGTCGAAGAGGAGCTCGGAGAGGTTGATGTTGTCGCCGCCCTGCTTCCAGTGCCCGAACACGTTGAGGCGGAGGTTCCGCATCACCGTGAACTCGTTGAAGAACGACATCTGGAAGTCCGGCGCGGCATCACCGAGCTGGAACACGCCGTCGGGCGAGCCGTCGCCGTCGGTATCGTCGATGCCGACGATCTGCGTGGGGCTCCGGCCCTCCTCGATGCGGATGGTCCCGAGCGTGTTGCCGAACCCGCCGCCGACGGCGGCGAAGGCCGGGACGTCGAGCCGGGTCACCTCGGCGCTGTTCGTCCAGAAGCTCGTCCGCGAGACCCACTGGAAGTCGTCCATGTCCACGGGGATCAGGCCGAGCCCGATCTCGATCCCGTCGTTGGTGAGCTCCCCCCCGTTGAAGATCTCGAAGGCGAACCCCGTCGAGGCGGGAAGCCCGCGCGTGAGGATGAGGTTGTCGACGACCTTGTGGTAGGCCGTGAAGTCGAGGCTCGCGCGGCCGTCGAAGAGCGCGACGTCGAAGCCGCCCTCGATCTCGGAGGCCCGCTCGGGCTCCACCTCGGCGAACCCGCGGGTGTTGTTGATGTTGAGCCCCACGCTCCCGTCGATGGAGACCGGCCCGAACGTGGTGAACCGGGCGCCGAAGGGGGCGGTGTTCCCCGTCTGGCCGTACGCGAACCGGAGCTTGAGGAGGTCGAACTGGTCGAGCGTCCAGAAGTCGAAGTTGGTCACGTTGAAGGCGACGGAGGCCTTCGGGTAGGTGAAGAACTGGTCGACGTCGCCGTTGAGCGTGGAGCGCTCGGCGCGGACGCCGCCCGTGAGGATGACGCGGTCGCGCCAGTTCACCTCCTCCTGCGCGAAGAGCGCGCGGTCGTCCTGGAAGAGCCGGAACTCGTCGGTGTTGAGGGAGGCGGCCTGGTCCACGTTCTGCTGGCCCGGGATGAGCCCGGCGGCGACGGCCGTCGTCCGGTCGAGGTCCTGGCTGAACGTGGCGATGCCGGCCTGGGTCGTGAAGCTCAGGCCCGAGCTCGGCATCGCCAGCGAGTGGAGGAGGATCCCGCGGAGGTTCGTGTTGAGGTTGAACGTGCGGCCCTGGATGGACTGCCCGGGGAAGTCCACGCCCTGGTAGAACTCGAGCTCGTTCGGGAAGAGGAGCGACTGCGAGAGGCCGTAGTAGTCCACGCCGCCCTCGGCGATGAACTGGAGGAGCTGGCGCTCCCGCTGGAGCACGTTGAACGTGAACCGCCCCGACCCGAGGAACCGGTTGTTCGTCTCCGAGATGTCGGAGAGGTCGCGGGTCTGGAGGGGGTTCGACGCGTTGAACGGGTGCTCGGGGTAGACGCCGTTCTCGTCCGGCCGGATGTTGATGAAGTTCGGCGTGGCCGTGAGGGCGACGCCGAACGTGGTGCCCGTGTTGTCGTTGCCCGTAAGGCCGCGGCGGGCCACCGAGCGGATGTAGTTGCTCGTGAAGTCGAGCGTGGCCCGCGACGAGAACCGGTGCTGGAGGTTGAGCCGGGCGGACTGCTTCTCGTAGCCGGTCCGCTCGATGATCCCCTCGTCGTCCTTGACGAGGCCGGAGGCGTAGAACGTCGTGCGCTCGTTGCCGCCGGCGGCGGTGAGCTGCGTCGTCGAGAGGAGCCCGGTGTTCCCGAAGAGCTCCTGCTCGTAGTCGATGAACCGGCCGTTGGCCGCCTCGAACAGCTCGCGCCCACGCTCCCCATACGCGGCCTCGGCCGTTTCGGCGGTGAACTGCCGCGTGCCGAGGGGGTTCGCCATCCGCGTGAACCCGAGCGATTGCGAGAACGAGAGCTGGGTGCCGGTGCCGGAGCGGCCACGCTTCGTCGTGATGATGACGACGCCGTTGGAGGCGCGCGCGCCGTAGATCGCCGCGGCGCTGGGGCCCTTGAGGATCTCGATGCTCTCGATGTCCTCCGGCGAGAGGTCGGCGATGCGGTCGACGGGGTTGTCCTGGTTCGAGGCGTTCCCGCCGGCGGCCGCCGCCGTGACGGCGTTCGACCCGTTGGAGATGGCGTCGTTCGACATGATCACGCCGTCGACGATGAAGAGCGGCTGGCTGCGCCCGTTGATCGTCGTGATCCCGCGGAGCCTGATGGAGATGCCGCCGCCCGGGGCGCCGGTGTACGCGTTCACGACGGCGCCGGTGATCTTCCCGTTGAGCGCGGTGTCGAACGTCTGGGGCGTGGTGACCTCCGACAGCTCGCGCGCCGAGATCGTCTCGACGGAGTTGGCGAGGTTCGTCCGGCTCACCGACGTGGCGAGCCCGGTGACGACGACCTCCTCGAGGCCGAGCACGTCCTCCTCGAGCCGCATGTCGACGACGGAGGTCCCGGGCGGCACCTCCACCTCCTCCGACTGGAAGCCGACGAACGAGAAGACGAGCGTGCGCTGGTCGGAGGGCAGCACGATCTCGTAGCGGCCATTGATGTCGGTCGCCGTGCCGGTCGTGGTGTTCTGGATGATGACGTTGACGCCGGGGAGCGGGTCGCCCGTCTCGGCGTCGGTGACGGTCCCGCTGACGCGGGAGGTCTGCGCGGCGGCGGCCCCGCCCCACGCGAGGAGGAGGGCCAAGAGGATGCCGAAGCGGCGGTACCAGTGGAGGTCCATGGAGTGGGAGGCTGAAAGGAGCGAGGCTCCGCAGCGAGGCGGAGGCGAAGCGCGCGCCAAGGTAGCCAGTAGGGGTTTGTCTTACAATGGCCCCTCAGCCCTCACTATCCACAAAGCGAAGCTTCGGCTTCGCCGCCTACCGCTCCGGAGGGGAACGGCGGCTCCAAAAAACCGAGAGGCCCCGCCGCGCTGGTAGCGGCGGGGCCTCGGCTGGACAACCCTGGCGAGATTGTCCGGGGGGACGCTGCGAGCTTACAGGGGGCGCGGTGACAAGGGTGCGTCAGCCGGCGTAGCGGCCCTCCTCGGGAGCCCCTGGCGGAAGGGCGTACGCGGCCTCAGACGACCGGCGTCACGGCGGCCCCGTCGCCCGATGGGGCCGGGACCGTAGCCGCCGGGAGCACCACGCGGAACACGCTGCCCTGACCGCGCACGCTCTTCACCTCGATCCTCCCGCCCATGCGTTCGACGAGACGGTGGGCGAGGACGAGCCGCACGCCCGGGGCGGCGGCCTCGTCGTCGGAGCCCGGTGGGGGGGGCTTGAAGAGGTGCTTCAGCCGCTTCGCCTCGATACCCACGCCGGTGTCCTGCACCTCGATGGCGACGGTGCCCGGCTCGGCGTTCTGGTCCTCGGCGAGGATGCGGAGGCGGACGCCCCCGCGCTCGGTGTGGCGGAGCGCGTTGGCGAGGAGGGTGTCGAGCACGCGGCCGAGCGCGGCGGCGTCGGCCAGCGCCACGGCGTCGGGCGGGGGCGGCTCGACGAAGAACGCGAGGTCGCGGCGGTCGGCGAGCGGGCGGAACGTGGCCGCCGCCGCCTCCACGACCGGCTCGACCGGTACCGGCTGCCGGACGGCGCCGCGCTCGAGGCGGTCGAGCTCCGTCACGGCGCCGAGCATCTGGAGGAGACGGTGGCTGTTGAGGAGGATGGTGTCGGCCGACTCGCGGGCGTCGGTCTGGAGATCGTCGGCCATCACCTCGGCGTAGCCGACGATGGCCGTGAGCGAGGTGCGGATGTCGTAGCTGAAGCGGTGGAGGAAGTCGGCCGGCCGCGCGAGGCCCTCCTGCTCACGCTCCACGGCCGTCTCCGGGGGCGCTGGCCCCCCCGGCGATGCCGGCGGCTCAAGCAGCGCGGCGACGACGCCGCCATGGGGCAGCCCGGTCGGGGCGGCGGCGAGGAGGAAAGGCCGCTCGCCCGCCGAGAGGCGGACTGGGCGCGGGGGGATGGCCGCCTGGGCGGCGTCGGCGAGGGCTGCCGACAGCGCTCCCGCCTCCTCCGGGGCGACGAGTCCGGCGAGGGGGCGCTCCGCCAGCGCGTCGAGCTCGGGTACGCCGAAGAGCGCGAGGGCGGCGCGGTTGGCGTAGGTGAGGGGGGCCTCCGGGCCGGCGGCGACGAAGAGGGGGAGGGGCGCGGCGTCGAGGAAGGCCCAGGTGAGCTCCGCCTGGTGCTTCCACGTGGCGGCCTCCTCGGCGTGCCGCCCCATCTCTCGGAGAGACGCCTCGCTCTCCTTTCGGGAAGCTTCGCTTTCTTCGAGCCGCCGGGTCGTCTCTTCCAGTTGCGCGGCTACCTCGGCGTGGCGGCGGTCGGCCTCGGCGGCGCGCTGGTGCTCCTGCGTGATGAGGGCCTGCGCCTGCGCGACGAGCGCCTCCGCCTCCGCCAGGCGTGCGGCGGCCTGCTCGGCCCGGGCCTCCGCCTCCTGCCGCGCCGCTTCACTGGCGTCTCGGGCGGCCTCGCTTTCCCTGCGGAGGTCGTCGCTGGCCTCGCGCGCAGCGTCGCTCGCGTCGGCGCGGGCGGTGGCCTCCGCGAGGCGGGCCTCGCCCTCCTGCCGGGCGGCTTCGCTCTCCTTGCGGGACGCTTCGAGCTCCGCGAGGGCCCCATTGAGCTGCTCGCGGGTCGCTTCGAGTTCCTCCCGCACGGCGCCGCTGGCCTCGCGGGCCGCCTCCGCGTCCTGGCGGGCGGCGTCGCTGGCTTCGGCCCGCGCTTCGGCGTCGGCCGCGCGCGCCTCGGCAGCGGCGGCGCGGGCTTCCGCCTCCGCGACGCGCGTGTCGGCATCAGCGGCCTGGGCCGCCTGCTGCTCGGCGGCGGCGGCGCGGGCGTCGGCGTCGCGGAGGGCCGCCTCGGCTTCCTCCGCGCGCGTGGCGGCGGCGGCCGCGCGCCCCTCCGCTTCCTGGAGGTGCGCGACGGCCTCCATGAGGCGCGCCGCGGCGCCCTGGAGCTGGCCCTGGAGCTCTACCACCTGCGCCTGGAGCGCGGTGGCCTGCTGGGTGAGCTGCTGCTCGCGCAGGGCAGCCGCTTCCTTCTCGGCGGCCTGCGCCGCCTCCTGCTCGGCCGTCTGCCGGCGCATCTCCAGCTCCGGCTCGGCCGTCATCGCGAGGCCGACGAGCGTGGCGAGCCCCTCGCCGTTGAGCTCCTGCGTCTGGGGGTCCATGAGGGCGAGCGTGCCCAGCGTGAACCCGTGCCGGCTCTTGAGGGGGACCCCCGCGTAGAACCGGACGTTCGGGGGGCCGTGCACGAGGGGGTTGTTCGCGAACCGCTCGTCGGAGGCCGCATCAGGGACGACGACGGGGAGCGCCGGGCCGGCGGCGCGCGCGCAGAAGACCGCGTCGGCCGGGAGGGCCGCCACGTCGAGGCCGTGGGCGATGACGGGCCGCTCGGCGTCGCCGTCGCGGAGGGTGAGGAGGACGATGGGGACGCCGAAGAGGTCGGCCACGACGCGGACGAGCCGCGCGAGGGGGTCCTCGGGCGGGGCGTCGAGCACGTAGAAGCGCCGGATGGCGTCGAGGCGCTGCTGCTCGTCCGGCGTGAGCGACATCGGTGGGCGGCGGAGGGGCTGGGCCGGGGTATCGGCGCGGGCGGCGGGCCGCTTTAGCGCGCGGTTGACACGGCGGGCGCGGCCCCGTTTCTTGCCCGGCCATGCGCGCGTGTTTTCTCCTTGCCGTCCTCGCCCTCGCGAGCACCCTCAGTTCACCGGCCGTTCGGGCGCAGGCGCCCCCGCCATGGTCGTACTACCCCCTGGGGGTGGGCGACGTGTGGGAGTACGCCGAGCCGGGGACTGGAAACACCCTCCGCGTCCACATCGCGAGGGACACCTTCGCGCTCGGGCGGCCCTACGTGGTTCAGGTGCGGGACCGGTTCGATTCTGCTGGCGATACGCTCCCGCCCCCGCTGTACTACCACCGGACCCCGCTCCGGTACGACACCGCCTCCACGCAGGTCCGCAACATCATCCCCCTCGATCCGGACGAGGAGCAGGTGTTCCCCTTCGCGCCGTGCCCGTTGGGGGCGCCGGGCGGGCAGCCGGTGCGGTGCTACGACGGGGCGAGCTGGTACGGCGTACGGGAGTTCATCGGCACGCTGACCATTGGGGACACCGTGCTGACGGGCGTGCGGTTCAAGGAGTTCGAGAGCACGGCCGAGCTGTTCACGTACGCGGCGGAGTTCGGGGAGGTAGAGTTCCTGAGCAAGATCGAGCCGTACCGGTACCTCCGGTACGCCCGCGTCGGCGGCGTGGAGTACGGGACGCCGCGGTTCCCCGTCGCCGCAGGGCCGGGGTCACCTGCCTCCTCGATCTCGCTCGTCGTATCGCCGAACCCAGCGCGCGATGCGGTCGCAGCCACGCTCACGCTCGTCCGTCCGTCCACCGTAGAGGTGGCGGTGTACGACGCGCTCGGGCGACGCGTGGCCCTCCTCCACAGCGGGGGGCCCGCCGCAGGGGCGCACGCCTTCGCATGGGCCGCGCCCGCGCCGGGCGTCTACTTCGTGCGTGTAGCGGGGCCGGGCTTCCGCCTCGCGCGGGCGCTCACCGTGGTGCGCTGAGGCGAAAGAGGCCTGAAACGGCCCGGGAGGGGCTCCCCGGCCGTCGTCCCCACCGCAGGAAGCGTTGGTTCCGGGTCGGGAAGGGTCGGTTCTAAGCCGGGAAGCGCTGGTTCTGGGCTAGGAAGCGCCGGTTCCAAGCCAGGAAGGGCTGGTTTCAGACCGGGAACGGTCGGTTCTGAGCTGGGAAGTGCTGTTCCTGATGAAGGGACGGTGAAGGCGAGGCCCCCTTCCCTCCGGGGGGGAGCCCTCGCTACTTCGGGAGCAGCCGGGGCGGGAGGAGGAGCGCGAGCGTGCCCGCGCCCGCGCGCACGTCGCGCCACGTCTCCCCCTCGAAGTCGATCCGCGCGAGGGCCGCCGTCGGGAAGTCCACGTTCGCCCCCGTGAGGCGGTGGACGGTGTCGGAGAGCGTCGGCTCGTGGCCGACGACGAGCGCGAGCGCGGTGTCGTCGGGGAGCGCGCGGAGGAGCGCGGTCACGGTGTCGGGCGAGGCCTCGTAGAGGCTCTCGGTCTCGTGGACGGGCCCGCCCCACTCGGCCGCCTTCATCGCGCGGCGCAGCGTCTCCTTCGCGCGGACGGCGGTGGAGGTGAGCGCGCGGTCGGGGAGGAGGCCGGCGTCGGCGAGGTAGCGCCCCACGCGGCGGGCCGCCTTCTCGCCGCGCTTGTTGAGCGGGCGCTCGGCGTCGGCGCCGTACTCGGCCGTCCAGTCGGACTTGCCGTGGCGGAGGAGGAGGACCGAGGGCATACGGGCGGGCCGCGTCAGGGCGTGGGCACGAACGGGAGGATCGGCGTGACGGGCGGGAGGGAGTCGCTCCCGGCCGGCGGCGTCGCCGTCGAGGCGCCCGCCCCGGCACCCGTCCCCGTGCCGGTGGCAGGCGGCGTCTGGATCGTCGTCCCCGCGGGGGCCTCGATCTGCACGGGCAGCCCCTGGTCGCTCGCCGCCCCGACGAACGTCGCGACGAAGAGGAACACGCCGAGCCCCATGCTCCCCAGGAACACGGTGTAGGCCACGCGGAGGAGCCGGTACTTCTTCTGGAGCACGCTGCCCACCCCGTACACGTCGGAGATCATGCTGCGGTAGAGGGCGTCGCGGTTCTGCATGAGCTCCTCCATCCCCACCTGGAAGTCGTCGCGGCTCATGTTGGCGAAGTTGCCGAAGAAGAGGATGTTCGCGGCGTTGTTGCGGACCTGGTCGAGCGTGACGCGCTCGCCCTGCACGCGCGGCCGCGCGGCGAGGACGGCGAAGACGAGCGAGACGAGGCACCCCACGAGCATCACCGACGTGGGGAGGAGCAGCCACGGGTTGGCATCCATCTTCGGCGAGATCGAGGCGATCAGCACCGAGACGATGATGCCGTTGATCGAGATCATGATGTTGGCCTTCGCGTCGGCGAGGGCCGAGAGGTCCATGTTCACGCGGTACGACGACCGGAACATGGTCTCGACGCCGCGCTCGGTCCCCTTGTCCTTCTTCTTCCCGTCGCCGCCACCGCCGCCGTTCTTGTCCTTCTTCTTTTTCTTCTTCCCCTTTGGCTCGTCGGCGTCGGGGGGCGGTCCGGGGAGGGGCATGGCAGGGGGCGGGAGGATGACGGGCGGGGGCAGCGTGGCCGCCGCCGGCTCGGTGAAGGCGGCGTCGGCGGCGTCGGGCGGGGGCGTGCCCGGTGGGCCGCCCGCCTCGGGCGCGCCCGGCGTCGGCGTGGCCGGGCCCGGCGTGGGGGGGCGCGAGGGGTCGGGCATGGGGGGCAGGCTAGAACGGGAAGCCGAGGCCGACGTTGAGGAGGGTGCCCTCGGGGGAGACCCCCACGGTGCCGGTGACGACGGCCATGTCGAAGAAGCTCGTCCAGAGGCCGCCGCCGTAGCCCTGGTGCCACCCCTCGAAGATCGACTCGTCGTACTCCCCGTCGGCCCACACGCGGCCGTTGTCGAGGAACCCGAGGACGCCGACGCGGCCGGCGGCGATGTACGTCGAGAAGCTGAAGAGGTGCACGCGGAGCTCGGCGTTCTGGTAGGCGGCCGTGCGCCCGGCGAAGCGGTGGCTCCGGTACCCGCGGAGGTTCGTCGTCCCGCCGAGGGTGGCCGCGTCGTAGAACGGGAAGTCGCCGAGGCGGTGCATGGCGCCCGCGCGGAGGGCGAGCGTGACCTGGGGCTGCAGGACGGGCGAGAGGTAGAGCGTGAGGTCGGTGCCGAGGGACCCGTAGGAGGGGGCGCTCTCGGTGATGCCCGCGCGGCCCGCCGCGAGGCTCCGCCAGCGGAACCCGTGGAGGGGGTTGAGCCCGTTGTCGACGGTGCTGAGGGTGAGCGCGGCCTCGGCCCCGCCGTAGGCCTGCCCGTCGAACACCTCCGCCGGGACGCCCGCCTCGGGCTGGCTGATGAACCGCGTGGGGTCGTCCTCTACCTGGACGAACTCCGCGAAGGGGCCGAGGGTGAACGCGCCGCGCTGCACGGCGCCGAGCTCGGCCGCCACGCCGGCGCGCGCCCGGGCCATCCGGACCTCGAAGAACGAGCTGCCCGTGCTGCTCCCGTCGGGGTTCACGGTGTCGTTCCCCAGCCCGTAGAAGTTGCGCACGCGGCGCGGCGCGGAGGCCTCGGCGTCGACGAGGAGGTCCCACGGCCCGAACGCCTCCGTGAACCGCCCCTCGTACTGCCCGCGCGGGCCGAGCGTGCGCGTGGCGAGGTCTGCCGAGAACCGGTGGAATGCGGCGTAGGGCCGGCGCCGGAAGCCCTGGTTCATCACCTGGTACCCCGCCCCGACGATCAGCCCGTCGGTGACGTTGTAGCCGCCGGTGAGGAAGAACCCGCGGACGGGCCAGCGGAATTCGCGGAAGTCGTACCGGTTGTTCTCGGGCACATCGGAGAGCTCGAGGTCCGTGCCGCGCCCGGCGTTCTCGATCTCGTTCCCCTCGTCGGTGTCGTAGAAGACGACGCGGCCACCGCGGCTCTCGTCGTCGAGGGTGTCCTCGTCCGGGCCCCCGACGACGCGGACGAGCAGGCCGCCCCGGCTCTCCCCCTCGAACGCGAACCGGTCCTCCCCGTCGAGCCCGTAGAGGCGGACCTCGTCGGTCTCGCGGGGGTCGAACACGCGGCGGTAGAGGCGGCGCTCCACCTCGCCCTCGCGGTTCGTCTTGAGCATGGTGACTTCGGCGCGGCCGTCTTCTAGGAAACGGACCTCGAACCGCTCGTGCTTGTTCGAGCCGACCACGTCGACGATCCGCGCGTGGAGCGCGTAGACGCGCTCGGCGATCTCGGGGAGCTGCGCGCGGCGGACGGCGAAGACGCGCTTGATCTCGGGCCCCCACTGCTGGTAGACCGACTCCGGCCACGTCCGCAGCGCCTCCTCGACGACGTCGTCGGTGAGGCGGGCCTGTAGCTCGTGCGCCGCCGCCACCCACTCCTCGCGCGTGACCTCGTTGAGGAGTCGGCGATCCTGCTCGAGCCCGTTCGTGAGGAGCCCCGGCAGGTTGCCGTAGCTCTCGCGGAAGGTCTGGAGCCGGGGCTGGAGCCGCTTCGCGATGCTGGGGAAGAGCCCGCCGAGGCGGTAGAAGGCGAAGTCGCGGTCGCGCGGGATGGGCCGGTAGACCTTCCCCTGCTCGCGGGCCTCCCCGGTGAGCGAGGGGTCGAGCTCGTACGGCTCGAAGGCAGCCCACCGCCACTGGTCCACGTGGCGGTCCCAATCGGAGAGGAGCATGTCGAAGAGGCGGGCGCGGACGAACATCCGCTGGTCCACGCGGTGGTCGTTGTCGTCGGTGAGCTCGCGGTAGAGCTTCGTGTAGGAGACGACGTCGCGGGAGCCGCCGTAGGTGGCGAAGTCCGACATGTCGTCGTCGGGGTGCTCCTCGAAGAGGGCGAGCTGGCCGGCGAACTGCTCGCGGAAGCGGCCGAGGCGGGGGTCGTCGGGGATGTAGACGAGGCGGGGGTTGGTGTGGTAGAGCCCGGCGGCCTCGGCGAGCTGCGCGGCGGCGAGGGGGCCGTAGGGGTTCGTCGCGGCCGTCTGGTCGCGCACGATGTCGCGGACGATGTTCTCGCGGAACGGCTCGGGGAGCGTGCGGCCGGGCACCTTGTTGAGGAGGCGGAGCTTGTACTCGTGGCCGTCGGCGCCCTGGAGGGTGAGCGAGAGGGTCTGGTAGCCGCCGCCGAGGTGGAGCGGGACGAGCCCGCCGCCGCCGTCGCGGCCGAGGTCGAGCACCTCGAACTCGTTGGGGGTCGTCCACACGTCGCGGTAGCCGCTCCCGAGGAAGAACGCGCCGACGCCGCTCGTCCCGAAGGACGCGTTCGGGACGGCGACGACGGTGCTGTCGGAGTAGTCGGGGAGCGTGGCGGGGTCCACCTCCACCGGGCCGGCGTTCTCGGCGTCGGGGGGGGTGTCGCGGAGGCGCATCCCGAAGGCGGCGTCGCCCGCGCCGTCGCCGTGGTCCGGCTCCCACGCGCTCACCCACGACGAGCCGTCGGTGAGGTAGCGGAGCGAGAGGAACCCCCGCGCGCCGTGGGCGAAGAGCGCCCCGCGCCCCGGCCCCACCGGCACCGCGCGCGACCCGGCGCCGCTCACGAGGTAGGTCTGCGTGGCCTTGTTGTGGAGCTCGATAGGGTGCACCTCCAGCGCGTTCTCGTGGGCGCCCGCGTAGACGGCCCCGTCGCGCCACTCGAAGATGCGGTCCATCTCGTGGCGGAGCGCGCGGTAGGGCCGCGAGGCGAGGTCCTGCTCCGTCCCGAAGAGCCCGCGGTAGGCGGCGTAGAGGGAGCCGCCGACGGGGGGGAGGAGGTGCGTCGTGAGGGGGAAGTTGCCGCCGCGCGGGCCGTTGGCGCGGAGGGGGTGGTGCCCCACGACGAGGAGGTTGCCGTCGGGGTGGCGCTGCACGGCGTCTTCGAGGGCGAGGATGAAGTCGGCGTTGCTCTCGATCTCGTACTCCTCGCCGTCGCCCTCGTCCACCTCGCCCGTGGCGCGCGCGTCCTCGTCCTGGAACCACCACTGCGTGTCGACGAGCATCAGCGTGAGGTCGTTGGCCTCCTCCGAGAGCTCGACGACGACGGGGCCGGGGAGCCCGCCGGAGGGGACGAAGGCGTCGTCGCGGCCGAGGCGCGTTTCGAGGTAGCGCTCCTGCGCGCGGAGCCCGTCGAGGCCCTCCTCCCAATCCCGGTGGCCGGGCAGGACGAACACGCGGCCGGGGTACCCCTGGACGGCCGCGGCGATGCGGTCGAGGCGGGCCTCCTCTACCTCGCGGTCGGCCGTGCCGGAGTCGGGCATGGCGTCGTTGAGCTGGTCGCCGAGGAAGACGACGGCGCTGTGCTCGCCGGCGGCGAGGAGCCGCGTGCGGAGGAGGTCGAGCACCTCGCGCGCGCCCTCGTCGGAGCCCGCGCCGAGGTCGCCGACGAGGAACACCTCGAAGGCGGTGTCGGCGCCGGGCGGCGTCGTCGCCGGGACGTCGGCGACGCGGGGCGAGACGTACATGCGGTGCGTGGCGCACCCGCCGACGGCGAGCGCGCCGGCGAGCACCCCGAAGGGCAACGCGAAGCGAAGGAGCGGGAGGGACCTGCGCACGGGGGACCGGGTCAAGGCTGGGGGCGGTAGCGGAGGAGCGTGGGCGTCTCGCCCCGCGCCTCGTTCGAGAGGAAGAGGGTGCCGTCGGGGAGGAACGCGATCCCCTCGGGCTGGCGGAAGTACGCCTCGGGCAGCGGGACGAGCGTGGCCTGCCGCCCGTCGGGCTCGACGATGGCGAGGGCCTTCCGGACGGACGAGAGCACGTAGAGCTGGCCCGTCTGCGGGTGGACGGCGAGCGCCGACGGCTTGAAGGCGTCCTGGCCGTCGTCGAGGCCGCGGCGGGAGAGGAGGTAGGCGGGGCGGGGGTCGAACGCGCGGGAGGCGAGGTCGAAGGCGTAGATCGCCTTCACGGTGTCGGGCACGCCCTCGCCGGCGTCCTCTTTGCACGCGATGAGGAGGCGGTGGTGCGCCGCGTCGTAGGCGAGCCCCTCCGTGTCGTTCTTGTTCTCCAGGGGGGTGTCGACCTCGGTCACGGCGCCGGTCGAATCGGCCAGCTCGAGGAGGGTCCCATCCGCCATGAGCACCCACACCGACCCACCCACGCGCTCGAGGCTCTCGAAGTCGCCGCGGCCGGCGAACCGCCGCTCGTCCACGACGGCGCCCGAGGCGGGGTCGAGGACGTAGAGCGTGCCCTGCTCGTCCTGCACGGCGCCGAGGCGCCCGTCGGCGAGCACCGTCAGACCCGAGATCTCGAAGAGCGCGCGGGGGAGGGCGAAGACGGCGTCGGGCCGGTCGAACCGGTAGGGCACCGGTGAGGACGCTGCGCGCCCGGTGGAGTCGGTGCCGGTCGAGTCCGCCCCGGGTGGGGTGTTCGGTTCGGTACTCCCGTTCGCGCACGCGGGCGCGCCGCCGAGGAGCGCGGCGCCGAAGAGGAGGCCGAGGAGCGGGCGGGGGCAGCGGAAGGGCATCGGGAGAGAAGGTCGAGACCGGCAACGAGAACGGCAAGCGACCCGTGAGACGCGACGGGCCCGGAGCGGTTCGCCCGCCGAACGCTACGCCTAGCGGGCGGTTTCCCCCGCCGTACCCCCACGCAGGCCCATTTCACCGCAAATGCCGCACGGGAGGGCAACCCCGTCACGGGCCCCGGCATACCTTGCGCGCCCTCCGCTTCGTCCCCGATGCAGACCTCCGTCACCCCCCTTTCCGACGTGGAGTACGCCCTCGACGTCCACGTCTCCCGCGCCGACCTCGCGCCGCGCGTGGACGCCGTGCTGAAGAAGCAGCGTGCCAGCCTCAACCTCAAGGGGTTCCGTCCTGGCCGCGTCCCGCTCAGCCACGTCCGTAAGATGGTGGGCCCGCAGGTGGCCTACCAGATCGCCGAGGAGGTCATCGGGGAGGCGTACCGCACGGCCGTCGCGGAGAACGAGGGATACGACGTACTCGGGCAGCCTCGCCTCGCGCACCTCGACTACGACCCCGAAGGCGAGGGCGACCTCCACGCCGTCGTCCACTTCGGCGTGCGGCCGCAGTTCGAGCTCGCCCAGCTCGAAGGCGTCCCCGTCACCAAGCTCGTCCGCACGTTCACCGACGAGGACGTGGCGGCCGACCTCCGCCGCCGCCTCGACCTCGCGGCCGCGCTCGAAGATGCGCCCGAAGGGGCGGCGCTCACCGAAAGCGACGTCGCCATCGTGGACATCCAGCCGGTCGACGCGGAGGGGAATCCGGCGGGGCCCGTCCAGCACGGCGCGCAGTTCCTTTTGAGCGACCCCTCGCTCCGCGAGGAGATCAAGGGCGCGCTCCTCGGCGCCGCGGCGGGGCAGACCGTCCGCGTGGACCTTCCCCACCACCACGCCGACGACGACCCCCACGCGCACGACCACGACGACCACACCGACCGCTACGCGCTGACGGTCGCGGCCGTGCGCCACCGCCGCCTCCCCGAGATGGACGCCGCGTTCGTCCGCGAGCAGACCGGCGGACGCACCGAGGACCTCGACGAGCTGAAGGCGGAGGTGCGCGCGAGCCTGGAGCGCTCGTGGGAGCGCCGCGCAAGAGAGGCGATGGAGGCCAAGATGGTCGAGCAGTTCGTCGAGGCGCACACGTTCCCCATCCCCGAGACGCTCGTCGACACCACGCTCGACGCGATGCTCGACGAGGTCCGCGAGCGGAACGAGGGCCACCTCCCGCCCGGCTTCGACGTACAGGGCTGGCGCGACGCCCGCCGCGATGCCGCCGCCGCGCAGGTCCGCTGGCTCCTCGTGAAGGACAAGCTGATCCACGAGGAGGGGCTGGAGGTAACGAACGAGGACTTCGAGGCGGAGTTCGAGAAGCTCGCCGGGGAGAACGTGCCGGCCGAGGCCGTGCGGCACTACTTCGCGCAGCAGCCGCGCCTGCTCGAGCAGCTCGGCGACCAGCTCCTCAACCGCCGCGTGTTCGCCTCGCTGGAAAAACGGTTCGAGGTCGTCGAGAAGACGCGCGAGGACCTGGAGCGCGAGGCGGCTGAGCGCCGCGCCGCCGACGAGGCCCGCCGCGAGGAGGAGGCCGCCGCCGCGCGCGCCGCCGAGGAGGCGGCCAAGCCGAAGAAGCGGTTCAGCCTTTTCGGGCGCAAGAAGGAGGAGTAGCAGGGCCGAAGGCCCGAACGCACGCGCGGAGGCGCGGGGGTAGCTTTGCCTCCGCGCCTCCGCGCGTCTGGAACCGTGCTCAACGGGGCCGGGTGCCAGCGCCCGTTTTTCGCCACCGCTCCCTCCGCACATGGTCGACGACTTCCTCAAGTTCTCCCGGGGCATCACCTCCATGCCTAAGGGGATTTACTCCGGCACGTTCGACGAGGCCCCCATCAACGCGCTCGTCCCGATGGTCATCGAGCAGACGAGCCGGGGCGAGCGCGCCTACGACATCTTCAGCCGGCTGCTCAAGGACCGCATCGTCATCCTCGGTACGCCGATCAACGACGCCATCGCCAACCTCACGGTGGCGCAGCTGCTCTTCCTCGCGAGCGAGGACCCCGAGAAGGACATCAACTTCTACATCAACTCGCCCGGCGGGCAGGTCTACGTGGGCATGGCGATCTACGACACCATGCAGTACATCAAGCCCGACGTGGCGACGATCTGCGTGGGGCTGGCCGCCTCGATGGCGTCGTTCCTCCTCGCGGCGGGCTCGAAAGGCAAGCGCGCCAGCCTGGCGAACTCGCGGATCATGATCCACCAGCCGCTCGGCGGGGCGCAGGGGCAGGCCACCGAGATCGAGATCGCCGCGCGCGAGATCCTCTGGCTGCGCCAGCGCCTCAACGAGATCCTCGCGCACCACACCGGCCAGCCCATCGAGAAGATCGCAAAGGACACCGACCGCGACTTCTTCCTCGACCCCCACGAGGCGAAGGCGTACGGGATCGTCGACAACGTGCTAGCGGCGGGCGAGGGCCGCCCCGAGAAGCCCGTGGACGAGCAGGCGAAGGAAGAGTAGGCGAGCCCCGCCCCACCAACACGCGAAGCCCCGGCGCCGAGAAGACGCGGGGCTTGTGCATCAGGCGGGGGAGCCGTGCGCGCGCCGTATCCTTACCGCTGTCCATCGCCCGGAGGGACCCATGCGCGCGCTCGTCCTCTCGGTCCTCCTCGCCGCGCCGGCGCTCGCCGCCGCTCAGGTCACGTTCACCGTGGACACGGAGACGGACTCCCTCGACGTGGACCCCGGCGACGGGGCGTGCGCCACCTCGACGGGGGCATGCTCCCTCCGGGCGGCGATTATGGAGACGAATGCGCTCCCCGGCCGCGACGTCGTCTACGTCCCGCCAGGGGAGTATGGCTACCCGTACCTCTGCCCGCATTCCGGCGAGGACCCGTGCCACGACTTCGATATCCGGGGCGACCTCGACCTCGTCGGGAGTGGGACGGCGACGATACTCGGCATCACGGGAGACATGCTGAACAGCCGGATCCTAGAAGTCCATCCGGGCGCCACCGTGCTCGTAGCTGGGGTCAGGATCTCGGGTGGAACCGGCTGGGGCGTAGATGGCGGCGGGGTCCTCAACAGAGGGGTGCTCACGCTGCGAGAGGTGGCCGTCGTTGGGAATCAGACGCTGTTCACCGGCGACGACGGGGGCGGGATCTACAACACGGGCACGCTCACCGTCGAGCGGTCCCTCATCGCGAGCAACCGCGTAGGCCACCCGGTCGGGGGCGCGGAGGGGAACGACGGGGGCGGGATCTACACCACCGGGCCGCTCCGCATCCGGAACTCCACGATCACGTGGAACCACGCGCGGTTCGAGGATGACGAGCATCGCGGCGGTGATGGGGGTGGGGTGTACGCGACGGGCAACGCTGCCCACGTCGTCATCGAGCACTCCACCATCACGCGGAACCGGGCGGGGGGGCACGGGTCGGCCGCATTGGGTGGCCTGGGCGGGGGGGTGTACGCCGAGGGTGGGGCCGCCGCCACCCTCCTCAACTCCGTCGTGGCGGGGAACGCCCCTGGCTGCGTGGAGTCCGGCGGGGCTGACTGCGGCGGCACCGTTTCCTCGCTCGGCCACAACGTGCTCGCGGGCGAGGGGGACTGCGCCGCCTCAACCGGCGACGTCCTCGTGGACTCGTCGGCGGTATTCACGACCGTGCTCGGGTCGCTCGGGGACCACGGGGGGCCGACGGAAACGTACGCGCTGCTCGCGGGGAGCCCGGCGATCGACGCCGCTACCTGCGTGGACACCGACGGACAGCCGGTCACGCTCGACCAGCGGCGGTACGTCCGCGGGGCACCGTGCGACGTCGGCGCCTTCGAGTTCGGCGCCGCCCCGACGGCGGCCGAGAGCCCTACCGGCGGAGCGGGTCCTGTCGCGCTAGCTGTGGCCGGCCCCAACCCGCTGGCTGTGTCTACCACCCTCGTGGTTCAGCTCCGCCGAGCGGGCTCCGTCCGCCTCGCGGTATACGACGTGCTCGGGAGAGTCGTCGCGGTGCTCCTCTCGGGCGAGCAGACGGCGGGGCGGCACACGGTCGTGCTCGACGCCGCCGCGCTCGCGCCGGGTGTCTACTTCGCCCGCGCTGA
>DASPKS010000245.1:0-5175 GCA_035628035.1 Rubricoccaceae bacterium
GGACCTCATGCCCGGCGACATCACCGGCACCGAGATCATCGAGGAGGACCACCAGACGGGCCGCCGCGCGTTCCGCTTCGTGAAGGGGCCCGTCTTCGCCAACGTCGTCCTCGCCGACGAGATCAACCGGACGCCGCCGAAGACGCAGGCGGCGCTGCTGGAGGCGATGCAGGAGCACCACGTGACGGCGGCCGGGCAGACGCTCCCCCTCGACGAGCCGTTCTTCGTCCTCGCCACGCAGAACCCGATCGAGCAGGAGGGGACGTACCCCCTCCCCGAGGCGCAGCTCGACCGGTTCATGCTCAACCTCTGGCTGGACTACCCCCCCTTTGCCGACGAGGTCGCCATCGTGCGGAGCACGACGAGCGCGGCGCAGGCGGCCGTGCGGCCCGTGCTCTCGGCCGAGGAGGTCCGCCTCTACCAGGACCTCGTCCGCCAGGTGCCCGTCGCCGACAGCGTGATCGAGCACGCCGTCCGGCTGGCGGCGCGGACGCGGCCGGGCCGCCCCGAGGCGCCCGACTTCGTCAACGCGTACCTCGCCTACGGCGCGGGGCCGCGCGCGAGCCAGTACCTCATCCTCGGCGCGAAGGCGCTCGCCCTCCTCGATGGGCGCCTCACCCCGCTGGCCGCCGACGTGGACCGCCTCGCCGTGCCGGTCCTCCGCCACCGCATCGTGACCAACTTCAACGCGGAGGCCGAGGGGGTCTCGGCGGTGGACGTGATCCAGCGGCTGGTGAAGGCGTAAGGCGGCGGGATTTTGCCCCGCCTATTTTGGCGCTGTGCGGTAGGCTTGCCTCACCTCCTGCTGCCCGCTCCATGACGCGCTTCCTCCTCCTCTTTACGGCCTTCATCGCCGCGCTCGCGCTGCCGGCCTGCTCCCCCGACGATGCGGCGCCCTCCGACACGGAGACGGCGGAGGACATAGCGCCGCCTTCGGCTTCTCCGGCGGACAGCGCGGCCGAGGACGGCACGCCGACCGCGCCCCCCGACTCCGCCGGTCTGGCGCCCTCGCCGCCCGTCGTCGCCAGCACGACGGAGGTCGGCGGGTGCGACGTGCGGCAGGACCACGGGTACTGCTACACCTACGCCGGAGACGGGTGGAACACCGAACGCGCGCAGGCCGAGTGCGCGGGCGCGCCCAACAGCGCGTTCGTCGGGTCGTGCCCGGCAGGCGAGCGAATCGGGAGGTGCGTGTACAACCCCGGCGACGACGCGGCGCGCCAGCTCATCTACTACTTCTACGCGCCGATGGACCCGCAGCTCGCCCAGCTCTCGTGCCCCCCGAACGGCCGCTACGAGCCGCTCTGAGGATGACCCGCTCCCTCCTCTTCACTGTGCTGCTCGCCCTCGCCGCGTGCAGCGCCCGCCCGCCGGCGCCGGGCCCGGCGGCCGCGCGTGCCGCCCTGATGGCAGCCGACCGCGCCTTCGCCGCCGAGACGGCTACGCGCGGGCTTGACGGCTGGATGGACGCCTACACGTCCGACGCCGTCCGCCTCCACATGGGCGGGTCGGCCGCCGAAGGCACCGTCGTCCACGGGCACGACGCCATCCGCACCTTCGACGCGAACCTCTTCTCCGACCCCGGCCTGCAGCTCACGTGGGAGCCCACCGAGGCGGGCGTCTTCGCCGACGGGCGCTACGGCTTCACGACGGGGCGCTCGCTACTGGTCCGCCCGGCCACTGCCGACACGCTCCACCGCGGGACGTACGTCACGCTGTGGCGCCGCGGCGCGGACGGCCGCTGGCGCGTCGTCCTCGATACGGGCGCCGGCGACTGAGCGGTCGTCCTCGGGGTTACCGGGCGACGGTGAGCGGTCGCGAGACCGTCTGCCCCCCTGTGGTGAGCCGGGCGACGTAGACGCCCGCCGGGAACGCCCCCGCCTCCACCGTCGCCACGTGGCGGCCGGCGGCGTGGGGGCCGTCGGCGAGGACGGCCACGCGGCGCCCGAGCACGTCGTACACCGCGAGCTCCACGGCGCCCCCCGCGGGGAGCGTGAACGCGATCTGGGCGGCCCCCCGGAACGGGTTCGGCGTCGGGGGGTCGAGCGCGAGGGTGAACGCCTCCGGGACGGGTGGGGTACCGACGGGGCTCCCATCGGCGAGGGTCTCCACCACGATGTCGTCCACATACCACCCGTCCTCCTGCACGGCGCCGTCGGCGCGAAGGCGGAAGAGGAGCGTGACGCTGGCGGCGCCGACGGCCGGCGCGAGGTCCATCTCCTCGGCTACCCACGCCGTCTGCGTGCCGTCGTAGCCGGGCTCGCCGGCGGGCTGCTGCCCCTGGCCGGCACCCGGCGTGGTATAGCGCCCCGCGAGCGGCGTGAAGGTGGACCCGTTCGTGGAGTAGAGCACCTGTCCGAAGTCCCAGGCCGGCTCGATGTCCCACCGCGTGCGGAAGCGGAGCGTGGCCGCGGCGGCCGCCGAGAGGTCGAGCGGGACGCGGAGGGTGAGGCGGGCGTTCGCATTCGCGGGGTAGTTGCCCGAGGGACTGTCGGCGAACGCGCTGGGTGGGGAGTAAGCCGTCGTGGAGAGCCCCCAGCCGCCGGACGTGGTCCAGTTCGCCATCGAGGCCGCGGCGTCGGCGAACACCTCGGTCGGCGTGCCGAGGCGGACCGGCGGGAGCGGTGCGGTAAGGAGCTGGGTTGCTCCTCCGTCCGCACTGATCTTCACCACCAGCCCGTTGAGGTTCCCCAGGGGCGCCGTCTCCGCCGTGCGGAACTGGAACCCGGTGAACTCGGCGGTGTCGCCGGGAGCAATCGTGAAATAGACCGGCATCGGGCCCGACCATAACGAGATGCGAGGGTCGACGCTCTCGACGATGGCGCCGACCGATGTCAGCGGTTCCTGCCCGATGTTGACGAGGCGGACGCGCACCTCGAAGCGGTCGCCGGGATCGACGTACCCGTTCCCAGACGGCCCCTCGGCCTCGACGTAGTCGGTGCCACCGACCTCGGGGTAGCCGCCGGCGAACCACGCGAGGAGGTAGTTCGCACGCAGGTTCTCCTCGGCCAGCGGGAGGATCTCCTCAGGGGATGGCCAGAACCCCGTGCTCCCCACCTCCGGCGTGTACGAGAGGATCGGGGCGTGCGCCGCGGTGTCGCCGTACATCCAGTCGTCGGAGCCGCCGTTGGTGGGGTAGATCGTCGTGTTACCCGGCCCGTAGGTGTACCCGTTGACGGCCGTCATCGGAGCGGCGTAGCGGGCGAAGGTGGGGTCGTCCGGCGGCGGCGTAGGGACGTACCCCCACGGGTAGAGGAGGAGGTCGCTGAAGGTGTGGTAGTTGAAAGCGAGGCGGAAGTCCCGGGCGTTCACGAAGTCGCGGATGGCCTGCGTCTCCGGCTCGGAGAACGCGCTCGGCCCCCGGTACGTCTCGCTCGTCGGGCTCGGGCTCGACCCGCTGTTGTCGTAGCCCCACTGGTACCCGTAGTTGCGGTTGAGGTCGACCCCGAAGCTGCTCCCGTTGTTGCGGCGGTTCTTCCGCCACATCCCGCCCCCACCGGGGTTCGTCGTCTGGTTGTACACGTACCCGTCGGGGTTGAGGATGGGGACGAAGAACAGCCGCCGGTTCTGAAGGAGGTAGGTGGCCTCCGGGTCCGTGCCATACTTCTCTAGCAGGTCCCACATGTAGTGGAGGACGGTGGCGAGCCCCTGCGGCTCGCGGGCGTGGTGGATGGCGGTGTAGAGCACCTCCGGCTCCCCCTCGTCCATCCCAGGGTTGTCTGTGATCTCCACCATCCAGAGCGACCGCCCCTCGTGGCTTGAACCGATGGAGGTCCGCGCGGAGATGAGGTTCGGGAACTGCGCCCGCATCGCGTCGAGGAGGGCGAGCACCTCGTCGTAGGTGGGGTAGCATCCCATCGAACCGGTGATGGGGTACGGGGTGGTGGGGCAGCCCCCGTAGCGGGCGTTCCGTGCGGCGACCTCGGCGGCCACGTCCTCTAGGAGGACGTCGATAGCCACGCCCGCGGCCTGCGCCGCGGAGAGCTCGGTGGCGGAGAGCACCGTGCGCAGGGCGCGCCCGCCGGGGGCCCCCTCCACCGTGCCGTGATCGAGGATCAGCCCGCGCGCAGCGAGGCGCCCGGCGAGGTCGCCGTCGGCGGGGAAGTAGAGGCGGACCTCGCTGTACCGCTCCTGGACCTGCTGGGCGAAGACAGCGGGCCCGGCCAGCGTGACGAAGGCGAGGAGGGCGAAGAGACAGCGGCGCAGCATAGGCTGATGGGGAGCTGGCAGGAGGCCGAAGGCGGAGGGCAGCGGGAGACGGTCAGCGGACGATGGTGAGCGGTCGCGAGACCGTCTGCCCCCCTGTGGTGAGCCGCGCGACGTACACCCCGGCCGGGAGCGCCCCTGCCTCGAAGGCGACCACGTGGCGGCCGGCGGCGTGGGGGCCGTCGGCGAGGACGGCCACGCGGCGCCCGAGCACGTCGTACACCGCGAGCTCCACGGCGCCCCCCGCGGGGAGCGTGAACGCGAGGCGGGTGCCCCCCCGGAACGGGTTCGGCGTGGCCGGCGCCAGCGCGAACGTGCCCGGCGGCATCTCCGGGCTCTCCTGGGCCGTGCTCGACCGCCCGGCGAGCTGTGCGAGCCACAGGTTCATCTCGAGGTTCTCGTCGGCCTGCGGGATGATCTGGCTGGCGGGCGGCCAGAACCCGAAGTGCCCGACCTCCGGGGTGAACGCGAGGATCTTCGGCTTGGTGGTCTGCTCCCCGTACATCCAGTCGTCCGAGCCCCCGTTCACTTTGTAGAGCACGTCGGGGCTGGTGCCGTAGGTGTACCCGTTGAGGCTGGTGAGCTGGGCGCCGTAGGCGTCGAACAGGCTGTCGTCCGGGGTGTAGGCGCCGTCCTCGTACGACCACGAGTAGAGCAGGAGGTCGCCGGAGGTGTGGTAGTTGAACGCGAGCTCGACGCGCCGGCCGCTCTCGAGGAAGTCGCGGACGGCCTGCGTCTCCGGCTCGGAGAAGGGGGCCGGCCCGCGATACACCTCGCTCCACGTGCTGGAGGAGGAGCCCTCCTCGTCGCGCCCCCACTGGTAGGCGTAGTTCCGGTTGGGGTCGACGCCGAACTCGCCGCCGCCGTTGTTGCGACGGTTCTTCCGCCACATCCCCCCGCCCGAGGGGTTCGTCTGGTAATTGTACCGGTACCCGTCGGGGTTCACCATGGGGATGAAGAACATCCTGC
>DASPKS010000246.1:0-19460 GCA_035628035.1 Rubricoccaceae bacterium
TCAAGGTAGAGCGCTGTGTTTTCGCGATCAACCCCGACCGCCCCTCAGACCCCGGTGCCGGCTCAGACGTTGAACCGGAACAGCAGCACGTCGCCGTCCTGGACGACGTACTCCTTCCCCTCGCTCCGCATGAGCCCGGCCTCGCGGGCGGCAGCCTCCGAGCCGAGCCGGTCGTAGTCGAGGTAAGAAATGGTCTCGGCGCGGATGAAGCCGCGCTCGAAGTCGGTGTGGATGACGGCGGCGGCCTGCGGCGCCTTCGTGCCGCGGCGGATCGTCCACGCGCGGGCCTCCTTCGGACCGGCGGTGAAGTAGGTGATGAGGCCGAGCAGCGCGTAGGCCGCGTGGACGAGCTTCTCCAGCCCGCTCTCTTCGAGCCCCGCCGCCGCGAGGAAGTCGGCCCGTTCTTCTTTTGGGAGTGCGGCGAGCTGCGCCTCGAACTCGGCCGAGATCACGACGACGCCGGCGCCTTCTTCCTCGGCACGCGTGCGGACCTGCTCGACGTACGCGTTTCCGGAGGAACGTCCCTCCGGTCCGTTTCCGTCCGGGAGGTTGCCCTCGGCCACGTTGGCGGCATAGAGAACGGGCTTGGCCGTGAGGAGGAACAGCTCGCGGAAGAACCCGGCTTCGGTGTCGGTCGCCTCGAGGAGGCGGGCGGGGCGGCCTTCGGAGAGGTGCGCTTCCAGCCTATCGAGGAAAGCGGCCTCGGCGCGGGCGTCCTTGTCGCCCACCTTCACCTGCTTCGCCACGCGGTCCTTCCGCTTCGCCAGTGTGTCGAGGTCCTTCAGGAGCAGCTCCGTCTCGATGGTCTCGATGTCGCGGAGGGGGTCGACCGAGCCCTCGATGTGGACGACGTTGGGGTCCTCGAAGCAGCGGACGACGTGGACGATGGCGTCCACCTCGCGGATGTGCGCGAGGAACTGGTTGCCGAGCCCCTCCCCCTTCGACGCCCCCGCCACGAGGCCCGCGATGTCGACGAACTCGATGACCGCCGGGACCACCTGCGCCGACTTCGCCAGGCTAGCGAGCCGGTCGAGCCGCGCGTCGGGCACGGCGACGACGCCCACGTTCGGCTCGATGGTACAGAACGGGTAGTTCGCCGCCTCGGCGCCCGCCTCGCTGAGCGCGTTGAAGAGCGTGCTCTTCCCCACGTTGGGGAGGCCGACGATGCCGACGCGGAGGGCCATGGGCAATAGACGGAGGACAGAAGACAGCGGACGGAAGGCGATGGCGAAGTCGCTCCCGTATCATCGGCAGTCTAGCCCCGTGGCTCCCCCGGGGGGTTGCATTCTCCACGAAATGGCCGAAGGCCATTCCATCGAAAACCGTGCGCCCGCTCCTCTTGCTCCTCACCCTGCTCATCCCTGCCGTCCGCGCGCAGGGCGACGCGCCGGTGCTCCACGTCGGCGGCGGGCTGGTGCCGGGGGTCGGGGCGTACGCCTCGTTCGCGCGCCCGACGCTCTCGCTCTTCACGCAGGAGGGCGCGCTCTACGCGGACTACACCCCCACGGGCGAGCGGCGGCTGCTCGTGGCCGTCGGCGTCGGCGGAGGCGTCCGGGTCTTCCGTGTGGCTGACCTCCTTGGCCAGCCCACGCCGCCGGGGCTCGACCTCGACGCGGGCGTCCGCCTCGGCCCGGCGTTCTACTTCTCGCTCTTCGAGGAGACGGCCGCCGGCCGCGCCCGCTCGTTCCGCGTGATGTTCGACCCCTTCGCACGGGCCTCGCTCGACCTCGCCGGGCGGCGGGTCTTCGGCGAGGTCGGCGCGCAGGCCCCCACCTTCCGCGGGGGGCTCGCGCTCTCGTTCTAGCCCGCGTAGCGGACCTGCACGAACGTCCGCTCGGGGAGGCACGCGGCCGTGAGCTTCCCGAACCCGGGGTGCCGGTGGTACACCGCCCCGGTGTCGATGTTGATCAGGCGGGGGAGGTTGAGCGGCTGCGGCGTCGGGGTGTGCCCGCACACGACGGTCTTCTCCCACGCGGCGAGGTCGGCGTCGAGGTGGTCGCGGTGCCAGAGGAGCACGCGCGCGTCGGGCTCGGCGAGGTTCTCGGCCACCGAGCGGTCGGACCGGAGGCCGGCGTGGACGAAGCAGAACGCGGGGGTATCGAGGAAGAGCTCGGTGCGGCGGAGGAAGTCGACGTGGGCCTCGGGGATGTCGAGGCGGCCCCCGGCGCGGTAGCTGTCGAGTGTGCTCAGGCCGCCGTTGACGCGCCAGAGGTCCATCTCGCCGTGGTCTACGTAGTCCAGCATCATCTGGTCGTGGTTGCCGCGGAGGAACGTGCAGGCAGGGCCGGCCCCGTCCTGCGCCGCCGCTTCGAGCGCGAGCAGCCGCTCGATCACGCCGCGGCTGTCGGGCCCGCGGTCGACGTAGTCCCCGATGAAGACGAGGTGGTCGTCGGGCTTCGGGGCGAGCGCCTCGAGGAGCACGCCGAGCGTACCCGGGCAGCCGTGGACGTCGCCGATGGCGATGAGGGTCATGGCACGACGCCTCGCAAAAGGCGGACCGCCCCGCGCGGGCCCATCCCTACTCGGGCGGGGGGGACGACACCGGCGGCGTCATCCCCACGAGCCCGCGCCCCTGCTTCTGCACGCGCCCGTCGGCGAGGAGCTCGTGGAGGATCGCGTCGAGCACGCCGTTGACGAACCCCCCGCTCCGGGCCGTGCTGAACGCCTTCGCCACCTCGAGCGCCTCGTTGAGCGTGACCTTCGGGGGGATGTCCTCGAAATACAGCAGTTCGGCGACGGCCATCCGGAGGACGAGGCGGTCGGTGAGGGCGAGCCGCTCAAGCTCCCAGTTCTTCGCGTGCCGCGCGATGAGGGCGTCGGCCTCCTCGCGGACGTCGAGCGTGCGGAGGAACAGCTTCTCGGCGAAGCGGAGGTACGTCGCCTCCTCCTCGAAGGCCGGCTGGATGACGGTCTCGAGGACGTGCGCGGGCTCGTCCCCGCTGAGCTCGGCCGCGTAGAGCGCCTGGAGCACGCGCTCGCGGACCTGTCGACGTTTGCTCATGCGAGGGGTGGGGAAGCGGAGACGAGAAGCGCGAAGGGCGGGGAAGATACACTGCCCCTTGGGGGGGCACGCGAAAACCCGACGGACGGGACCCCCTTTGAATCCTCCTGACAACGTTACGCGGGCGCCCCCTGCGGTGTCTATGGAAGGAGTCCACGGCTCCGCCCTCCCGATGCCGCTCGCCCCGCCCCCTGCGCCGCTCCGGCCGTTTGCGCGCCCCGCCCTCGCGGCGGCGCTCGGCGCCGGGCTGGGCGTGGCGCTCGCGGCGCGCTGGCCCGGCGCCGGGATCACGTGGTGGGCCGCGCTCCTCGCCACGGCCATCGTCCTGGCGGTGTCGGTAGCATGGACGACACGACGACGGCTCGTGACCCCTCGCCCGATCGTCTTCGCCGCGGCCGTGGCTCTCGGTGCCATCGCGCTCGGCGGCGCGCGGATGGCGGCGTGGCAGGCCCTCCCCCCCGACCACGTCGCGTTCGCGGCGGCGGCAGCGCAGCGCCTAGAGGAGGCAGGCGGCGACCCCACCATCACGCTCTACGGGCACGTGGCCGAGGCGCCCGTGCCCACCGCGACGGGCAACCTCCGGTTCACGCTGCGGGCCGATTCCGCCGCGCGGGGGACGACGCGGCACCCTTTGCACGGGGGTGTGCAGGTCACGCTCGGTCGCCCCCGCTACGGCGCCGGTCCCCCGCCGGTCTACCCGCGCCTCGAAGCCGGCGACCGCGTGATCGTGACCGGCCCCCTCCGCCCGGTACCGCCGCTTCGCAACCCGGCCGACTTCGACTACGGCGCGTGGCTCAGGCGGCAGGGCGTCCACGCGACCGTCGCCGTCTACGATGCGGAGGCCGTGCGCTTCGTCGGGTCTGATGCAGGCCCGCTCCGGCAGGTCGTCACGGCCACGCAGGCCCGCGTCCGCCGCGCGCTCGGCCAGCACGTCCGGAGCGACGAGGCGCGGCGGGTGCTAGCGGCGCTGCTCATCGCCGACCGGAGCGGGCTCGACCCGGACATGCGCACGGCGTTCGTCGAGACGGGGCTGATGCACCTCCTCGCGGTGTCGGGGCTGCACCTCGTGCTCGTGGGGCTCGTGCTGTACCGGCTGCTCAAGCCGCTGCTCGGCCGGCTCGGCTGGCCGTGGCGGCGCGTCGAGGGCTCGCGGGCGGCGCTGACGCTCGCGCTGCTCGGGCTCTACGTGCTCGTCACCGGGGCGACGGTATCCGTCGTGCGCGCGTTCGTGATGACGGCGCTGTGGATCGGGGGGACCGTGCTGGAGCGGCCGAGCGACGCGCTCAACGGGCTCGGCGCGGCGGCCCTCGTCCTCCTCCTCTTCAACCCCGCCACCCTCTTCGACGTGGGGTTCCAGCTCTCCTTCGCCGCCGTCGCGGCCCTCCTCGTGCTCGTGCCCGTACTGCGCGATCGGGTGCCCGAACGTTGGTCGACCCTACCCATCGCGGGAGGGGTGCTGGATGGGTTGCTCGTCTCCCTCGCGGCCACACTCGGCACGGGCCCCATCCTCCTCTACCACTTCGGGCAGCTCCCGCTGGCGGGGGTCGTCCTCAACCTCGCGGGCATCCCGGCCTCCGGGATCGCGCTCGGGGCGGGGTTGGGGAGCGCGCTCTGCGCGGGATGGGCGCCCTTCGCGGCGGAGGCCTTCGGGGCCGTCGCCGAGCTCGGTGCGCTCGCATTGCTGGTGCTCAGCCGCGCAGGGGCGGAGGCGTTCGAGTGGTCGTTGCTACACCGGTTCGTCCGCGATCCTTGGCTCCTGGCGGCCATCGCTGCCGCGCTCCTGGCGCTCGCAGCGCGCCGGCGCCCCCGCGTGCGCTGGGGCCTGGCGATTGGGTCCCTCGGAGCCGTCGCCGTGAGCGCCTGGGCAGGCGTGGCGCGCGGCGACAACTCCCCCCGGCTCGACGTGGTCTTCCTCGACGTGGGCCAGGGCGACGCCGCGCTCGTCACGCTGCCCGGCCCTTACCACGTCCTCATCGACACCGGCCCGCGCGATCCGTACTTCGACGCAGGTGCCCGGACGGTCCTCCCCCACCTCCGCCGCTTCGGGGTCCGCCGGCTCGACGCCGTCGTGATCTCGCACCCGCACGCCGACCACTACGGCGGCCTGGAGACTGTCCTGCGGGAGGTGCCCGTCGGGCGGGTAATCACGAGCGGGCAGCCGAGCGCGGACTCGCTTTGGAACGCGGCGCTCGCGGTGGCGCGGGCGCGGCGCGTGCCCGTGCGCTCCGTCCGCGCAGGCGACACGCTCGCGGCGGGGCCGGCGGCGCACCTGCATGTCCTCTCGCCCGCGGCCCTGCCCGAGCTGGGCGACGACCCCAACGACGCCTCCGTCGTGCTCCGGCTCGAATACGGCGCTACCTCTTTCCTCTTCACAGGTGACGCCGAGGCCGGCAGCGAGGCCGCCCTCCTCGCGCACTACGGGCCCGCGCTCCGGAGCACCGTCGTCAAGGTGGGGCACCACGGCTCGCGGACGAGCTCGACGGCACCGTTCGTCCAGGCCGTCGCTGCGGGTGGCGCTCCCGCGTTCGCCGTGGTGCCGGTGGCACGCCGGAATCGCTACGGGCTCCCCGACGAGGAGCCGCTGGGCCGCTGGATGATGACCGGCGCCGCGGTCGTCCAGACCGGCCGAGAGGGCGCGGTGTGGCTCCGCTCCGATGGTCAGCGCGTCGAGCGCGTGCGCTGGCGCTAGCGCGCGTCGTCGAGCGGGCGGAAGTGGTCGGGGCGGTAGCGCGGGGTGAGCCAGCGCCGGAGGCGCCGTCCGACCGGCGCGAGGAGCTGCTCGTGCAGGGCGCCGAGCGGGCCGCCGCCGTACCGCCGCGACGCCGCCCCCACCTCCGGCGACTCCCCCTGGCCCCGGTCCCACGCCGCCGCGTAGTCGTCCTGCTGCGGGGGGCGCGCGAGCGGGGCGACCGCAGCCACGCGGCGGGCCCGCACGAAGAGGTACGTCGGCGCGCGGTTGACCAGCGTGACGCGTGAGCGGACCTCAGCGGGGTCGGCCACCGCGCGCCACCGCGCGAGCCGGGAGTCCACGCAGAGCACGACCTCCTCCACCGCGTAGCCGTTCTCGGGGGTGAACACGCGGAAGAAGAGCTCGGGGCTGAACTGGTAGAAGCCGTGCCCGAAGAGGTTGTTGGCCGGGGTATAGGCGAGGAAGTGCCCGCCGACCGTCACCATCTCCATCGCGCTGCGGAGCGCGACGGGGACGTTGAAAACGTGCTCGAGCGAGCCGCCGTCGAACACCACCGTGTAGCGGTTCTTGTACTCGTCCGGGAGCGGGGCGTTGAAGTCGTGGAGGTGCGTGGCGCCCTCATAGGCGGAGACGTCGAAGGAGTCGACCTCGTGGGCGCCGAGGAGGCGGAGGAACGGCTCGGCGTAGCCGCCGGCCTCCAAAAAGATGGAGGCCAGGGTGGTGTCGTCGAGGGCGAGGCGCTGCCGCTGGGCCGCCCCGTGGAGCTGCCGCGCGGAGAGGTGGAGCCCCTGCCGGCCGAGGGTGGCCGTACGTGCGAAGTCCACGCCGCGGCGGCGGACGTAGGCGAGGTAGCGCGCGGCGTTGCGGTCGATCCCCATGGGCGTGCGGAGCGGGCCGGAGGTTACGGGCCGCCTCCGGGGCAGTCAAGCAGCCGGCGGCACCTCGGCGGTGCCCCGCCCCGGCCCCACCGCGACGAGGTCGAGGATCATGATCTTCTGCCAGATCTTCCCCGCGAGGCTCGCCGCGAGCGCCTCCACGTCGTTGACGGCGCCGAGCACGACGGGGTCGTTGAGGACCTGCACGTGGAGCGCAGCGAGCTTGGCGGTGAGCGAGAGGAGTTCGGAGCAGTAGTCGAGGTAGCGGGCGAGCTCGAACCGCGTGAGCGTGCGCGCCGGCGAGGAGGCGGTCGTGCGTTCGGGCGAGAGGACCTGCTCGGGGTCCTTCGTGAGCTGGTGCATGTCCACGATGTGCACCACGCTGCGGAGGCGGTGGAGGGCGGCGAGGGCGCGGCGCCGCTTCGCGCGCGTCTCCAGCGAGAGCAGCGAGAAGATGGCCAGCGAAAGGAGGATGACCTCGTTCACGGCCGACTCCAGCGTCGGGATGAGCACGGCCGCGTCGTCGACGCGGATGAGCACGCGGAGGCCGTACACCACGAGGCCGAGGGCGATGGCGAGCACGGCGGCGATGCCGAGCGCGGCCCCGATGCGGAGCGGCCAGATCGGCCGTCGCAGCCGCGCCATCGTGGCCTCGACGTCTTCGGCGAGCCGCCGTAGCTCCGCGGTCACGCGCCCGAGCCCGGAGCCGGGGAACCGCTCCTCGACCCGGCGCTCCAGCGCCGCGATGGTCTCCAGGATGCGGGCGGGGTCGAGCTCGTCGTACGGCACGCCTACCGCTGCCCGAGCTTGATCTCGGTACCCAGCTCCAAGCGCGGCATGAGAACGAAGCTCCGGCTAGCGTCGCCCGGCGTGAGCTCCTCGTCCTCGCACGGGCCCTCGTTGCAGATCCCCACCGGCGCGGGGAAGCCGTGGAGGGCGGCCTCCCCGAAGAGGGTGACCCGCCCGAGCGAAGTGAGGTCGGTGTGCGCCCCCGCGACGCCCCGCACGGAAGTCCGGCCCTCGGTGGAGATGCATACGCCCGCCGGGGCGAAGAACGGCACGCACTCGGCGCTCCCGAAATCGCCCGTGGCGCTGGAGCTGATGGCGCCGCCGCCGAGGAAGAGGTGGGTAGAACCCATGACGCCCCCACGGTCGAACCAGGGGCGGAAGACGAGGTCGAGGTCGTAGAGCCAGTTGCTCATCCCGTAGTCCTCGGGATGTTCGATCTCCCCTGCCTCCGGGAGGCTCGACGGCATGTACGCGCCGTGGAGGCGGATGCCGAAGCTGGGCGAGACCCAGTACGTCGCCGTCGCCCCGAAGATGGACGAGAAGCCGGGGGACCACCCCTCCTCCCCTTCACCGCCCAGCTCCGGCGTCGTGAACCAGTCGCTAGACCACGCGCCTCCGGCGTAGATGCCGAGGTCGAAGAGGCTAGCGCGACGGGCTATGAGATCGTCCTGGGCCTGAGCGGGGAGGGCGGCGGCAACCGTGAGGAGAGCGAAGAGGCTGAGGGGTCGGGCGACCATGGCGATCCTCCAACATGCTGGGTGATGCAACTGCCGCCCTGACCTCACTCGCGGCCCTCGCACACGCGACAGACCCGACGATGTTAGGTTGCAAGACATTCCCGATCAAGTACTTATCCTCTGCAACCCATTACGAAAGCTAGAGGGCCGCGGTCTCCCACGGCCCCCAGTGATCGCTACGGCTTCCGCCGGCTCAGTGCCAGCGATCCCACCGGTCCTCCCGGCGGTCGCGCTGGTCCTCGCGGCGATCCTGCCGGTCTTCGCGCCGGTCGTAGTAGTCCTCCAGGCGGTCGTAATAGCCGCCGTGGTGGCGGCGGTCCCAACGGTCCTCGCGACGATCCCAGTAGTCTTCGCGCCGGTCGCGGCGGTCTTCCCGGCGGTCCCACCGGTCTTCGAGGCGGTCGTAGTAGCCGCCGGGGCGGCGCGCAGCCTGCGCGGAGGCGGGCTCGGCAACGGCAAGCAGGCCGGCGACGAAAGCGGCGGCGAGCAAGAAGCGGGTCATGGCTGAACGGGGGCTGATGAGCAGGGGCGAGCACGCAGCGGTGCCACGCCGCCATGAACGGGACGCTCCGGCCGCAAGTTGTCGCGGAAGTGCGTGCGTTCGTCGGCGCGTCGGTCTCGCTTCTGTCGCGGTCTGTCAGCGGGAGTGGTCGTGGATGGTCTCCCCAGTGCATGCCTGCCCACATCCAGAGGGTCATAAACCAGCCGGCGTCGTCCCTTGCCCCCCGGAGGGGACGAAGCGGCCGGGCGCGAGCGCGTGGCCCAGCCCGACCGCGACGCGTGCGAGCCAATGCTCGGCCCCAGTAGTGCGTACGAGACGGTGAGGATAAGCGGCGCCGCGCCTGCCACTTGCCGTTGTTAACGCGCTGGCTCCCCCTCATCCCCCTTCAATAACGACGACATGCGCCTGGATCTTACCGTCGACGTCGCCCTGCCCGAACCGCCTGGCAATAGCCTCTGCCGCGAGGTCGGTTGCTTCGCTGAGCCGCGAGGCGTCGCGGGCCTCGATCTCATTTCTCAGCGGGGTTCCCTGGCAGAACGCGACCGCAGGGAGCTGAGGAGAGCCCGCACGGCTGCGTGCCGCGACCGTGTCGAGCCGAGGCGGAGCGCTGAATCCGCCGTTTACGAGATCACGCTCGATGATGCGGCGGTCGTGATAGCCGTAGGGCGTGCGCGACAGGAAGCGCGGCGGGTTTTCGGGGAAGAGCGCCTCCAGCGCGGTCTCTATCGTGTCCGCGAACTCGTTTTCCTTGATTTGGTCCCACACGTTGAAAACGTAAACGCCTCCCGGCTTGAGCACACGGCGCGCTTCCGAAAACGCCCGGGGCTTATCGGGGAAGAACATGACCCCGAACTGGCACACGGCGGCGTCGAAGGTTTCGTCCGGGAAAGGCAGGTGCATCGCGTCCGCCTGACGCCACTCGACCGCGCGCTCCGTTCCCACCGCGGAGGCGTGGTCCAGCATCGCCTGATTCAGGTCCGTGGCGACGATGGAGGCGCCTTCGGGTAGGGCGGACGCCAGGGCGCGGGTCACCACGCCCGTGCCGGCCGCGATTTCTAGGACGCGCGAGAGGGACCTCGAACTCAACCGCTTCACCAAGTCGGCTGCGTAGGACTCGAAGATCAGCGGCACCAGGTGCGTGTCGTAGAGGTTGGGGATTGAGCCGGCGAAGGCTTTGTCGGTGTCAGGGCTGCCCATAGGGGTCCTCCTGTGGAAGATGTTATCGCGCTCCACCGCCGGGCATCACCCGCCGCCTTGTGCGCTTGATCGAGCATGACAGCCTCCGTGTTGGAGGCCGGGTGCCCGCCAATGATAGGTGCGGTATAGGGCACGTCATCCCGAATCGCTGTCGCTTTCGATAGGCTGCACCCAATCCTCCATGAACCGGTGCTGAAAGATATCCAGCCCCTCGAGCTGTTCAGAGGAGCCGGGGGTACCATGGCGCCGTGCGGCGGGAGGTGTGCGGCGTCATCCGCACACCTAGGCCAGCTCAACCGCTACGGTCACCGGCACCGTCGCCCGCAGCAGCGCCGAGATTGTGCAGGCTTCCTCCGCCACGTGCGCTGCCTCCAGGAGGGCAACGATCTCCACGCCCGCGAGCCCCTCCACGACGCCGTCGAGGTGAGCGCCCGTGAGGCGGATGCGGCCGCCCCCCTTTTCCGCCGTGATCGTCGAAGTGACGCGGATCCGCTCCGCCGAGGCACCGCGCTGCGCGAGCACGGAGCGGAGTCCGATCCCGAAGCACGTGGCGTGGGACGCCGCGAGGAGCTCCTCCGGCGTCGTCGTGCCGGCGGGTTCACCCCCGAGACGCGGGAAGGTGGCGGGGACGGAGAAGGAGCCGGAACCGGCGGTTACGCCGCCACCGCCGCGGGGGACATCGCCCACCCACTCGAGGGTGGCCTGGCGGGAGAACTCAGCCATTCGACGCGTTCGATCCAATGAAGCGAGAGCCAGATACCAAACCGACGGCGGCTCAGTGGCGGCACGTGCGGCGAAGGTATGAACCGGCACGACGACCAGGTGCCGTCCGCTACAGGGGCGGGTTGGGCGGCGCCCTGACGCGCACGGACGATTGCCGTTCATCCTTCGAGATACACCGGGTCGCCGACGGCTACACGCCCTGGCTGGACGGTCGAGCCGTACACGCCCAAGCAGCCCTCCCGCGTCTTGGCGATCGCGCGTAGCGTCGAGGGGTCGCGCTCAGCGGTAGCCGGATCGACATTGACGACGGCACACCGCCCGTCTCGCTTGTCGACACGCATCGTAGCGCCACCGATCCGCAGGACGGCTCCGACCCACGCGTCCTCGGGGAACGCGTCGTGGCACGCAGCCTCGACCAGCAGGTTGGGCCGGAAACGCCGAACGTCGAGCTCGGCGTCGACCGTCGCTCCGAGGCTGGCGACCGTCTGCGTCGTGATGAGCGAGAGCGGGAAGGTGTCGAACACGCCGCGGTCCTGCTTGATGACGCGCGCGCCGTGCCCCAGCTCGGCGGCCAACGCCGGATCCACGACGTCGAAGTCGCGCCCGGCCGGCGTGCGCACCCGCGTGGGCGACGTGTTGGGCTCGCTGGGCTCGACGAAGTAGGGCCGGTAGAGCCCCATGTCGGGCCGCTCCCGGATCGTCAGCCAGGGGAACCCGCTCCGCTCCACGCCGCCCCGGACGAAGGCCCACCGGCGGTCGCCGGCCAGGCCGTGCCAGGAGACCTCGACCTCCTCCAGGGGCTCCGCCCCCATCGACTTGACGGGGTAGCGCCACAGCGCCACGACCCGGCCGATAGGGCTGCCGTGTGGCCCACCCTCCTGCGGCGACTTCTGATCGGGGCTCACTTCTTGGTTCCGCGGCGGGGTTCGTGGGGTGTTAGCCGCCCAACCTGTGGGTGAGCGGAACGGCGTCCCGCCTAACATGCACGGCCCGGCAGGGATGAAGGGGCTCAGTTGCAAGGTAGGACCCCCTTCATATCGCGTCAACGGCGCACCGGGTCAGCCTATCGCGCCTGCCCTCATGCCGAAGCGCCTGTCCGAGGTCCGCGCCGTGTGCCACTACCTCAACTGCCGCACCGAGGAGGCCTACACGCACGTCCTGAACCGCGGCGGCCTCGGCGTGCCGAGCCTGCCCGGCCTGCTTCCGGCCTAGCCCTCGCGGGGGACCTCATGGCCCTGCTCGATGAGCTCGCGCGTTGGCGAGGAGAAGGAGCAGGCCGCGCATGGAGGTGAAGCGGGCGTGCTACGAACAAATCCCCTGCTCTCGCTCCTCCCGAGTCTATTTCACCGCTCCAGCTTCCCGTCTTTGTTCAGCGTCCATCTCCCGTGCCTCCGATAAACGAAGAGCCACACGAGGAAGAGGATGAGTCCGCAGCATAGGCGTATGGCAGCGTCCTCTGTTCTTTCCTCTACCTGTTGGGGCGAGAGGGGCCGCGTCCATAAGACAGCCAGATCAATGCCTCCCCATATCAGTACAGGGAGCCAAGCCAGACGGACGAACCACGCAGCCGCACGGACGCGGAATCGAACAACGGACTCGTAGGCAGCCCGTGCTTTTCTCAGCGGCTCATGAAGCATTGGACATCGGACTATGACACCGATTGCCGAGGCGTGGTGTAGGTCTTAACCGGTGTATGGGCCCCGCGCGTGCAGGATAGCGTGCAGTGCGGGTACAGGTACACCCCGAAATGGAGGTTGCCTCGGCTGCATGAAACGGCCTCATCGTATCGCGCCGAGTGCGCTGGGCCGGCTCACAGCCCGCCCGCTGCTCTACCTAGATCCTCACTCCTCACGGGCCACCTCGCGCCCCTGCTCGATGAGTTCGCGCGCGCTGGCGAGGGCGGCCTCGCTCACCTCGTCGCCGGCGAGGAGCCGCGCAACGGCCTCGGCGCGCTCGGCCTCGTCGAGCTTGCGAATCGCCGTCTTCGTCCGCCCCCCCTCGACGGCCTTCTCGACGAGGAAGTGGGTGTCGCCGAGGGAGGCGATCTGGGGGAGGTGCGTGATGGCGATGATCTGGTGGTACTGCGCGAGGCGGTGCAGCCCCTCCCCCGCCCGCCGCGCGATGGCGCCGGAGATCCCCGTGTCGATCTCGTCGAACACGAGGATGGGGAGCCGCTCGCTCTTGGCGAGGATCGTCTTGAGCGCGAGCATGATGCGGGAGACCTCCCCGCCGGAGGCCACCTTCACGAGCGGGCGCGGGTCCTCACCGAGGTTAGCGGATAGGAGGAACTCGACGGTGTCGGCGCCGGCGGGGAACGCCGTCACGCGCTCGGCGCGGGCGCCGGCCGGGAAGGCGATCCATCCGTCGGGGTCGGGCTGGAGCCCGAAGCGCACGACGAACCGCGCATGCGGCATCCCGAGCGTGGCCAGCTCGACGCCGATCATCTGCTCGATCCGCTCGGCCACCTCGTGGCGCTTCTGCGAGAGGCGGTAGGCCGCACGGCTGAGCCGCTCCTGCGCCTCGGCGATCTGCGCGTCGAGGCGGGCGATGGCGCCCTCGAAGTCGGCCGCCACGTCCCACGTGCGCCCGATCTCCTCGCGGAAAGCGAGCACCGCCTCGACGGTCCCGCCGTACTTCCGCGCGAGGTACTCCAGCTCGCCGAGGCGCTCGCGGATTTCGTCGAGCCGCTCGGGGTTGAACTCGATGCGCGCGTTGTAGTCCTGGAGGAACTGCGTGGCCTCCTTGAGGACGATCTCGGCCGTACGGATTTCGCCGAGGGTGGCCTCGAACGAGGCGTCGATCCGCACGAGGTCCTGGAGCTGGTTCCGCACGACGACGAGGCGGTCGTAGAGGGCGTCGTCGCTCTCGGAGAGCTGCTCGTAGAGCTGGGCCGTCGCTTCGTAGAGGCGCTCGGCGTTTTCGAGGATGCGCCGCTCGGCCTCCAGCTCGTCTACCTCCCCTGGCTGGGGGTTCGTGCGGTCGATCTCCTCGATCTGGAACGCGATGAGCTCCTTCTGCTGGCGCAGCTCGGCCTCGCGCTTGACGAGCGTCTCGCGCTCGCGGACGAGGTCGGCCACCTGGCGGAGGTGCTTCCGGTACGTCCCGAGGAGCCCGCCGAGCCCGCCGAAGTTGTCGAGGAGCTCGACGTGGGTCTCGGTGCGCAGCAGCCCCTGGTGCTCGTGCTGCCCGTGGAGGTCGATGGTGTGGGCGGCCACGTCGCGGAGGACGTCGAGCGTGGCGGGGGTGTCGTTGATGAACGCGCGGCTGTACGTGACCGACACCTCGCGCCGGATCAGCAGCGCCCCGCTCGGGTTCGGCTCGATCTCGTGGGCGCGGAGGAGCGCCGGTAGCTTGGCCTCGTTCGCCCCGTCGAACACCCCCTCGACGATGGCCTTCTTCGCGCCGGTGCGGATGGCCTCGGTGGAGGCGCGCTCGCCGAGGAGCAGCTTGAGCGCACCGACGAGGATGCTCTTCCCCGCGCCCGTCTCGCCCGTGATCACGTTGAGCCCGCTGTCGAACTCGACCTCGAGCTGCTCGATGACGGCGTAGTCGCGGATGGAGAGGCTGCGCAGCATGGCCGCGATTGAACGGCGCGAAAGGCAGAAGGTCGCAGGTCCGCCCGGGCAACCTGCGACCTTCCTATCGGGAGGCGGGCGCCGTCAGGCGCGCCCGTGGCAGTGCTTGTACTTCTTACCGCTCCCGCAGGGGCACGGGTCGTTCCGCCCCACCCGCTCGCCGACGACGACGGGCGCTGCCTTCACGGTTGGGTCGCGCTCGGCCGACGACGGGCTGCTCCCGTCGCCGCCGAGCTTGACGGCGTAGTCGGGCTCGTCGGCGGCGTGCTCGGCGCGGGCACGGCGCTGGTCGAGGCGGGGGCGCGGGGCCTGGCCGGCGGCGGCGCGGCGCGGCATCGCGGGGCCGGGCTGGCCCTGCACGACCGGCCCAGCCTTGAACACGAGCCCGAGCACCTCCTCGTTGACCCCCTCAAGCATCTCCTTGAACAGCGCGAACGCCTCCATCTTGTACTCGATGAGGGGGTCCTTCTGACCGTAGGCGCGGAGCCCGATGCCTTCCTTGAGCTCGTCGAGGTCGCGGAGGTGCTCCGTCCACTTCTCGTCGATGACGGAGAGCACGGCGGCGCGCTCGAGGGCGTCGTTGATCTCCTGCCCCTCGCTCCCGATCACGTCCTCGGGCGTGACCGTGGCGCGGAGGAGGCGGCGGCCGTCGGTGAAGTCGACGTAGAGCCGCTTCGGCGCGTTCTCGCCGGCCTGCTCGGCCATCTGACGAGCGCTCTGGAGGAACGGCGCGGCCAGCGCGGCGCGCTTCTTCTGGTAGTGCTGCGCGGCGGCCTCGACGACGTGCTCGGCCAGCCCGGCCTCGCCGAGCGTGAACGCGCGCTCGCGGTCGAGGGGGAGGTCGAAGGCGAGGTGGCGGAGGAGTGCCTCGCGGAGCCCATCGAAGTCGGTGTTCGGGGCGTGCTCGGCCACGAGCTTCTCGACGAACTGCCGGAGCATGTCGAACACGTCGCCACGAAGGCGGTCGCCCTGGAGGGCGTGCATCCGCCGGTCGTAGATCACCTCGCGCTGGGAGTTGAGCACGTCGTCGTATTCGAGCTGGCGCTTCCGGATGGCGAAGTTGTTCTGCTCCACCTTCTGCTGCGCCTTCTCGATCCCCCTCGTGATCCACTTGTGCGTGATGACCTCGTCCTCCTTCATCCCGAGCTTGTCCATCACGCGGGCCGTGCGGTCGTGGCCGAAGAGCCGCATGAGGTCGTCCTCGAGGGAGACGTAGAACACGCTCTCGCCGGGGTCGCCCTGGCGGCCGGAGCGGCCGCGGAGCTGGAGGTCGATCCGCCGGCTCTCGTGGCGCTCGGTGCCGACGATGGCGAGCCCGCCGAGGTCCGTCACGCCCTCGCCGAGCTTGATGTCGGTCCCACGCCCGGCCATGTTCGTGGCGATGGTGACGGCGCCCTTCCGCCCGGCCTGCGCGACGATCTGCGCCTCGGCCTGGGCGCGGCTCGCCTTCGCGTTGAGCACGTTGTGCGGGATCTTCGAGCGCTGGAGCATGCGGCTGATCGTCTCCGACATCTCCACGCTCGTCGTACCCACGAGCACCGGCTGCCCCTTCGTGTGGTACTCCTCGATCCGGTCCATCACCGCCTTGAGCTTGGCGCGGCGCGTCTTGTAGACGAGGTCCTCGAGGTCGGCCCGCACGACCGGCTTGTTCGTCGGGATGACGACGACGGGCAGCTTGTAGATGTTGTAGAACTCCTCCGCCTCGGTCTCGGCCGTGCCGGTCATGCCGGCCAGCTTGGCGTACATCCGGAAGTAGTTCTGGAGCGTGATGGTGGCGTAGGTCTGCGTGGCGGCCTGCACCTTTACCTTCTCCTTCGCCTCGATGGCCTGGTGGAGGCCGTCGGAGTAGCGGCGGCCGGGGAGCACGCGGCCGGTGTGCTCGTCCACGATCATCACCTTGTCGTCCTGGACGATGTACTCCTTGTCGCGCTCGTAGAGGGTGTAGGCGCGGAGGAGCTGGTTGACGGCGTGGATGCGCTCGCTCTTCTCGGCGTAGGTGGAGTACAGCTCGCGCTTGGCGTTCTCCATCTCGCTCGTCAGCAAGCGGAGGTCGTTCATCAGCTTGTGCTCGCGCTTCTCCTCCGTGAGCGACGGGTCCGCCTTGAGGTCGTCGTAGAGGGCGGCCTTCTTCGCCTCGAAGTCCCGCTCGATCCGCGCGATCTCCTCGCCGACGTCGGGGATCACCCAGAACGCCGCGTCGGTGCCGGCCGCCTTCGCGACGAACTCGCGGCCCTGGTCGGTCATCTCGATCTGGTGGAGCTTCTCGTCGAGCGCGAAGTGGAGCGGCTCGTCCACCTCGGGCATGCGGCGGGCGTTGTCCTGGAGGTAGGTGAACTCCGTCTTGCGGAGGAGCTGCTCCACGCCGGGCTCGCCCTTGAGCTTGATGAGGCGGGCGTTGCGGGGGAAGCCGCGCTGGGCGCGGAGGAGCGCGAGACCGGCGGCCTCCTCCAGCTCCGCGGCGCGCTTCCGCTCGCCCTTCTCACTCGCCTGGTCGCGCTCCTTGAGGAGCCGCTCGGCCTCGGCGACGAAGCCCGCCACGAGCTTCTGCTGCGAGAAGACGAGCTTGTCGACGTAGGGCTGGAACTCCTGGTAGCGGTCCTCGTCGCTCTGCGGCACGGGGCCGGAGATGATGAGGGGCGTCCGCGCCTCGTCGATGAGGACGGAGTCGACCTCGTCCACGATGGCGTAGTGGTGGCCGCGCTGGACGAGCTGCTCGGGGTCGATGACGAACGAGTTGTCGCGGAGGTAGTCGAACCCGAACTCGTTGTTCGTGCCGTAGGTGATGTCGGCGCGGTAGGCGGCACGGCGCTCCGGCGTGTGCGGCTGGTGGCGGTCGATGCAGTCCACCTTCAGGCCGTGGAACTCGTAGACCGGCCCCATCCACTCGGCGTCGCGCTGGGCGAGGTACGGGTTCACGGTGACGACGTGGACGCCGCGCCCGACGAGGGCGTTGAGGTAGATCGGCGCCACGGCGACGAGCGTCTTCCCCTCGCCCGTCTTCATCTCGGCGACGGCGCCCTGGTGGAGCACCATCCCGCCGATGAGCTGGACGTCGTAGGGGACCATGTCCCACGTGATCTCGTTGCCGCCGGCTATCCACTTCTGGCCGAGGAGGCGCCGGCACGTCTCCTTCACCACAGCGAAGGCCTCGGGGAGGAGCTCGTCGAGGACGGTCTCGACGGCGTCGAGCCACTGCGCGTCGAGGTCGTCGAGGCGGGCATAGAGGTCCTGCCGCTCGCGGAGGGAGAGCGCGCCGTCGTCGGCTGCCTGCCCATCGCCGCCGATGGCGTCGGCGTCGGTGCCAGCCCCGTCGGCGGCGTGGAGGCGCGCGCGGAGGTCCTCCTGCTCAGCCTCGATGTCGGCGACGGCCGCGCGGATCTGCGCCTTGAAGGCGTCGGTGCGGGCGCGGAGCTCGTCGTCGGAGAGCGCCTGGAGGCCCTCGAAGTGGGCGTTGATCTCTGCGACGAGGGGCCACAGCTTCTTGAGCTCGCGCTCGTTGCTGTTGCCCCCGAAGACCTTCTGAAAGAACTGGAGCATGGGGTTGGCGGAAACCGTGAGGTCCCCTCTGGAAAACCGACAGGTTCTTCAGGAAACGAAAAAAGCCGGCGCGGGAGGCGGCGCGGCACGGGGCCTGAAAGTACGGCAGGGCTCCCCCGGAGCCGGGGGGTCAGACGCGGCCTCGCAAAGGCCGTTCCTCGCACGAACGAGGTATTCGCGGCCTCTTCGCGCGGGGCGCTCGCGACGACTTGTCAGCCCTTCGCCCGCGCATTTTGCCCCTCGATGGGCGCCGGAACGCCTTACCTTCCCCGCCCTGCCAGCCGCCCCGCCCATGCGCCGGATCGCCCTCGCCGCTTTCGCTTTTGCCCTCGCCCTCGCGTCCCTCGGGATCCTGGCGGATTCGGCCCGCGCCCAGTCGAGCCGCGAGAGTGGGTTCGACCTCCTCCGGATGGAGCCGTCGGCGAGGGCGGCGGCCCTCGCCGGAACCGTTGGGCCGGTCGAGAGCGAGGACCCCACGGCGGTGTACTACAACCCGGCGCTCCTGACCGACGCGATGCACCGGGGCCTCTCGCTGGGCTACCTCAACCACCTCGCCGATGTCAACGCGGGCTTCGTCAGCTACGCACGGACGCTCCCGCGCGTGGGGACGCTCGCCGTGGGCGTCCGCTTCCTTTCGTATGGGTCGTTCGAGTACGCCGACGAGGGCGGCGTCCGCAACGGCTCGACCTTCGGCGCGAGCGAGGCCGCCCTCTCGGTAACGGTCTCGCGCGAGCTGACGGAGAGCCTCCGGGGTGGGGCCACCGTCCACGCGGCCTTCGCGACCATCGAGGAGGCCAGCGCGCAGGCGCTTGCGGCCGACCTCGGCGTGCGCTACGAGGCGCCGGGCGGGTTCGGCGTGAGCGCGTCGGTGCACCACCTCGGCACCACGCTCAACTCGCTCGGCGAGACGACGGACGACCGCCTCCCGCTCGACTTCCGCCTCGGCGTGGCCAAGCGGCTCGCCCACATCCCGCTGACGATCTCGCTGATGGGGTACAACCTCCACAGCTACGACGGCGACGGCTCGGCGCTCGACGAGGCACTCCGCCATGTGGCCATCGGCGGTGAGTTCCGGTTCGGGCAGCCGGTCTCCGTCCGTTTCGGCTACAACCCGCGCCGCCACGAGGAGCTCTCCGACGGGGGCCGGCTCGACCTTGCGGGGGTCACGGCCGGGTTCGGCATCAACCTCCGCCGCGTAGTGTTCGATTACGCGTACAACGCGTGGAGCTCGTACGGCGGGCTCCACCAGCTCTCGGTGCGGACGCGGATCTGAGGGGGACCCCACGCACGGACGCGCGTAGGAGGGGAACGCTCGCGGGCACGAAGGCCGCGCCTGCCTGCGTTCTTGTCGTACCTCGCGCCGCTCCTGCCATGCCCCGTCTCCTCCTGCTCCCCCTCGCGTTCGTCCTGACCGCCGCCGGCTGCGGCACGTTCCGCCCCGTCGGCGAGGGGCCCGCGCCTGCCGACCGCGAGTCGACCGCGGCGCCTGGTGACCGCGAGTCCACCCCGGCACCCTCTGCGGCGGAAGGCACCCCCGTCGTGGTCGAGCACGGCGCGACGGTCGTCGTGGACGGGCAGCCCCTCCGCTTCGACGAGGTCGTGGAGGACAGCCGCTGCCCGCAGGGGACGACGTGCGTGTGGGCGGGCCGCGCCACGGCGCGGTTCACCTTCGCCGAGCAGCCGGTCTCGCTCACCATTGGCACGACGGACGAGAGCCGTTCGAGCACCGCGCGGGTGGGCCGCCACACGCTGACGCTCCTCGCGCTCGACCCCTACCCTGGCTCGGCCAACGCCGAGGCGCGGATGCGCCCCCGCGCCACTGTCCGCGTGGACCG
>DASPKS010000247.1:0-7597 GCA_035628035.1 Rubricoccaceae bacterium
CGACCTCGCGCGGTGGCTCGAAGCGCAGCTCAACGACGGCCGCGTGGACGGGCGGCAGGTCTTCCCGCCGGGGGTTATCGCCGCCACGCACCAGCCGCTCGCGCGGGTGGAGCGGCCGGACCGGGGGCCGATCTCCGACACTGCCTACGGGCTCGGCTGGGTGCTCGGCCGCCTCCACGAGCACGCCGCCGTCTACCACGGCGGGGGATACACCGGCGCTCACGCCTTCGTCTCGTTCGACCCGGCCCGGCGCGTCGGCGTGGCCGTCCTCGCCAACGAGGAGAACGTCTCGCAATTGCTCGCTGCCCTCGTGTCAGGGTTCACCTACGATTGGTGGGCTGGCGAGGCCGACGCCCGCGCCCTGATGGACCAGCGCGCCACCGAGTGGCGGGGGATGGTGGAGGCGTACCACCGCCGCACCGCAGAGGACCGCGCGCGGCGGGCCGAGCGGACGTGGCAGCTCACGCTCCCGCTCGCCGCTTACACCGGGACGTACACGAACGCGCTCTATGGCACCCTCGTCGTGTCGGCGGAGGGCGACGTGCCCGTGTTCCAGTCGGGCAACCTGCGCGCGGTGGGGGCGCCGTTCACCGAGCCGAACACGGCACGCGTGGAGCTGATCCCCGGGCAGGGGAGCGTGATCGCGTTCGAGGTCACGGACGGCCGGGTTCCCTCGCTCCGCTACGACGACGTGGTGTTCGAGCGCGTCCCCGACTCAGGCGGCGACTAGCCGCTCGTAGAGCGCGTCCACCTGCGCGTGGAGGTGGGCGAGGTCGCCGTCGTTCTCGATCACGAAGTCGGCGAGGCGGCGGAGGTCCTTCGGGGGGAGCTGGTGGCGCATCCGCTCCTCCACCTGCTCGCGGCTCACGCCGTCGCGCGCCTGCACGCGCGCGAGGCGGTCCTCGACGGGGGCGTCCACGGCGGCGACGGCGTCGAGGTGGCGGTCGGCGCCGGTCTCGAAGATGAGCGCGGCCTCGTACACGAGGAGCGCAACGCCGTCGGCCCGCGCCCGCTCGATATCGGCCAGGAGCTCCCTCCGCACGGCGGGGTGGACGAGGGCGTTGAGCGCGGCGAGCTCGCGCGCGTCGGCGAACACGCGCGCCGCGAGGGCCGGTCGGTTGAGGCGTCCGCCGGCGTCGTACACCTCGGCGCCGAAGCGCTCGACGAGCGCGGTGCGGAGCGCGGGCTCCTCCTGCATCAGCCGCTTCGCCACGTCGTCGGCGTGGACCACGCGGACGCCGGGCTTCTCGGCCAGCCGCGCGGCCACGACCGACTTCCCGCTCCCGATGCCCCCCGTGATCCCGAGCGTGCGCATGGGGCTCCAACGCCCGGCTCAGCCGAAGGCTTCCGCCATGAGCTGCGCGGCCTGCGCGGCGGCGTCCTCGGCCGAGGTCAGCCGGTTGAAAGCGTCCTCCAGCGAGTCCTCCCCGGCAGCGGCCATGATGTCGTCAGGCGAGCCATCGTGGAGGATGTGGCCGTCGCGGATGAGCACCACCTGGTCGGCCACCTTCTCGACGGCGTCGAGGAGGTGCGACGAGTAGAAGACGGTCTTCCCGGCGGCGGCGGCCTCGCGGAGGAGCGCGCGGACCTGGAGGACGGCGTGGGCGTCGAGCCCCGTCAGCGGCTCGTCGAGGAGGAGGACGTCGGGGTCGTGGAGGAGCGCCGAGCCGAGGAGCACCTTCTGCTTCATCCCCTTCGAGAACTCCGTCATCGGCTGCGTGGCTTCGGCCTCGAGGTCCCAGAACCGGAGGAAGGCGGCGGCGCGGTGGGCGAGCAGCCCCTCCTCGAGCCCGTGCATCCGCCCGACGAACGTGAGGTACTCCAGCGGCGAGAAGCTCTCGTAGAGCTGGCCGTGCTCGGGGACGTACCCGTAGCGCCGCTTCGCTTCCAGCGGGTCGGCCGCCACGTCCACGCCCGCCACGACAACGCGCCCCTCGTCGGGGCGGAGCACGCCCGTGAGCAGCCGCATCGTCGTGGTCTTGCCTGCCCCGTTGGGGCCGACGTAGCCGGCGACGACCCCCTTCGGGATGTGGAACGAGACGTCGTGGAGCACCTCGCGCCCCTCGTAGGCCACGCGGACGCGCTGGACGTGGATCATCGAAGCAGGAAAGCGCTCAGCCGGGCGGCCACGCCATCGGGCGCCCGCCGAGCACGTGGAGGTGGATGTGGTAGACCGACTGCCCCGCGTCCGGTCCGTCGTTCATCACGAGGCGGTACCCCGATGAGAGCCCTCCCTCCACCGCCAGCTGCCGCGCGACGACGAAGAGGTGCCCGACAAGCGCCTCGTCCTCCGGCGCGATGGCCGACGGGCGCGGGATCGGCGCGCGGGGGATCACGAGGAGGTGCGTCGGCGCGACGGGGTTGATGTCGCGGAGGGCGAAGCACCGGTCGTCCTCGTAGACGATCTCGGCCGGGATCTCGCCGTCGGCGATCTTCTCGAAGAGGGTCTTCCCTTGGGGAGTTGGCGATTTGTCGGGCACGGCGCGGGCGGGGGTCGGGAAGGAATCGGCAGGGCGGGGTGCCGTTTCAAGGCGCGGAAAGCTACGCCCCCGCCCGGGACGCCCGCGGCGGAACGGGAGCCGCCGGGGAGGGGTTCAGGGGCCGTCCGAGCCGATCTCGTTCGATGCCGACGGTCTACGTCACGCGCAAGGTCCACTTCAACGCGGCGCACCGCCTCCACAACCCGGACAAGTCCGACGAGTGGAATCGGGAGACGTACGGGAAGTGCAACAGCCCGAACTGGCACGGCCACAACTACGTGCTGGAAGTGACCGTGGCCGGCTCCCCCGACCCCGAGACGGGCTACGTGATGGACCTCGCCGTGCTCAAGCGCCTCCTCGAAGAGCACGTCATCGAGCCGCTCGACCACAAGAACCTCAACCTCGATGTGGACTTCCTCCATGGCGTGATGCCCTCGACGGAGAACCTCGCCCTCACCATCTGGAACCGCATCGTAGACCACATCCCCGAGCCCGCATGGCTCACCGAGGTTCGCCTCCAGGAGACTGAGAACAACAGCGCCGTCTACCGGGGCGAGGACCCCGGCGGCTTCGGCCCGATGTAAGCATGCACGACGACCTCGACCCCGCCAGCAACGGCGCCCGTGCCGCCCTCGCCGTCGAGTCCGGCACACCCGACGGCTACCTGCGGCGCGACCTCTACAACCCCGAGAAGACGGCGGCGCTGGCGGCGCACGTCCGCGAAACCCTCCGCCTCGTGGGGGAGGACCCTGAGCGGGAGGGCCTCCTCCGCACGCCCGAGCGCGTGGCGAAGGCGTACCAGTTCCTCACGCACGGGTACGACCTCGACCCCGAGGCCATCCTCCGCTCGGCGATGTTCCGCGAGGAGTACAGCGAGATGATCCTCGTGAAGGACATCGAGGTGTACTCCCTCTGCGAGCACCACATGCTCCCGTTCTTCGGGAAGGCCCACGTGGCCTACATCCCCAAGGGGCGGATCGTCGGCCTCTCGAAGATCCCCCGCGTGGTAGACGTGTTCGCGCGGCGGCTCCAGGTGCAGGAGCGGATGACCCACCAGATCCACGACGTGATCCAGCGGGTGCTGGAGCCGTACGGGGTGGCCGTCATCATCGAGGCGCAGCACCTCTGCATGATGATGCGAGGCGCCGAGAAGCAGAACTCGGTGACGACGACGAGCGCGATGTGCGGGGAGTTCTTGAACAACATCCACACCCGCGCCGAATTCCTCCGCCTCATCAACGGCCACCGCTGAGCGCGCCATGCCGGTCGTCGTCGTCACCGGGGCGAGCCAGGGGATCGGGGCAGCCGTCGCCCGCGCCTTCGCGGAGGCCTACGGTACCGAGGCGCGGCTCGCCCTCGTCGCGCGCACGGCGGGCTCACTGAAGAAGGTGGCGGCCGCGTGCCGCGCGCACGGCGCCGCCGCCGAGCCGTTCGTGTGCGACGTGGCCGACGAGGCCGCCGTCGCGCGCATGGCCGAGGCCATCCGCGCCGCGTTCGACGTGCCGGACGTCCTCGTCAACAACGCGGGGGCGTTCACGCCCGGCGGCGTGCGGGAGATGACGCCGGCCGACTTCCGGGCGCAGGTCGAGGTCAACCTGACCAGCGCGTTCCTCGTCACACATGCCTTCCTCCCCGCGATGGTCGAGCGCCGCCGCGGCGACGTTTTTTTCATGGCTTCCGTCGCCTCCACCAAGGGGTATCCCCGAGGGGTGGCCTACGGCGCGGCGAAGCACGGGATGCTCGGGCTGGCGCGGAGCCTCCGCGAGGAGGTGCGGGAGCACGGCCTCCGCGTGGTGGCCCTCCTCCCCGGCGCCGTCTACACGGCGACCTGGGCGGCGTCGGGGCTGCCCGAAGAGCGGTTCATCCCCGCCGAGGATCTCGCCCGCCTCGTGGTCGAAATCCACCGCCTCAGCGCGCGGACCGTCGTCGAGGAGGTGCTCCTTCGCCCGTTGTTGGGGGACATCTGATACGAGAGGCGGGGGCGGAGGGGAACGCTCGGCCCCTCTCCGCCCCCGCCTCCCCTCCACGGTGCCAGCTTACTTGAGCAGCGTCACGCGCCCGGCATCGCTGAAGCGCTCGCCGACCACGCGATAGACGTACAGCCCGCTGGGCAGGCCGTCCCCCTCGATCGTGAACGTCCGAGCCTCGCCGCCCTCAACAGGCCCGTCGAAGAGCACGCGGACCTCCCGGCCGAGGGCGTCGTAGAGCGCCACGCGGACGCGCTGCGTGCGCGCCACGCTCAGCGAGAACTGCGCCGTGGGGTTGAACGGGTTCGGGTACGCCGCCGAGAGCGCGTACGCCCCCGGCACGCCCACCGTCGCCTCCACCTCGGGGCTGTAGGCCGTCGTCCCGTCGAAGTCCACCTGCTTCAGGCGGAAGGTGTAGGCGCCCGGCGCGAGGCCAGCCAGGGTGTGCGTGTACGTCTGCGCCTCGGTGGTCGTCCCGTGGCCGGGCACGAAGGCCACCGGCTCATACGCGTCGCCGGCCCGGCGCATCTGGACCTCGAACCCCGAGTTGTTCGTCTCGGACGCCGTCGCCCACCGGAGCGTCACGTCCTCCCCGGAGACCGCCGCGTCGAACGCCGTCAGCTCGACGGGGATGCCCCCGCTCGGGCTGTGGTAGGGGCCCTGTCCGATGGTGGAGCTGGGGCTCGGGCACGCGCAGTTGGGCGCGGTGAGGTTGGCCGAGAAGGAGGGGTTGAACCCGAGGTTGCCCGCCGTCACGTTTCCCGGGACCGTAACATTGGAGAAGTACGCCGACGAGGAAACCACGAAGGCAAAGGCCTGGAACGTGCCGCCGCCTCCGCGCCGGAAGATGCGCTCCGCTTGCGCGGGCGTCAGGCCCAGCTCGGAGAACGGGATGGCGAACTCGAAGCCGGTCTGGGGCGCGCCGGCGTTGTTGAACGCGAACGCCACGCTGGGACGACGGAAGAACGCGGGGTTTCCGTTGTTGTCGAGGCTGTCGGTGGGCCCGAGTTCGGGCGTCCCCGCCTGGTCGGTGGAGCCGAGGAAATCGGACGTGTTGGTGCCGACGAGCTTGGACGCGTCGAAGAAGACAGACGAAGACCCCCCGCCGGGGTTGATGGCGAACATGTAGTCCACCTCGAAGTCGGCGTCGTACCCGTTGTTGCCGGTGTTGCCCATGTAGTGGCCGGCGTTCGGCACACCGCCAAGGTCAGTGCCGGCCGCTTCCCCGGTGACCTCGCTGAAGTCGAGCCACAGCCCGATCCCGTCGCTGCTCGCCGTGTTCAGCTTCCCCTTCAGCCCGATGAAGAGGGCGCCGTGCGTCAGCTCGGGGTAGTAGACGATCTGCGTGACGTCGATGTTGGGGCCGAACCCCATGTTGGTGTTGAGCTTCGTAGCGAGGGGGATGTACTGCGTGTCCGAGAGGTTGCCGTCGACGTTGGGGATGCGCACGAGCTGACCGCGGATCTCCCCGCCGGGGAACGCCGTGGTGTGGACGTTCACGTAGGCGAGCCCATTGCGGAGGGAGTCCACGAACGAAGGCCGCGGGTTGAGGTAGGTGTTGGCGGAGCGGTCCCAGCTCCCGCTCCTGTTGCCGGGCTCGAGGATGGCGTTGAGGCCCTGCACGATGGGCCCGTTCGAGCCGGTGGGGCCGCGGTGGATGTGGGACGCGGTGTACGGCGCCGTGAGGTCGTCGAACCCGCCGTCGACGAGGAGGAGGTCCGGGTTCGGGGAGGGGTTGTCCACGAACGCGACGGCGACGATGCCGCGGGCGGGGGAGCCGTTCGGCGGGACCTCGTTGGTGCCGCGGAGGACGGCGCCGAAGGTCTCGACGGTCTGGGCCTGGAGGGACGGCCCGAGCACGAGGAGGCCGATGAGTGTAGCAAAGCGGTACATAGCTGGAGGGAGGTGAGCGGAAGAAAGCGGCGCCGGAGTGGCGTGCGAGGGATGCGCGGCGCTGCGGAAGCGCTTCCAATCAACGACAGGTTCCCTTCCGGCGCAAGCGCAACGTTTGCGCGGCCCCCCACCCGGCGGAGGAGCTTTGCGCCCGCCGGTCGGTATCACCCGCCCTCTCCTGCTCCCCATGCCCGACCTCTTCGCCCCCGCCGCCGAGGCGCGCCGCGCGGCCGGCGCCCCCCTTGCCGACCGCATGCGCCCCCGCACGCTCGACGAGTTCTTCGGGCAGGCGCACGTCCTCGGGGAAGGGAAGCTCCTCCGCCGCGCTGTCGAGGCCGACCGCGTGACGAGCCTCATCCTCTACGGGCCGCCGGGCTCGGGCAAGACCACCCTCGCGCGGATCATCGCCAACACCACGCGGAAGCACTTCGCCAGCCTCAACGCCGTGCTCGCCGGCGTGAAGGACATCCGCGAGCAGATCGCTTCGGCGCAGGAGCGGCAGCGCCTCCACGGACAAGGCACCATCCTCTTCGTCGACGAGGTGCACCGCTTCAACAAGGCGCAGCAGGACGCCCTCCTGCCGCACGTCGAGAACGGCACCGTCACCTTCATCGGGGCAACTACCGAGAACCCGTACTTCGAGGTGAACAAGGCGCTCGTCTCGCGCAGCCGGATCTTCGAGCTGAAGACGCTCACGGAGGAGGACCTCCGCGACGTGGCCCGCGCTACCCTGGCCGATGTGGAGCGCGGCTATGGCCACCTCGACGTGGACATCACCGACGAGGCGCTCGACCATCTCGTCGACACCGCCAACGGAGACGCGCGCAACCTCCTCAACGCGCTCGAGCTCGCCGTCGAGACCACGGCGCCCGACGAGGGCGGCGTCATCCGCGTGGACCTCGCCGTCGCCGAGGACTCCATCCAGCGCCGCGCCGTCCTCTACGACAAGGAGGGCGACATCCACTTCGACACCATCTCGGCGTTCATCAAGAGCCTCCGCGGCTCCGACCCCGACGCCGCCCTCTACTGGATGGCCCGCATGGTCTACGCCGGCGAGGACCCCCGCTTCATCTTCCGCCGCATGGTCATTTTCGCCGCCGAGGACGTCGGGCTGGCCGACCCTCGCGCCCTCCAGATCGCCATGGCCGCCGCCCAGGCGTTCGACTACGTCGGGATGCCCGAGGGCCAGTTCCACCTCGCCGAATGCTGCCTCTACCCCGCCACGGCCCCCAAGGGCAACTCGCTCTTCGCCTACTT